>CAZYKQ010000053.1:0-12841 GCA_964648235.1 uncultured Christensenella sp. | reverse complement strand
AACGCTGATCTGTGTTGATCCGTTGAGCGGACTTTTTTAGTTCGTTCGTTGTATATGCCTGGCGTATAAACCGCTTTGGATCTCTTTGATGAACAGATCACCATTAGGGAGGCCCGGATGATTCTTGGCTTCCAGCACAGCATGTTCGATATCATATGGCAGTGTGACCATCTTCAGATCAAAAGGCGCTTCATTATCCTGAGGGTCACCTTCCATCAGCACGTATTGGACCATGTTCTGGCCCAGACCATTGCCGACCGACCCCGTGTTAAAAAGGATACCGGAGGAGAGAGTTCGAAGGCTTTGTCTGTGGGTATCCGCATAGCCTACAACCTGGAATTTTCCCTTAAACAGAGCATCAAGCTCTGATACCGGGCTGAGGTGCGGGTTGATCAGCTCCTTCATGACGGGGCGGCCGTGAAACAGGCGTATATTGCGCCCGCTCAGGCGGGTGTGGTGCTCAATCGGAAAGGTCAGAAGCCTGACAAGCCTGTCTTCACCCAGCTGATCATAATAAAATGCATCGTTTGGGAACAATTTCATTCCGATTCCCTCGTCCCAGTTTCCGCGCAGAATCAGATCACAGTTGGCAAGAGCCCAATCAAAGGTCCTGTCGTTGCTGGGACCTTTCCCCACCAAGTCCCCAAGGCACCATATAGCATCTGCCTTGCGCTTTTTCAGATCCCACTCAAGCGCTTCCACGGCAGTCATGTTGCCGTGAAGATCAGATACCAGGGCGATGGTCACGAGAGTTTGGCGGCCTCAACGGCCAGCCAGTTGAATAAATTTTGCATGTGTTCGCTGTGACCGGACAGGTTTTCCGGATGCCATTGCGTGCCAATGCCGGGATATCCGTTTGCAAACTCCAGCCCTTCAACCAGACCGTCCTCTGACCAGGCGCTGACTTGCAGGCCCGGAGCTACATCCTTGACTACCTGATGGTGTCGGCTGTTAACGGGCAGCCTGTCCGCTTTAACCAGACTGTGCAGCAACGTACCGGATACAAAATCCACTTGATGGGCGCCGTTGGCAGTTTCAGGCTGTGAGTGCCGGATGGTGATCTGAGGCAGCTGGGAGGGAATATCCTGGTATAAGGTTCCGCCTAAAGCTACGTTCATTACCTGAATACCGCGGCAGATAGCTAAAAAAGGTTTGCCGGTTGACAGCAGATATTTGAAACCATAAAGTTCCTGCGCGTCACGCAGAGGGATGATTTCGCCGCAGGCGGGATGGACTTTTTCACCAAAGTGCTGGGGGTCAATATCCTCACCGCCGGAAAAAATTACACCGTCAACCTTGTCGATCATGGCTTTCCAGGCCGTCACATCGTCAACAAGCGGGAAAAGCAGCGGCAGTGCCCCTGCGCGCATCACAGCGCTGATATAATCGTTGGGAATGTTGATACGCCCCTTTTTTGTATCCCAGTCGGGGCTGATGCCAATCGTTATCATGATCTTCCTCACTTTTCAGGCGTAGTGCGAAGGCATTATAACATAGAAATGATGAGATAAAAAAGAGGGATTTTTAATTTGTTTGAAATCTGGGTTTATGCTATAATTCACTCGGTAAAATATGGTATTTTATCATGTGAAAAGGAGGCGTAACATTGGCAAAGGTCAACCAATCAAAATCGCTCGTTAAAGGATGGATTTGGGGTTTTCTGGCTGCCGGCTTGACCGGGCTTGCTTATGCCGCCGTCCTTCCCTTGTATAAGTGGCCCCACTATCTGCTGATGGCGGCGGCTGCCCTTCTGGCAGGCCGTGTAGCTCAAATCATGGGATCAGGCCTGGACACCTCAAAGCGCATGCCCGCGATGGATGACTTGCCAAAGACAGGAAACGAACAGGTGGATCAGCTGATCGAGCGCGGCCGGAGTATATTGGCAGAGATAGTAGAGGAAAACCGGCTGATTCCAGATCCTGCATTATCGCGGCAGATCGACGAAATGGAGAGCATCACCAATAAGATTTTCCGTACTGTGGTTGAGCAGCCGGACAAAGGGCCCCAGATCCGCCGATTTATGGATTATTATCTTCCAACCACGCTGAAAATGTTACGTGGTTATCGCAAGATGGACGAGCGCAGGATATCCGGCCGTGAAGCAGAGAATGTGAAGGAAAAGATTGAGTCTGCGATGGATGTGGTCATCGGCGCATTGAAAAAGCAGCTCAACACCTTGTATCAGGATGATATTTTGGACATATCTACAGACATTGATGTATTGGAAACCATGTTGAAGCAGGATGGGCTCAGCGGCCAACCCATCTCCATGTTCGGTGGGGCAGGTGCCGGGGCACAACAAAAAAAGGAGGACTAAACTATGTCGGAAGATAATAAGAACTTCGCGAACGAAACACAAGCCCAGGTGATGGCTGAGCTTCCGGTTCTAACCCTTACACCCTCTGCCGGTGATAAGCAGCAGATGGAGAAAGTGATGGATGAACTGGACAAGGCATCGGCTGACGAGCAGCTTGCGGCGGATGTTCAGGCGGCCATTGCCAAACAGCTGGACAGCGGGCTGAGCGATGAGGAGCGAAAGGCGGTCGAATCCTTCTCAAAGCAGATCGACATCAGCAACTCACAGCATGTGATGCTCTACGGCGCGGATGCGCAGAAGAAGGTTTCCGACTTTGCGGATACCATTTTGGCTGACATTAAAAACAAAGATGCCGGAAGCGTCGGCGATATGATGAGCAAGCTGATCGGTGAGCTGCAGAACTTTGAAAGCGCAACTGAGAAGCCCAAAGGTGTCCGGGCCTGGTTCAGCAAACCGGAAAAATACATAGAGCAAGTCCGCGCACGTTTTGATACAGTGTCGAAAAATGTGGAAAATATTGCGGGCACACTGGAAGGGCATCAGGTGCAGCTGTTAAAGGATGTTGCGATGTTCAATCATCTGTACGATATGAATATACAGTACTTTAAGGAGCTGACCATGTACATCATCGCAGGCGAGGAGCGCCTGGCTTCATTCCGCGCTGAAGAAGTCGTGCAAGCCCGGGCTCACGCTGAGCAAACGGGCGACGCGATGGATGCGCAGAAGGCGAACGATCTGAACTCCGCAGCTGACCGATTTGAAAAGAAACTGCATGATCTGAAGCTGACTCGTCAGATATCCATGCAGATGGCGCCGCAGATCCGGTTGCTGCAAAACAATAACGCTCTGCTGATTGAGCGCATCCAATCTACTTTGGTCAATACCCTTCCACTATGGAAAAACCAAATGGTACTGGCTATCGGGCTTGAGCATAGCAGGGATGCCATGCAGTCCCAGCGCGCTGTGACCAATATGACCAATGAGCTGCTTAAGAAGAATGCCGAATCGCTTAAGATGGGCACCATTGAGACGGCCAAGGAGGCTGAGCGGGGAATCATCGATATTCAGACCCTGGTGGAGACCAACCAAAGCCTGATTGATACAATGAACGAGGTTGTGCGCATTCAGGAAGATGGCCGTCAGCAGCGCCGCGATGCCGAAAAGGCACTTAGCCAAATGGAAGATGAACTGAAGCGCCGCCTGATCAGCGGTCGATAAGAAGGCAGAAAAGTTGATGCATAAAAAAATAAACGCCGTACTGGCTTTCATTGTTATGCTTGTTTTGCTTTCAGCCGCGGTTCTGTGGGGGGCCTACAAGGGGTGGTCTTCCGAGCGAAGCCAGGTTGAAAGCAGCATGAATACACTTTACGATATGTTGGGCGCCAGGAGGGAAATCGGCAACAACATTCTTACGGTGGCCAAGCGTCATCTTTCCGGGGAGGATGCGCTGATACGCAGCTTGCGGGAAGATATTAAGGCGCTTGAAAAGAATGACAGTTTTGAAGTTCTGGCTCAGAGCAATGAGCGCTTTGAACGTGATGCCAAAGCTTTGCTCAGTCATTTAAGCACCCAATTATCCCTGCAGGCAGATGAAAGGGACAGCATGTATGCAATGCAGATGTTACCGCAAGCCTTGCAGGAAAGCGCCCGCCTGACTGAGCAGGCGGAGTACAACCGCCATGCTGCGGCCTTTAATGAAAGCATGAAAAGCCGCTTCTCGGGCAGACTCGCAGGGATACTGGGCATCCATAAAGCTCAGCAGTTTATTGTACAGGAGGATACACCGTGAAAAAATTTTTGCTTGCCGCTGTGTGTCTGACGCTCTGGATGAGTCCGGTTCTTTATGGGATTGCCGAAGCGCCGGCTCCTGTTCGTGACGGAGCGGCAGTGCTGGCTGCCCAGACACAGGATGATGCAAACAAGCTCATCCGTATGGTGGAAAGCAAGACCGGATTGCATATAGCAGTGGAAATCCGGCATTTCTTGGGCGGAGCGGAGCCGGGAGACTATGCCCGCCGCTTGTTGCGAAAACTGCCTGATCCTGAAAACAGCGTATTGCTTTTAATCGTCGTAGGGGAAGAAAGCTATTCCCTGGAAGCCGGCTTACAAGCGGATAAAGTGCTCGGGAAAGACATCCGTGATACCTTGCTTTCAAAATACTTCCGTGTCCCTTTTTTGAACAGACAGTATGATCAGGCTGTCGGAAACTTTTTGCTCGGTATGGCTGAGGCGCTTGGCAAGGAGACTGGGGAAGGGATGAATCTGCAGGGCCTTTTTGGTTATACCCTGCCGCAGGCAACAACATCCTCACAGGAAAACAAGGGAGTCAATATACTTGATTTTATGTTGGGCGAGTCGGTATCAACTAAAGATCAGGCTGCCGCAAACATACGGGCTGAGCGGGAGGAGAAGGGCCTGGGCCTGGGAAGCATTATCATTATCGGTTTGGTTCTGTCTTCAATTTTCAGCAAAAGAGGACACAGAAAGGGGTGCGGTTGCAGCCCCTTGAGCTGGATATTTGGAGTGTTTGGTATATCAAAATTGATTGGACGGAGGCGTTAAACATTGCGCCTATTGATGATTAGCTTGGATGCGGCCTTTGAGTCGGATGCGAAAACATTGTTATCAATGCCAAACCTGGGAGCTTTGGCTGACAGTGGTGTTTTTTGTGAGCATGTACAGACAATTTATCCAAGCCTGACCTATCCAATCCACACCAGCATCATCACCGGATGCTACCCTGATAAGCACGGCGTTCCTCATAACGAGAAGTATGCTCCTGATATTCCCGCTGTAAAGAGAGCCTGGCATTGGGATGTGCAGGATATACAGGTGCCCACTCTCCATCAAGCCGCCACGCGCGCGGGCCGTGAGGTAGCCTCTATTCTGTGGCCGGTCAGCGGGCATAATAGCGCCATTCGTTATAATTTTCCAGAGGTGCATGCTTTGCCTGGAGAAAACCAGACATCCAAGATTTTGCGTTACGGCAGCTTTTGGTGGTTGCTTGAAAATGAGTTGAAGTACGGCAAACAGCGCATCAGCACCAAGCAACCGCATCTTGACAGCTTTGCGACCTTGATAGCCCAAAAAATGATCGATAAACAATATAATCCAGAAAAGAGCAAGATTGATCCCGGCCCCAGGCGAAGAAGCCGGCACATGCCGGACCTGCTTTCCATCCACCTTGTGGATCTTGACGCGACACGACATCAATTCGGCACTCATTCAGAAGAGGCACAAGCAGCCCTGTTCCGTCTGGATCATAATGTGGGCATCCTTCTTAAGGCGCTGAAGAGCGCGGGGGTCATGGAAGACACCATTATAGCGGTCATGAGTGATCATGGACAGGCTGACATTGCACGCGAGTTTGCGCTTGATACCTGGCTGGTAACAAATGGGGTGCCCGCTCGCGCGCAGACGCTTGGGTTGGGGGCTTATATACACTGTGAACGCGGAGATTATTACAGGGTGATGGAGATCCTCCAGGAGAACCAGGCCCAACTATATATCAAAACGATTTATACACGCCAGCAACTGCGCGCCATGCATGCCCCCAAGGGGATTGTGCTGGCCGTTGAGCCTGAGGAAGGTATCGAGTATGTTGACGATTTCAAAGAAGAACCGCACCGTGCCAACCATGGGTTTGGGCCGGAGCATCCGGCTGCCCAGTGCCTTCTGTGGTTGAGCGGACCGCCATTTCTGCAGGGAGCCAGACTTCATGCTGCTCATGTGGTGGATATTGCGCCTACATTGGCCTACGCACTGCGACTTGAGATGCCCGATGTGCAGGGGCGTGTGCTTTATGAAGCGTTCAGAGAATCAGTAAAGGAATAATTCGGATGGCAAAACACGCAGCGGTTACTTTTTTTTATCAATCTGGCTTTACGGTGGCGGTCGGTAAAACCTTGCTGATTTTTAGCTATTGGCAGGAACATGTGCCCCAGGAGCTCTGGCTGAACGATAAGGATTTCAAGGGGTTTAATAACATTATTGTTTTTGTGCCGAGAACCTCGGTGGAACACAATGATCCGGCTGTCTGGCAGTTCAGCCGCAGTTTCCCGATTACATATGTGGCTGCGGCGGAAGTGGGCGCTTCTGCAGAGGATCAAAAGAACCTTCATCTGATGCAAAGGGGAGACAGCCTGAAGGCGGCCGGGGCTCAGATCACGGCATACGGCTCCACGGACGCTGGTGTATCCTTTATGGTCAAGGTGGCCGGGATTCATATCTTTCATGCGGGCGATCTTAACTTGTGGCACTGGCGTGAACAGAGTACTCTGCGGGAGATTACCCGTTCAGAGGATGAGTTTTATCGTACGGTAGCATCTATTCGAGAGGATAGAATTGATATTTGCATGTTTCCGGTAGATCCCAACCTGGGCGGCTTTTATGACGCCGGGGCCAATCACTTTATCATGGCCAAAAAGCCCAGGTTGTTTTTCCCGATGCACTGGGGCATTAGAAGTGAAATCGCACAGGATTATGCCCGGCGTATGCATACCCCCTTTACAACGGTGCACGCGCTGACCCAACCGCGGCAGACTGCACAAATCGATTTTTCCATTAACCCTCCGATGGTGCGCGATTCGAATAACGACCGGAAGTTGCTTGGCAAGAGCGCCAAAGCACAGGATCCTGAGCGCATCAATCTGAGCGCATATATTTCGGATGATCCATTCTCGGAAACCGATCTGCCTGTCGATCTGCCTGGTCCGGTGCGCTGAGCGGTTTAAAAAAGACTGATTTTATGCTATAATCATATGTGACCATATGTGCGCGGACAGAGATACAAGCTGTGCTTGGTTTTTCGTTGTCTTCCATGAAAATAGATTAAAGAGGAACATCGATGGATTTACATGAGCTTAACCCTATGCAACGTCAAGCGGCGCAGACCACTGAAGGACCGTTGCTGATTATAGCGGGCGCGGGCAGCGGTAAAACGCGCACCATGACCTATCGTATCGCAAGCCTCCTGTCAAAAGGTGTGCCTGCGGCTTCTATCATGGCGCTGACCTTTACCAACAAGGCCGCCAAAGAAATGCTCAATCGTGTGGACAAACTGACGGGCGGCAGCGCCTCGGGTGCATGGATAGGGACATTCCATGCGATTTGCGTGCGTATTCTGCGGCGCGATATCGAGAAAATTGGCTACCAGCGTTCTTTTGTGATCTATGATGACGACGATCAGATGCGTGTGCTGAAGGATATCTTTAAACGCATGGATATCGATGATAAGCTAATGCCATTGCGTGAGGTAAAATCGATTATCTCCGATGCTAAAAATCGCCTGCTGAATGCTGATGAATGGTTTGCGCAGAGCCATAAAGATTTCAGATCACAGAAAATACATGATATTTTCAAATCGTATGACATTACTTTGAAAAACGCCAACGCGCTTGATTTTGATGACTTGATCTCAAAGACACTGCAATTGCTGGTGGATCACCCGCCGGTGCTCAGCTACTATCAGCGCCGGTTCAGATATGTGCATGTCGATGAGTACCAGGATACAAACTTTGCTCAATACTCTCTGGTGCGTCTGCTGACCCAGGAAAGCCAGAATCTTTGTGTTGTCGGTGACGATGACCAGTCCATTTACGGCTGGCGTGGAGCGGATATTCGCAATATCCTTGAGTTTCAAAAGGATTTTCCCGAGGCTAAGGTGATCAAGCTGGAGCAGAATTACCGATCCTCCTCCACTATTTTAGATGCTGCCAATGCTGTTATTTCCAACAATCAGGGGCGAATGGAAAAAGCCCTCTGGACGGACTTGGGTGAAGGCGAGAAAATCAAGTTTTGCAGCGCAAGCGACGAACATGAAGAAAGCGCTTGGGTATGTGAGCGCATCCGGGTACTGCACCAAAAGGGACTTCCCTATGGCCAGATTGCCGTCCTCTATCGCATGCACGCTCAAAGCCGGGTGCCAGAAGAAATGTTAATGCGTGCTGGCATTCCTTACCGTATTTACGGAGGGACACGTTTCTATGACAGGCGCGAGATACGCGATATTGTTGCCTATTTGAGGCTGTTAACCAATCCGCTGGACGAGGTATCCTTAAAGCGCATTATCAATGTTCCTAAGCGGTCCATTGGTGAGGCGACAGTCGCGACGCTTGAAAAACACTCCCTGAGGCAAAACATTTCGCTGTTTTCGGCGCTGACAGATCTGCCGGGAGAACTTTCCTCCCGCCCGCGTAAATGTGTCAGTGATTTTGTGTCAATGATTAACAAGCTGACCGTTATGAAGGATCATCTTCCGTTGACTGAATTTATCAGGCTGGTGCTGGACGAAAGCGGGTTGCTTGCACAATATGAGGACACCAATGATGAAGAACTGATCGCCAAGCGGGAGAACGTGCTTGAATTCCTGGGAGCGGTGCAGGAGTTTGAAAAACTTTCAGACGATCAGACGCTTGAGGCCTTCCTTGAAAATGTAGCACTTGTTTCAGACCTGGACATGCAAGGCGATGCACCGCAGTTTGTTACATTGATGACGCTGCATTCAGCCAAAGGGCTTGAGTATGACGCTGTTTTCCTTATTGGTATGGAGGAAGGACTTTTCCCAAGCAACCGCGCACTGATGGAGGACGGGCGTATGGAAGAGGAACGCCGGCTTTGCTATGTCGGCATTACTCGTGCCAGAAAGCATCTGAGCCTGTCGCTGGCCAAACGCCGGACACTGTTTAATCAAATCAGTTTCAACCCGCCAAGCCCTTTTATTACGGAGATACCAAAAGAGCTTCTGGCTGATGACTGGGGGAAGACCATGCGCAAGCATTTTGGCCCTTCTGATCCGCAGGAAATGACCACGCGCAGGCCGGTGCAGCGGCAGGCCAAGATGGGTTTTGGCATTCCCGGCATGGGGCAGGATCCTTCGCAGATACCCGGTGTAAGAAAGGGCTTTGTGCCCTCTACCGCCCGAGAGGAATCAGAGGCAACCGCCGCGGCCAATGTTTTCAAGCCTGGGGACAAGGTGCTGCATAAAAAGTTTGGCGAGGGTCGTGTATTGGAACTGACCGGCACGGGAACTGATACAAGGATCAGCATCCATTTCACCGCTTATGGAGATAAGCAATTTGCTTTGCATGTCGCTCCAATTGTCAAAATGGGGTAACCAATATGGATACCGAACAGAGTATGCGCGAGCTGATTGCACGCATTAACGAGGCTTCTGTAAAATACTATACCGACGATGCGCCGATTATGTCGGATGCCGAGTGGGATAAACTATATGACCGGCTGGTTGGGATGGAGAAGCAATCGGGTATTGTATTACCGGATTCTCCTACCCGGCGCGTCGGCGGCGATCCTTTGTCTGCGTTTATGCAACACCGGCATTTGAACCGCCTGTGGAGCCTGGATAAAGTGCAGACGGAGCCGGCCTTGCGTCAGTGGTTTTCGAAGGTCGAACAAACCTGGCAAAAACAGGCTGCGCATCAGCCGCCGCTTCGCTTTGCGCTGGAATACAAATATGATGGGCTGACCCTTAACCTTACCTATCAAAAGGGGCTGCTCATTCATGCGGCAACGCGCGGCAACGGCCTGGTGGGGGAGGAGATTCTGCCTCAGGCAATGACTGTCCGCGGCATTCCTCTGTCTATTCCCTATCAAGGGCTGATGGAGATACACGGCGAATGCATCATGCGATTGAGCGATTTTATGCGCTATAACAAAACCGCGGCAGAGCCGCTGAAGAATGCCCGAAATGCCGCGGCAGGGGCATTGCGCAACCTTGATCCGAAGGTTACGGCTTCGCGAAGGCTGAGTGCTTTTTTTTATGAAATAGGTACCATTGAGAACCCGCCGTATCAGGGCCAGGAGGGAATGCTGGATTTCATGCGTGAAAATGGCTTCCCGATTTCTCCTCTTCTATGTGTATCTGAAAACAGCGAGGATATTATAAACAAGATTAAGGAAGTCGAAAAGCAGCGCGATGCGCTTGATTTTTTGATTGATGGGGCTGTTGTCAAGATCACAGATAAGCAAACCCGCTTGCTTTTCGGCAGTACGGATAAATTTCCTCGCTGGGCGGTTGCCTATAAGTTTGAGGCGGAGGAAAACACCACCACGCTGCTGTCCGTCACCTGGGAGGCGGGAAGAACGGGTAAACTCACCCCGCTTGGCCATGTCAGTCCGGTCGATTTTTCCGGTGTTACAGTCAAAAAGGCGACACTAAACAACTGGGGCGATATACAGCGCAAAGGTCTGTTCATCGGAGCGAACGTATGGATCAGGCGAAGCAACGACGTGATCCCGGAAATCATGGGGATTGTGGACGATGGAACGTGTGGCGTACCGATTGAGAAACCTGTTTTCTGCCCTTCCTGCGGAAGTGAGCTGCGGGAGATCGGCGCGCATCTTTTTTGTTTGAATCGAGATGGTTGTAAGCCCCAGGTCGTTGCCAGGTTATCTCACTATGCCGGACGCGATGCGATGGATATCGCAGGCTTTTCCGAAAAAACAGCCTCTTTGTTTTTTGATACACTTTCTGTGGATGAGCCCGACGCGCTGTATACTCTGACGAAAGAGCAGCTTTTGGGTTTGCCCGGGTTCTTGGATAAAAAGGCAGATAACCTGATTGAGGCCATCCAAGCCAGCAGGGAATGCCGCCTGGATGCCTTCCTGTTTGCCATTGGTATTCCGAATATCGGCAAAACAACGGCTCGAGAGATTGCCTCGCGCCTGGGCAATCTTGCCAGAGTGCGGGAAGCCTCCGTGGAGGACTTATCTCAGATTGATGGGGTGGGTGATGTGCTTGCCCAAAGTATCCACGATTTCTTCCGTGATCCGCAGAACATCCGCCTGATTGACAGCCTTCTTACTCTTGGCGTCAGGCCGCAGGACACACTGGAGGATAATGAGGGGAAGGATACCTTCAAAGGCCGGACGCTGGTGGTAACCGGGACTCTGAGCGTTATGGGGCGTGAGGAGGCGGAGGAGTTGATTCGCCGCCATGGGGGGATGGTGTCATCCTCAGTCAGCCGCAAAACATCTTTTTTGGTCTGCGGCGAAAAGGCCGGCAGCAAGCTGCAAAAGGCGCAGCAACTGGGCGTCCCGGTGCTGGATGAGGCGGCCTTTCTTGAGAAGACAGGGTATCAGAAGGACCGATCATGATGATGCGAGAATGTCCGCGCCGTCAGTCGTTTTTTCATGGGCTCGGGCAGCAACGAATCCGCGCACGTCTATACCCTATCGGCATGAAGCTAATGATGCTATGAAATGTATACCAGATAAAGCATAAACAAGAAACCCCACCATTTCGGCAGGGTTTCCTGAGATGATACCAACAATGCGTAAAAACGCAGAGATGGTATCCGAATTACTTGATCTCGACCTTCGCGCCGACTTCTTCAAACTGCTTCTTGATCTTCTCGGCGTCAGCCTTGGGCAGGGCTTCCTTGATGGTCTTGGGGGCGGATTCGACGAACTCCTTGGCTTCCTTCAGGCCCAGGCCGCTGACGACTTCGCGGACAACCTTGATTACCTTGATCTTCTCTGCGCCGGCATCGGTCAGGATGACGTCAAACTCAGTCTGCTCTTCAGCGGGGGCGGCGGCAACGGCAGCAACGGGGGCGGCGGCGGCGGCAACGGGGGCAGCGGCGGACACGCCGAACTTTTCTTCCAGCTCTTTGACCAGCTCGGCCAGCTCCAGGACAGTCATAGACTCAATTGCGGACAGGATTTCTGCACGATTCATGAAAAATTTCCTCCAAATTTAATATAGTAAGTTAAGTAGTCACCAGGATTATTCGGCCTCTTTCTGCTTACGCACAGCGTCGACAGCATAGACCAGAGAACGAAGGGTTGCGCTCAAGACACCAACAAAGTTTGTAATCGGCGCATTCAGGCTGCCCATGACTTTGGAAATAAGAACTTCCTTGCTCGGCAGCTTGGACAGGGCTTGCACAGCCTCCGGGCTCATGTAGGTGCCTTCGACCAGACCGGCTTTAATGGTGAACTTGTTGTTCGCCTTCTGCTCGGCCATATAATCGCAGATAACCTTGGCGGGGGCGACCGCGTCGTTCATACCAAAGGCAAAGGCAGAAGGCCCTTCCAGTATGCTGTCCAGGCTGTTAATGCCCAGATCTTCCAAAGCCCTGCGAACCAGCGTGTTTTTAAGAACCTTATACTCAACGCCGGCTTCGCGGAATTTGTTGCGCAGCGCGGTGATCTCCGCGACTGTGACGCCTGAGGAACTCAGGACGATAACAGACTGGGCATTCTTGATTTTTTCGCTGATTTCAGCGACCATCTCACGCTTTGCTTGCGCGTTTTGCGATAGCTTGACTTCGTTTACGTTGCTCATGTGATTTCACCTGCTTTCAGGCTAAAAATAAAGAAACCCTTGTGCATGGCACAAGGGCATAAAACATCATGCATCTTGCGCCTCGGCTGGCAGACTCATGTCTTTATACGCATTCGCGTACCTGCTGTCTGTGGCACCGGCTTCTTAAAGCCTCAGACAGATTAGCACAGCATAAGGAAATTGTCAAGCAGTTTTCTAATAAAGTCCACAAAACACCT
>CAZYKQ010000052.1:0-12870 GCA_964648235.1 uncultured Christensenella sp. | reverse complement strand
GCAGAGGCCGCCATTACCCCCAAGCCCACCATCGCCCCGCCCACCATCTTCGCAAGCCCCACAGAAGCGCTTCTGCGCGGCGGCTCCATCGGACCCGAAGTCCTGGAACTCCAGGAAAAGTTAAAGGTCCTGGGCTATTATGAGGGCGATCTTGACGGTCAGTACGGCAAAGGCACAACGGACGCTGTCATTCTCTTTCAAACCCAGCACAGCCTCACCCCCGACGGAATGGCCGGCCAGCAGACCCTTGGTATGATCTACAGCGAGGCCGCTCAAAAAATCATCACCACACCCCGGCCCGAACTGCCTGGCAAGGCTGATAATCTCCCGATGCTTGTCAACCGTCAGACCCCGCTGAACCCTGGTTTTATCCCGCCTGACCTGATATTTCTTAAAGATACGGTCCCCGACGGCCTGATCATTTTGAAGGATCCGGATGTGCAGGCTGATCGAACAGCCACGGAAGCACTGGTCAGGATGATCCGGGCCGCTAAGGCAGACGGCCTTGAAACCTGGCAGGTCAGCGAAGGCTACCGGACACTCGCCTATCAGCAGGAGCTCTATGACAAGGAGATCAAGCGCCTGATGGAGGAAGATCAGCTGAGTGAAAACAGCGCGCGCAGCAACGCCGAGCGCAGCGTGGCCCTTCCCGGCACAAGCGAGCATCATACCGGCCTGGCCTTTGATCTGACAGTGCCCGGTTATTATTTCGGTGATACCAAACAGGCCATCTGGCTTGAGGATCACTGTTTTGAGTATGGCTTCATCCTTCGCTATACCGCCAACAAGGAGCATATCACCGGGTTTGATGCCGAGCCCTGGCACGTGCGCTATGTCGGCGAAATCCATTCACGCTTTATCGAGGAGCATAACCTGGCTTTGGAAGAATACCTGGCTCTGTATCAATAGCATACTCCATGCTAAACTCCGCCGGGACGGTGCTTGCATCCCCGGCGGAGTTTTCTTTTTTCCGGATCCGAATCAATGCCTGAATCGGTCTCACAAAAACACCCGCAATATAATGGCGGGCTCTGCCTTCCATGGATCAGGCCATTTGGGATTGACGCTCCTGCGCCGCCCTGCTATCATTTTGGAGGAATAAACAAAGAAGGTTTTAACTCATGAGGGACAGAGATTTTTACCGTTCCATTCTGCGTCTTGCTCTGCCGGCCGCCTTTCAATCCTTGATGTCGCTGTTGGTCACAATGGCTGATAACCTGATGGTCGCCAGGCTTGATGAAGGGTTGAGTCTGGCTGCTGTCGCTCAATCAAACAGCATCACCAACTTTGTCAATGCCGCCATGCTGGGCCTTTCAGCGGGCGCGGTGGTACTGGTCAGCCAATACTGGGGCAAACGGGACACGGCGCGCATCAAGCCCCTGTGCTCTGTATCATTCACGCTGACACTTTGCTTTGGCGCGCTGGTGGTGCTGATCCTCCGGATCATCCCGGATCTGGTTCTGCCTCTTGTAATCAAGCAGGAAGAGACAGCCATCATCACCCTGGCGCTCGAGTATCTGCCGGTGCTGGCCTTCAGCTATCTGCCTTTTGCCCTCACCTCCGCCGCCATTGCCGTGCTGCGCGGCGTGGAGGTGGTGCGCGTCACCCTTTACGCCACCATTGGATCGCTTGTATCAAATATCGCCCTCAACTACATCCTGATCTTCGGCAAGCTTGGCTTTCCGGCGCTGGGCGTCCGGGGGGCCGCTATCGCGACGGTGCTGGCACGGCTGATCGAGGCGGGCATTGTGGTCTTTTACCTGTTCAGGGTTCAAAAATCCCTTCCCCTGCGCCCTAAGGATCTGCTTGACCATCATCAATGGGCGTGGAAAGACTATGTTCGCTACGGGCTGCCAGTGGGTCTCACGGATATGCAGTGGGCGCTGATCGGCATGCTGAAAATGATCATCATCGGTCAAATGGGCCTGGTCATGATCAACGCGACTGCCGTCACCGATATGCTGTTTAATCTGGGCACTTTATTCACCTTTGCGCTGGCGGGCGGCGCGGCCGTGCTGGTGGGTAAGGCAGTGGGCAGCGGTAACATTTTGTTGGCCCGGCAATACTCAAAGCGTATCCAGCTTATGTTTCTGTGCATCGGCACCGTGATGGCGCTCCTTGTCTTTCTGCTTCGAAGGCCCTTTTTCAGCCTGTATCATCTGGATAGGCCTGCCATGTCTCTTGCACTCACGATGGCCGGCATCTGTGCCCCTACCTTGCTTGGCACCACCTATCACGCCAGCTGTTTTGTGGGCATCAACCGCGGGGCAGGCGACAGCCGCTTTGTCATGATGGTGGACATGATCTGCGGCTGGCTGATTGTGTTGCCCGCGGCTTTTATCTCCGCCTTTGTTCTCAAACTGCCTCTGCACTGGGTTTATTTCGCCACACGGGTCGATCAGAGCTTCAAATGGATCATCGCCTTTTTACGTCTGCGCGGGGATAAATGGATTCACAGAGTAACCCGGGAGGATGCGGCATGATAACACTTTTTGTCGACGGACTTCCTGTCCGGCTGAAAGCACATCACGACTTGAGCTTTTTAAAAAACTACGGGCGTGTGTTCAGCGTGTTTGATGAACACAGCTGCGGCATGCTCAGCTTCGGATTGATCAACCCTCAGGGAGCCCGCATCTATCTGAAATATGCGGGCGCGCCTACCATCAACTATCCCAGCGATCCGGCCTACGCTGTAAACAAGCTTAGGCGCGCAGTTCCTCACTATAAAAACCTGCGCCATCCGATCCTGATCCGCCTGGTTGCCCAGGAGGATTTGGCCGGCGGATGCCTGGCTGTGTTTGAGTGGGCGCAGGGGCTTCCCCTGGGGCCCAACCCGGAGGGCTACCTTGGCTTCCGCAAAGCTTCTCTGATCGACAGACTGAGGCTGTATGACATGCTGTGTGATTTTCACGTGCGTTCGGAGGATGTGGGCTTGGCCATTGCGGGCATAAGTGATGCCCGCCTGATCTTTCACCCTCAGACAGGGCGCCTGACGCTCTCAAACATCGACGATTATCTGCCCTTGCCTTCTATCAATACGCGCAGTCGCATGCCCGGCTCTCCCCTCTACCTGCCGCCGGAAGGCTATCACAAGGGGCAGGCCATTGATGAAACCAGCAATGTCTACACCCTCGCCTCCCTCAGCCACAGCTTTTTCGGCGACAAAGCGGATAAAACAAAAGGAGCCTGGCAGGCTCCGGAAAAGCTGTATCAAATCGCGGCGCGCGGCCTCATGGAGGACCGCAACCTCCGGTATCAAAGCAGCGAAGAATTTTTAGCCGCATGGCGCGAAGGGGTGCGCAGCAGCCGCTTAAGCTAAGCGATCCGCCAAATTATATCTGGCTGATCTGCCCGTCAGCGACTTGAAGGATACAGGCGGGATTCAGTTGCTGCGTATCCGTTAACTCCGTACAGGTAAGCAGCGTTTGCACATGCGCAAGGCCTGCCAGCAGCCTGGCGCGGCGACCCGCGTCCAGCTCGCTGAGCACGTCATCAAGAAGCAACAAAGGCGGCTCGCCTCCTTGCGCCTGGGTCAGCATATCGATCTGCGACATCCGCATGGCCAGGACCGCCGTCCTGATCTGCCCCTGCGACCCAAAGGAGCGAAGCTCCTCCCCCGACAGGTTGATGATCAGGTCATCCCGGTGAGGGCCATAAGCGGTCGACAGGCGGCGCAGGTCATCCTCGGCAGACTGTTTCAGGAGTTTGAGAAAGTCGCCCTTGATGTCCTCACTCTGCGCCAGGCTTGACTGATATCGGATGAACAGTCGCTCGTCCGCGCGTCCTCCGATATCGTTATAATGCTCCTGTGACAGTTCGGCCAGGCGCTGAACCGCTTGTGTGCGCGCGCGCACCAAAGGAACCGCCGCCGTGCTCAATTGTTCATCCCAGTCGGACAGCTGGGAGCGGTTGCGTCCATCCTTCAAAATAATCTTCAGCAAGGCGTTGCGCTGCTTTAAAATGGCGTTATAGTGCTGCAGCGAGTAAAAGTAGCCCGGCGCGCTCTGAGCCATCAGCATATCAATAAAGCGGCGGCGCAGTTGCGGCGAGCCCTTGACGATGTCCAGATCTTCCGGCGAAAACATCACGCAGGTCATATGCCCCATCAGCTCACCCAGGCGCGGGACGGTCTTCCCGCCGGCATAGATCAGCTTCTTATGCTTCTGGTTGCGGAACAATCGCACACCCACTTCATCTGTGCGGCTGCCGCGCTGTACGGTGGCGTGCACGGCAGCAGTGTCTGCTCCGATCCGAATCATATCCTGATCATCAGAGGTCCGGTGGCTTCGCCCAAGGCAGCACAGGTGAACAGCCTCCAGAAGGTTGGTCTTGCCGGCCCCGTTTTCACCGACAAAAACGGTCAGCCCCTCCGGAGGCAGAAGCGCTACCTGGCTGTAGCTGCGGAATTGGTGCAAACGAAGCTGAGTGAGCCGCATTATTTATGATACCTTTCACCGGAAATAATCTTAAAAGCCCGGTAGATCTGTTCGAGCAGCACCACGCGCGCCAGCTGGTGGGGCAGCGTCATCTTGGACAAAGACAAGCGGATATCCGCCCGGCTGATCACCTGGGGGGAAAGGCCCAGAGAACCCCCGATGACAAAAACGATCCTGCGCCCCTCATGGCGCAGGCAGGATATTCTGTCGGCCAATCCTTCGCTTGACAAAGCCTCGCCCTCAATGCAAAGGGCTACAACAATGTCCTCCCGCCTGATCCTGCCCAGGATATGCTTTCCCTCGCGTTCCATAACCTGCGAAAGCGCTGCCGGGCTCAGGTGAGCGGGCTCCTTCTCATCAGGCAGCTCAAGCACTTCGATCCTGTCATAATGCGAAAGCCTCTTTTCATACTCCTTGGCCGCTTCTGAAAAGGGTTTTGATATTTTCCCGACTGTCAGAAGGGTCAGCGGCATGCGGATAGTTTATCGATGTAAGCAGGTACATGGGACAGGTCCGGGAAGACTGCGTCGCAGACAGAGGCAAGCGCCTCTGAATACGGCACCAGATCCGGCACCATGACGGTCCTCATTCCGGCGGCACGGCCTGCGCGCAAGCCGTTGGGCGAGTCCTCCAGTACCAGGCAGCGCTCAGGGGTCGACCCCAGCAGCCCGGCCGTTCTCAGGTACATATCGGGGGCCGGTTTGCTTTGCAGAAGCTCATCATCGTCTCCCGCCACAAAGGCCTTGAAAAAGTCTTTGAATCCCGAAATGCGCATATATCCGTCCACCACATTGCGGGGGCTGCCGCTGCACAGGCCCAGGGCAAGCCCCTTTTGCTCTGCCCAGTCAAGCATCTGCCGTGCAAAGGGTTTCACGGGCAGACCGTCTTGCTCTATCTTCCGCCACATAAATTTTTCAAAATCGGCCCAGAAGATGTCCTCATCAAGTCCGGGAAAATAAATCGCGAACACTTCAGCGCTTTTTTCTTTATTGGTACCAAGCACCATCTTGAAGATATCCGGGCCCAGGTCGAAGCCCTGCACCTTCGCGGCCAGCTCTGTCGCGCCGATGGCCAGCCTCTCTGTATCAAACAATAAACCATCCATATCAAAAAGAACCGTGTCAATCATCCCATAGCTCCCTTACATCTGATCAAAGCATCGGCGGGCCTGACGGCCCGCGCCAACCGCTTCAGTATACCTCATGGGTATGAGGCTTTCAACCAAAGTATACAAAGAGCTAAAGCGGTCAAAAAGCAAATTTTATACATCAATTTCATCAAAAAATAAAAATCTGCATAATTACTCTTTTTATTTGTATTTATATTCATTTCTCTGTTTGCTTATTCAACTATATACACTGCTTTTCAGTGCATGCATTGGATCGGATCGTGCTTATACAGCATAGTGCATCAATAGATATTCAAAGCCGCTCATGTGACGAAATATCCCCACTTTCCACAGACTTATCCACAGAAAATGCTTCCGAAAGCGTCTTTTTCGTTGAAACCAGCAGACAATTAAAGAATATCTGTGAACAAAGTAAAAGTTATCCACAAGCCCTTTTCCCGCTTTTCCCCAATTATTGTCCACACGAACATAGATTCTGAACGCTGAAAGATTATGACGAAAGGTTTAAGAACATGCATCAATTTACAGATTTTCACGTGACAGACCAGATACATTGCATTTTGTCAAGGCCTCTTTCAAAAAACATGCCGGAACAAAAACTGCCGCCGGTCACTGTGACAGGCGGCAGAAAAAGGCTGGAAAAGATCAGCGGCTCAAAATCGTCGCTTCGGTTTCCTTATCAAAGAAGTGCAGGTGAGTGGTATCCAGGACCACCTTGGTGTCATTGCCCGTACGGGTCTGGGTGCGCGGGTCAACGCGGGCGATCACGTTTTCGTTCTTGCCGGAGGTGGACAGGTACAGGTATGTTTCCGAACCCATCAGCTCGGTTACTTCAACATGCACATCGATCACAGCCTCAGGGTTCGCGGCGACTTCAGCAGGATCATCGGAGATGTTTTCGGGACGGATGCCCATTGTAACATCCTTGCCGACATAGCTTTCATCCACAAGCTTCTTGATCTTCTCATCGGGTACCAGAATCTTGTTGTCGCCGAACAGCGCGTAGATCTTGCCGCCTTCAGACTTCAGGCTGACATCAAAGAAGTTCATCTGGGGGCTGCCGATGAAGCCGGCCACAAACTTGTTGGCGGGGTAATCATAGTTGTTCTGAGGGGTGTCAACCTGCTGGATGAAGCCGTCCTTCATGATGCAGATGCGGGAACCCATCGTCATGGCTTCGGTTTGGTCGTGGGTCACGTAGATGAAGGTGGTCTCCAGGCGCTGATGCAGCTTGGTTATTTCAGTACGCATGGCAACGCGCAGCTTGGCGTCCAGGTTGGAGAGCGGTTCATCCATCAGGAAGACCTTGGGCTCACGCACAATGGCACGGCCAAGGGCAACACGCTGGCGTTGGCCGCCGGACAGCGCCTTGGGCTTCCGGTTAAGCAGATACTCAATGTCCAGAATGCGGGCGGCTTCATCCACGCGGCGCTTGATCTCCTCCTTGGGGGTCTTGCGCAGCTTGAGGCCGAAGGCCATGTTGTCATACACGGTCATGTGGGGATACAGCGCGTAGTTCTGGAACACCATGGCAATGTCGCGATCCTTGGGGGCAACGTCGTTGACCAGGCGGTCACCGATGTAGAGCTCGCCGTCGGAAATCTCCTCCAGGCCGGCAACCATGCGCAGCGTGGTGGACTTCCCGCAGCCGGACGGACCAACGAGAACGACAAATTCCTTGTCTTCGATGTCCAGGGTAAAATCGCTTACAGCGGTCACGTTACCGGAATAGACTTTGTAAATGTGCTTTAAGCTTACGCTTGCCATGTGTGTACCTCCGCTTTTTTTGTCGTCATCAGGGCGCAGACCCGCGCCAGGTTCATGTTAATTATAACGAAATACGGCGCCGGTGGATATCCACTAAAATAACCAAAGTTTTCCAGTCAAGTTTGTGCAAACCTGTGTCCATCGGTCAGATTTTCGCCAGTTTAATCCGGATGGAAGCCCGCAAGTCAAAGCTCCAGCAAAGCTTTGGCACGGTCCGGGTAGTTGGTGATCATGATATCCACACCGGCTTCGATCACGCGTTTCATGTCGCGCTCCGTGTTGACCGTCCACACATTTACCTCAAGCCCCGCCTTATGTGCTTTAGCGCAGTAATCGGGCATATACAGTACATTGAGGTAGTGGGGATGAAGAGCTTCCATCTTATTCTCCTTGGCATAGCGCCAGGGACGCAACAGCACCGAATCATATAGCATGCCGCAGTAGGCGGCTGAATTCAAATTCTTCATCCGCTCCAAGCTCATGTGGTTGAAAGAAGAATACAGGATCTTATCTTCCATGCCCATCTTCGCTTCCAGCTCAAGGCATTTTTCCTCAATGCCGGGGTAAGGGTTAATGCCTGTTTTCAGCTCAACATTGATCTTCAGGCCATAGGGTTTCAAAAGCTCGTACACCTCACCCAGCGTGGGCGCTTTGGCGTTTTCGTACTCCGGGTGCAGTTTGTTAAAGTTAAACTTCTTCAGCTGAGCCAGCGTATACTCCGCGATCAGACCGGTTCCGTCGGAAACGCGGTCGATGGCTTCATCATGAGCAACCACCAGTTCCCCGTCGCGGGTGAGGTGCACATCCAGCTCGACAGAGCCCGCCCCTTGCTTGGCCGCCAGTTCAAAGGCTTCCAGTGTGTTTTCCGGCGCGTACCCTGAGGCGCCGCGGTGTCCGCAAATATTGACCATCTCATTAACCTTCCTTATTTCATCAGCCTTTTTGCTGAGTAATCCAATGATTGTGCCTGCAAATCGATCGCTTGCAGCCGGAAGCGGAAGCTGCGGGTCTCCTTCAGATAAAGTCGGTCTTTCAAAAGCGGCTCCGGCCCGCAGGAATTGCTTCCCAAGGGACCCATTGCCCCGTCGACGCATACCTCGGTCATGTCTTCACGCTTAAGCTCATAGGTATGCCGCGCTCTTGTCAGCGCCTCCTGGCTGTAGTGATGGGCGCTGAAAGAAAAGCCTTCACCGGCAATCAAAAGGCCCTTGCCCGCCGCATCGGATACCAGCACAAAGTCCGTATCGGTATGCGAACCGTTCTCCTGCGGATAGATATAGGGCTCGTGCGTCTGTCCAACCGAAGACTGGTAAAGGCCAAGCATCGCGCCCAGTTTTTTATCAGGATAGCTCTCCTGCGGGCCCCGTCCATACCAATGCAGGCGGTCAAAGGCTGCCGGCATGCGGAATCTGAGGCCCAGGCGCGGCAGATACATTTGCTCCATCAGCTTTTCATTGCCGCCATAGGGTGTATAGCTGACAAACAGTTCTGCGATGCCGTCCTCACGGAAGCGGTAGAGCTGGTCCATCGTCAGCAGCGGTCTGTATACCTTGGGCGCGTGTACGCTGCGGATCATGACCGTGATCTCTTCTCCGTCCTGCTTCGCCTCAAAAGCAGTCACGCGGGCCTGCAGTTTGTCCAGGCCGTATCGCTCCCATTGATCGGCAATACGTCCTCCAACGCCCCGGTCATTATCTGTCGTAGCGCGCCAGACGTTGAGAGAAAACGGGCTTTGCAGCAGTTGAATGCCGGAAGATTCAATACCGCACAATCCGGCTGAGGCATGGTGGAAGCGGTATACATCCTCCCCTGTGCGGACAATAATCTCCCGCTCACACTGTTCAAAGGACAATGGCTTTTTGGGCAAAGCCGGCAAGCTTTCTTCTTCACCCAGCGACAAAACGGCCTGATCCCGTGCCAGAATAAAGCCGGCTTCTGCCCAGGCCTGCGCCTGCTTTTGCGCAAGCGCTATGCTCAGCACACTGCCCCTGGGGTAGCTGCCCATGGGCAAGCGCATCATCACTTCTTCGCCGGCGGGGCAGTTCAAGGCCTCCCGTCCGGAACTGATCAGAACGCCCATACGCTCTATCTTCCATATGAAGTCATAATCACTCAGGTCGGTGAAGTCAAGGCAGTTGCGCAGGGCGATCAGCCCCTGCGCCTCATCAGCAAGGCGAAGGCGCGCCAGGCGCAGCACATGAGCGTATTCCGTCATGCCGGTATGGGGCGTCCTGTCAGGATAGAGAAGCGCGTCCACGCAAAAGTTACCGTCGTGGGGATATTCGCCAAAATCGCCGCCGTAAGCCCAATAATCACCGCTTCCGTCGGGAGCGGGGCTCAAGATGCCGTGATCCACCAGCTCCCATACACACCCGCCCATCAGGCGGGGGCTTGCATAGATGGCTTGCCAGTAGTCCTCCAGATTGCCGGGGCCCTGCCCCATCGCGTGCGCGTATTCACACAAAAAGAACGGCTTGGGATCCTGTTTCTCCCCTTCTTTGATCACATCTTCCACCGAAGTATACATCTGAGAATAGAAGTCCGCCGTTGCGGCTTCCTGGTCACGCTCGTAGTGAATGGGACGGCTTTGATCCTTTCTGCGCATGGCCTCCGCCATCTTCTCATGAACAACGCCGTAGCCTGCCTCGTTTCCCAGGGACCAGCAGATAATGCTTGGATGGTTGCGATCACGGGCCAGCATGCGCATGCCCCGGTCCACAAACTGCTCCGCCCACGCCGGATCCGTCGCGATCAGGTCGTAATGGGATACCGGCACCACCCCGTGGCATTCGGCGTCCGCCTCGTCGATCACATACAAACCATGCTCGTCGCACAGATCCAGAAACCGTTGATCCGGCGGATAATGGCTGGTGCGCACACAGTTCATATTGCAGCGCTTCATGATCAGCACATCCTCAAGCATGGACTCCAGCGTGGAAAAGGAACCCAGGCTCATGTGCGTATCGTGGCGGTTGACCCCCTTTAGTTTAACGGCCTGGCCGTTAACGCAGAACACCCCTCCCAGGATATCCACCCGGCGGAAGCCCAGGCGCACATGCTCGGCCTGCCCGGCGGCGGAAACGATCAGATCATAGAGCCTGGGCCCCTCCGCTGTCCAGGCATCCACCTGGGGGAACGCGTAGCGGGCGGAAGCCTTTCCATCCGTGACCGGCACGGTGGTGTCCAGCATCAGCTGACCTTTGTCGTAGAGCCTGACCTTCAGATCGCTCACGCCCTTCGCCTTGACACGCAAACGCAAAAGCCCTGTGCTCATATCGCTGTCAAGGCTGGCATCCGCCTTGACATCAAAAATAGCCTCATGCCCAAAACTCAGCAGCATCACGTCCCGGAAAATGCCGCTGAGCCGCCACTTGTCCTGATCCTCCAGATAGGTGGCGTCAGACCACTGGAAGACCAGCACCTGCAGCACATTGTCCTGCTTCCTGACCAGCGCGCTGATATCAAACTCAGCCGGCATATGCGAGCCTTTGGAAAAACCAGCCAGCTGCCCGTTGACATAGACATAAAAACAGCTGTCCACGCCCTCAAAGCGCAGACGGGTGACACGGCTTGAAAAGGCATCCGGGAGATCAAAGCGCCGCAGGTAGCAGCCTACGGGTGTCTGATCCGGGACATGGGGCGGATCATAGGGAATGGGATAGTTTATGTTGGTGTACTGCGGCTTTCCAAAGCCCTGCGTCTGCCAGCAGCCAGGGACGCGGATGGCCTGATCGCTAAGCCACACACCGCTGTCCTCAGGGATATCAAAGGGGCTGTCATAGAGATGGAATCCCCACTGTCCATTCAAAGAAAAGAAATAGGGCGAACCCGCCCTTTCCCCTCTGCGCGCCGCCTCCTCATCCGGATAGGGCACGACAGTCGTCCGCCCCGGCAAACGGTTGATATGAAGGCAGCTCAGATCCCGGTATTCACTCAAACGCACGGCATACATTCTCCTGTTGTATTAATGAGCCTATTTTAACACAGCAGGTACAGGGGGGCAAGGCGCTTGCGCGCGGATCCGCCGCCGGGTATACTGCCTAATGATAGCGAGGTGACAGGCATGGTGGATCTCGATCGGTTTACGGCGATACTGGAGGAGCAGGCGGCCCTGCTGCCTCCCGAAGTGCTGAAAAACCTCAATCTGGGCATCAGCGTGTCTGATCAGACAAAGCGCGAGCGCCGCGCCAGGCCGGAGCTGTCGGTTTACATATTGGGCGAATACCATGTTCACAGCATCATGGGGCGCGGCGTAGTCCTGTATTATGGCTCGTTTCAAAAAGTATTCCCTCACTTGATGGAAAACGAAGAGCTGTTGCGGCCTGAAATCGACCGCGTGTTGCGTCACGAGTTGACCCACCACCTGGAATCACAAGCCGGAGACAGGGATCTGGAAATGGACGACGCGCAGAGGCTGGCCAAGTGGAATCAGGAAAGATAGCGTGTGACCGGGCTACATGATGAAACAGGGGGTGTATCAGGATGGGCGAGCTGCAAGATCTGATCATCTTCCACTATCATAAATATCCGAGCATGCAGGTTGAGGACGTTTTCAAACTGCTGTATCAAAATGAGTTTGGCTGCGGGCACATGATCTCCAGCCATGAGGACAGTCTGCAGAGGATCCTCGCGGAAGCCGCGAGCCTTGCGCATCATCCATCGGATCAGGATACTGCAGAGCCAATTGGAAACGGGCTTTGCCGCTTGTATTTGAGCGCGCTGCATCATGGCCTTTCAGCGCAAACGCTCAACCGTTTGTTTGTCATGACAGCCAACCAGTTGCGCGGCAGCGCCGCGGGCTTCGAAGAAAAAGCGGCCGTGTTCATGTCTCTTTCCCGGACAGGACATGTGCCCTTTGACCCCGCTTTGATTTCACAAAAAATGGAAGAATACCGGGCCGCCGGCTATCCCCCTATGCGGCACAGTCTGCAGTACAGGCAGGCATACGCCCCGGCCTATCGGGTGGTAGATATAAAGTTTTGTGATTCTATTTCTCTGTTTTACACAAAGGAGGTCCAATGAAAAAAATTGTCATCATTGACGGGCAAGGCGGAAAGATCGGTTCCATGCTGATAAGCAGGCTGAAAAAAGATCCCGGTTCCTATGCCTTGTATGCCATCGGAACAAACAGCATCGCGACAGCGGCGATGATGAAAGCCGGTGCGGACTTTGGCGCAACGGGGGAAAACCCTACGATCGTCAATTGCGTCGACGCTGATGTTATCGCGGGACCGATTGGCATTGTTGCCGCCAATTCACTGTTAGGAGAAATAACGCCGGCTATGGCTGTCGCCGTGGGTCAAAGCCGCGCTGAAAAAGTATATTTGCCCATTAACCGTTGCAATAACTACATCGTAGGGATCAAAGACCTGGCCATTGCCGAACTGACAGAGTTGGCTGCGAGGCATATTATGGGCCTCATGTAAAAATTCGTCTTGACAGCCCAAGGGGTTCTTGTTAGAATACTTTTGCTGTCAAAACGGTATGGTCTGTTGGCTCAGTTGGTAGAGCACATCGTTCACATCGATGGGGTCACTG
>CAZYKQ010000051.1:0-13153 GCA_964648235.1 uncultured Christensenella sp. | reverse complement strand
CAGGGCGGCATATTTTATTCCACCGTTCCCGGCATGGAATCCGATGTTTATATCATCCTTAATCCACGTATTCCATGACAGCCTGGCCGTCCTCCAGCCCCCTGTCCGCGCGGTCAGCAATGTCCATGCTGCCCATCTCTTCCTCGATGGCCGCCAATTTGGCGGACTTTTCGATCACCGTCACTTCCTGCTTTTTAACCGTATAGCCTTTGTTATCAAGCAGGCCGCCCCAGTTCTGCGAAATGATGAACACATAGTTCTTGCCTTGCTCCTCCCGCAGGGCGCTGACCGGGATCAGCGTGGTGGTGCGCTTTGCCTTATAGATGATCTCCACCTGCGGCCGTTCGCTCATCAGCCGGCTCAAGCCGCCCAGTGCTTCAAGCGCGGCTTCATCCAGATCGATCGCGGCGTACTTCTTCCCATCAGCCATGATCAGCACATCGCTGACGGTCAGTTCGCGCCCGCTGCCGCCTGCCAGGGCTTTCATGCCCTTTGTAATGGTTTTGCTCTTGGATATCTCGGTGATGTCGCATCGCAGCACGGGGGCCTCCCCCGGCGCGCTGAGTGAATAGGCAGGCTTGCTGCCGTCGTAGGCTTCTCCTGCCTTCACGTTCAGCTCCGTCAGCCAGCCATCGCGGAGCGCCTTGATTTCCTTCAAGGCTATGCTCTTTCTCTCCAGCTCGAGCATCTGATCCATCATATCATGCAGATCCTCGCTCAGGCCGTCAATCTCCTTGATGTGGTCAAACACTGGCTCGTACAGTTTTTTTGCGGGGCGGTTCTGCCCGGTGTAGATACGCAGCAGCAGATCCGTGGACTCATCCTTTTTGCTCTTTGCTTCCAGGGTTGCCCTCATGGCGGCCCGCATGTCTGACAGCAGCTTTTCCCGCTTGAGCTGGTCCTCTGTCTTTTCCACATCGTGCAGGGAGGAGGTTTCCGATGCTTTTTCAAGCTCCGCGTCCCATTCGTCAATATCCTCCGGCAGTTCCTCTCCCGCGCGCAAAGCCGCCGCCCTGGCTTCAAACAGCTTGTTCCAGTATGCGTCGGTATTTTTCAGCATGGCGTTGTAGATATCGTTATGTTCACTGGTTTGCCAGTAGCGGATATTCGCCGCGACCTTCTCCGCGCGCTTGCGCACCGTCTCATCGTACTTGACCCTGATCTCCGCCATCTTATCCTCAAACTCGGGCAGGGAGGCGGTAAACAGAACATCCCCCTCCTTGACCGGACTGCCGGGCCTGACCAGAACCTTTTCAACGTTCATGCTCAGCTTGATGGCATCGTGGATGATAAAGGGCTCGCTTTGAGAAAAACGGATCTCTCCCTGCAGGCGCAAACGGTCCTCCAGCTTGCCGCGCGTGGCAGATATCTTCTGTACCTTGGCGGTCGTGATGGTCTGTACCGTCTGCGCAAAGAACATGGATGCCAATAGAACGCAGGTCAATATCAACAGGCCTTTCAAAGCCTTTTGTTTGGTGTTCATCGCGCAGCCTTCTTCCTGCCGCTCAAGCGGCGGAAGAGAAAGAGATAATCCAAGATACCGCCGCTCCCTTCAAGCAAATACACAGCAATAATATACTATCTCATTCCACAGGCAACATCAAGGCGGATACGCCTGAGAATTGTAACAAAATACACATGATGCGTCGAAGATCATCGCTTTCCTTCTATTGTAAAAAAAGGACCCCGCCCGCATGGCGGAGTCCCTATGAAAGCAATCAAAGCATTACTGCGGTTTTTCTTTTGCCTGATCCGAAAACAGCAGCGTCAGGGTCTTGGGGCCGGCGGCGCCGTCCGCGCCCAGGCCGTTGGCAGCCTGGAAGGCCTTGACGGCGTTTTGCGTTCCCTTGCCGAACTGCGCGTCATCCGCGCCTTCCTTCATATAACCCAGTTTGATCAGGCGCTGCTGCATTGCCCGCACTTCGTCGCCGGACGAATTGAGTTTCAGCGTGGGCACCTCCGTGGGCGTCGGGGTCATATAAAAATTAGGTTCGGGGGTACCGGTTGGCTCCGGCTCGGGTGATACAAAGACCACCGGGGCCTCGCTGGGTTCGGGTTGTTCACTTGCTTCAGTGACCTGCATATCCTGTACGCTGGGCAATTGGTTTTGCCCATCCGCCACACCGGGCACATTGGCCGTTAAATCGCCGGTTTCAATGTCCTGCAATCGATCGGGTCCCCCCCGGTTGTTTAGCAGGATGGAGACCGCACCCGCGCCAAAGATCACCAGAACAGCCACTAAAATGACCAGTTTGTTGCCGGCGGACATAGGCCGCCTGTCAGGCAGACGGTTATACTGCAAAAGTAACCCCTCCTTAGATCTTTCCAGTTTTCTGCTTCCGTTTCACGGTTATCGCCCTGCCAGGGCATTCAGTATGGAATGCCTATTCCAAGGCCAAGCGCTTCATATCTTCCCCTTGCGCCTCAACGGTCAATGCCTGGATAATCTCATCCAGATCACCATCCATAATCTCATTGATGCGGTACAGCGTCAAGCCAATGCGGTGATCGGTCACGCGGCCTTGAGGAAAGTTATAGGTGCGGATGCGTTCCGAACGATCTCCTGTCCCAATTTGGCCGCGACGGTTCTCCGCGTATGCGGCATGCTGCTGGGCCTTGATCTGGTCATAGAGGCGGCTGCGCAGCACTTTCATTGCCTTTTCCTTGTTTTTCAGCTGGCTCTTTTCATCCTGGCAGGTCACAACCAGTCCGCTGGGCATATGGGTGATGCGCACGGCGGAATCCGTTCTGTTGATGTACTGGCCGCCGTGACCGCTGGCGCGATAGGTATCAATGCGCAGGTCATTCGGGTTGATGTCCACATCCACCTCCCCCGCCTCAGGCAGCACGGCCACAGTGGCTGTACTGGTGTGAATGCGCCCCTGCGACTCGGTGCTGGGCACACGCTGGATGCGGTGAACACCGCTTTCGAATTTCATCCGGGCAAAGGCGCCGGGGCCGGTCAGGCTGAACACCGCCTCTTTCATCCCGCCAAGCTCCGTTTCACTCAGGCTCATGTAACTGACC
Source organism: uncultured Christensenella sp. (assembly GCA_964648235.1). Taxonomy (GTDB): domain Bacteria; phylum Bacillota; class Clostridia; order Christensenellales; family Aristaeellaceae; genus UBA1038. The sequence continues at coordinate 10,126 of CAZYKQ010000051.1, read as the reverse complement.
TGGAATCCGTGGCGCTCGGCATAACGCGTATACATGCGCAGCAGCAAGGCGCCGAACAGGCCGGCCTCTTCCCCTCCGGCTCCCGCGCGAATCTCCATCACCACGTTGCGGTCGTCATCAGGGTCCTTGGGAATCAGGTGCAGCTTCAGCTGCTGGCGAAGCGCCCGTTCGCGCTCCTTCAGCAGCGGCATCTCCTCCTGCGCCATATCTGAGAACTCGGGGTTTGATAAAAGCTCCTCGGTGGAGGCGATCTCCTCCCGCAGCTTCATATAGCCGCGCCAGTCCATCACCGCTTCTTCCAGGCCTGCGCGTTCCTTCATCAGCTGTTGCCACTTTGGCAAATCGGCGATCACATCGTTTTGCGAGCAGGCGACGCCCAGCTCCTCGTAGCGGGCATCCATCCATGTCAGTTGATCGTCAAGCGACGGCATGTACTTCCTTCCTTTGGGCAGCCACGGCACGCGGCAGCCCCGCTAAATCATCATAAACCCGGATATGATCAAATAAATCACCAAGCAGTCCGGCAACATCCTGTGCCTGCCCGTCCCCAACCTCCAGCAACAGCCAGCCGCCTTCTGTCAGGTACCCGGGCGCTTCTTTGGCTAAACGGCGGTAAAAATACAGGCCATCAGGGCCGCCGTCCAGCGCCATATCCGGCTCAAATCCCAGCTCCGCCTGTAACCCGGCCATATCCCCGTTTTTAATATAGGGGGGGTTACAACATATCATACCATAGGCAAAGCCTTTGCAGGGTGAAAACAAATCGCCCTCTAAAAAATTTACATGAGCGCCATGAAGCGCCGCGTTGTCGCGGGCAAGCGCAAGCGCCTCCGGCGACAAATCCGCGGCATCCACCCTGACGCCGGAAATCGACAGGGCCAGTGTAACCGCCAGGATGCCCGAACCGGTGCATACATCCAGCACAGCCCCTTGCGCCGGCAAGTGTTCCAATGCCAGCTGTGCCAGTATCTCTGTATCATTGCGGGGGATCAAAACCCCTGGCCGCGTCAAAAACCGTCGGCCCATGAAGTCCGTTTCACCGAGTATGTACTGAAGAGGCTCCCGCTTGAGGCGACGGGCCATCAGGGCCTCAAAGGCCGCCTCCTGCTCCTCCGTCAGGGTGGAATCCCCCATGGATATCGTTTCTAACCGCGATAATCCAAGAACGCTGCCCAACATCCAGGCAGTATCGACATCCGCGTCGGGCACCAGGGCTTGTGAAAGCTGCCGGCGCGCCCGCCGCAGGCATTCGCGGACCGTCACGACAGGGCAGGCTCCGCTTTCTTAATCAAGGCGTAGCCTTCGCCGGTGCGTTCGCCCTCGGGCAGGTCGGTCAATGCCGCGTTCATGGACGCAATGGCTACCTCCAGCATCTCAAGGCTGGGTTCGCGCGTAGTCAGGCGCTGCAGTTGCATACCCGGCCATCTCAGCGCGCGGGCAATGGGGCTTTCGGCATGCGCCAGCCCCTTCAAAATCTCATAGCTGATACCGGCCACCAATGGCAGCAGCAGCACGCGTGACAGGATGCGCAGCAGGTAGGCTCCGGCCAGATCCAGCCCAAAGAGGCTGAGCGCCAGCTGGTCCATCACAGAGAAAAACAGGATGCTGAAAACAAAGGTGATCAGCAGAAAGCTGGTGCCGCAACGAGGATGCAGGCGGGAAAACTTCTGCGCGTTTTCAGGGGTCAGTTCCACCTCAGCCTCATGGGCATAGACTGTCTTGTGCTCCGCTCCGTGGTATTGAAAGGTCTTTTTCATATCCGGAATCAATCCGCAAAAAATCAGGTAGCCAATTAAAATGACGATGCGAATCAAGCCACTGATCAGATTAACCGACAAAAGCGACCAGCCCCCATTGCGCAGTGCCTTGGCAGGGAGGTTGGGCAGCAGCACGAATAAACCGACTGACAGCACCAGGGCCAGCACCATAGCCAGGCCCATCACCACCTTATCAACACCCTTGCCCAGCTTTTTCGCAAGCCACTTTTCAAAGCGGGACGGTTCTTCATCCAAGACGCCGCTCATCTCGCCGGAAGCGGACAGGACTTCCATGCCCAGTCGCATCATCAACACCATGTTGACTGCCCCGCGGATCAAGGGAGCCCCCATCCACTTGTGTTTCTTGGCCGGGGACACATAGGCATCCCGTTTGATGACGATATCTCCGTCCGGCTTCCTGACCGCGACCGCGATGTAATCCGGCGCCTTCATCATTACGCCATCCAGCACTGCCTGCCCGCCAATATCAGGCTTCCTGCCAGGCTTGTTTTCATTGATTGACATTTGGCTTCATCCCTCTTTTTTTATTTTTTGAACGATTCATCGCGAGCAGTACAGGCTTACATGGATCAAAGACCGCTGCAGGCGCATCCCTTACACAGGGAGTACAAAGCAATTCCGTGTCTTCGCGCCGCAGGATCTGTTCATCTTTCTATCCCTTACATGCAAGCGCCGCGCCCATATACCGCGCATATAAAACGAAAGGCAGACCTCGCTGTTTTTGCGCTGTCTGCCCCTATGGTGCTTCTTGTATTAGATGCCGTAGCGCTTCTTGAAGCGGTCTACGCGGCCACCGGTATCCACCAGCTTCTGCTTGCCGGTATAGAAGGGATGGCACTTTGAGCAGATATCAACCCGCATCTCCTTTTTAATGGAGCCAGTCTCGAAGGTTTCCCCACATACGCAACGAACAGACGCCGTACCATACTTGGGATGGATGTCCTTCTTCATCAGTAATCACCTCTTTTGCGCTACATTTCGGATTCATGGCGCGCGACCATGAGCCGTACAATGTAGTATAACAGAACATGCATTCATGCGCAAGCGATTTTCCGCCTCAATTTTCGCTGTTTCGGTTCCAAACAATTCGAAAAAAAAATCTATTTAGGGCTTGATGTAGGCGAACCCTTCCATCTGCCTGTCTGCCAATTCCCGGATGCCGGCGGGCACAATGGTGACAAAGGCTGCCAGTTGCTCCGCCGCGATCTCCTGAGCCTTCAGGGAATGATTGCACGCAACAAACACAACCCCTTGATCGGCCAGTTCTTTCATGGCTGAAACCTCTTTCCCCTCTGTCAAATAGCCCCTCACCGCTTCCCCGTTGGCCAGCACCTCAACAACAGGCTCTAAATCCTGCTCAGCATAACTCGCCAGCAGATTGACGGTATTATTTAAAACCCTTCGCCATGTATCCGTCTCATTGATATGAAAGATGATTTTTGTTTTCATTTCCGATCCCTCCTGTTGACGCCGCATTGCGCGTAATGATTTCCTTAAATGCTTCCCTTCTTCCAAAATGATGGGAACATCAGCAGCATGATCGGATAGATTTCGAGCCTGCCGATAATCATGCAAAATGACAGCACAACCTTGCTTAAAACCGACAGCGTCGCAAAGTTGCCCACCGGGCCGACCACGTTCAGGCCCGGGCCTACATTGTTGAGCGTCGCGATCACAGAGGTCACCGTCGTGACAATGTCCTGTCCCTCCAAAGCCACCAGCAGCACCGCGGTTGAAAAAACAAAGATGTAGAAGAAGAAGAAAGCCATCACGCCGCTTACAACTTCCTCATCCATCACTCGCCCGTTTATCTTGATGGTGCGAACAGCGCGGGGGTGGTTGATGCGCGTCACTTCGCGTTTGATTACTTTGAACAGCACCAGAATACGAATGACCTTGATACCGCCGCCGGTTGATCCCGCGCTGGCGCCAATGAACATGATCAGCATCAGGATCAGTTGGCTGAAAACCGGCCAGAGGTTGAAATCAGCCGTCGCAAAACCCGTCGTTGTAATCAGCGAACTGACCTGGAAGGCCGAGTATCTCAGTGACGAAGCAAAGGAACGATACACCGGGCCGTAAATATTGACGGCAATCAACAGGGTGGCCGCCGCAACGATGAAAAAATAATACCGCAGTTCCTCATCCTTAAGCGCGCTTTTCAAATCACCCTTGAAGACCATGTAGTACAGCGTAAAGTTTACACCAAACAAAAACATAAACACGGTAATCACAACGTCGATATACCTGCTGCCATAAGCAGCCACGCTTGCGTTGCGGTTGGAAAAGCCGCCGGTACCCGCTGTTGAAAAGGAGTGTATGAGCGAATCATACAAAGGCATTCCGCCTGCCAGCAGAAAGATCAGTTCGGCAACCGTCAGCACGATATAAATCAAATACAATATTTTTGCTGTCTGGCTGATTTTCGGGACCAATTTTCCCGGGGTAGGGCCAGGCGATTCCGCTTTCAGGATATGGATGGTGTTGGCTTTTACAGAAGGCAGGACGGCAATCATCATAACCAATACACCCATGCCTCCCATCCAGTGTGTAAACGCACGCCAAAACAGGACCCCCTTGGGCAGGGGCTCAATCTCCTTCAGGATTGTCGCCCCTGTGGTGGTAAACCCTGAGACGGCTTCAAACAGCGCGTCTTCAACCCTGGGGATGGCGCCGCTGAATAAATAGGGCAACGCGCCGAAAACGGACAGCAGAATCCACCCCAAGGCAACAATCGCGAAACCATCACGGGCATAAAGGCTGGTTTCTTTCACCTTTGGCAGGGCCAGTGCAAAACCCGCAGCCACAGTGAGTGCAATGGCCGCAATAAAGGCCATGGCGTCAGCCTCCGGATACATCAGAGCAACGAGCAGGGAGGGGAGCATACACGCAGCTTCCACCAGCAGCAGGTTACCGATGCTTTTGCCGATCATCCTGTAATTCACAGCTTAATCCTCCGGCTCCACCATATCGTTAAGATCGGACAGGATGGTGTCATAAGATATCAAAATGACGCTGTCCTGTTCTCTGATTACATCGTTGCCGTAGGGAATGATGATCTCATTGCGGCGGACAATAGCCGCGACCAGGATGCCGGGCTTAACCTTTAACCGCTTGAGCGGCACATTGATGAAGCGGGTATGGCTGTCGGCGGTAAATTCCAAAGCCTCTGCCCGTCCGTCCATGATGCGGTAAAGGGTTTTCACCGGGTTATCCACAGCATTCTGAAGGCCGCGCACATAGCGCAGGATATAATTGGCGGTCGTGATCTTGGGACTGACCAGGTTGTCAATGCCCAGGTTTTTAATGGCGGCAGAAAAGTTGATGCGGTTGATTTTTGCAACTACCTTGTGCACGCCGTATTGCTTGGCCAGAAGGGCTGCGATCAGGTTTTCCTCATCCCGGCCCGTCACTGAGACGAATGCGCCCATGCTCTCGATGTTTTCAGAATGAAGCACGCCTTCATCGGATGCGTCACCATGGATGATTAACGCGCCGGGCAGCATCTCCGTCAACTCAACGCAGCGCTCCTCATCGATCTCAATGATTTTGACGGAGACCTCCATCTCTTCCAGAAACTTGGCCAGGTAGTAGGCAATACGTCCCCCGCCCATGATCATCGCGTTTTTGATCTTTTGAACATGTACGCCGGCGCGCCTGAAAAAGTGGATGACTTTGGAGGGACGGCCTACAATATAGATATTGTCTCCCGGCTGTATCTCAAAGTCGCCCCTGGGAATAATGACCTCATCCCCGCGGACCACACCGCCGATCAGGATAGCCGGTGAGCCGCGCCGCGTCATCTCCCTGAGGCTCATCCCCGCAATGGGCATGTCCTCCGTGACCTTCATTTCCATCATCACAACGCGTCCCTCCGCGAACACCTCGATGTTAGCCGCGGACGGAAACTCCAGCAGCCGCGCGATCTCGCCCGCGACAGCCTGTTCCGGATTGATGATCATGTCAAGGCCCAGGTCTTCCTTCAACTGAAAAAGCTCGTCAGCGTACTCCGGATCCCGGATACGGGCGATGGTATGTTGCGCGCCCAGCTTCTTGCCGGTCAGGCAGCAGACCATGTTCATCTCGTCGCTGGTAGTCGCCGCAATCAGGATATCCGCTTCCTGTGCACCCGCTTCCATCAAAACGCGTGTGTTCAGGCCATTTCCCTTGATGCACATGACATCCAGGGCACCGTCTGCTTTTCGCAGGGCCTCCGGGTTTTTATCGATAACCGTCACATCATTATTTTCCTCTTGGGACAGGTTTTTTGCCAGGTGGTAACCTACCTTCCCATCCCCAATAATAATGATCTTCATTTTCTTCTCCTTGGGGACAAAATATCCCCCTCAATATACATGAAAGAGCCGATACCTCATCGGCGGTTGAGACTATACATCGCCAGTGAAAACAAGTCAATCGGGGAAACAACGGTCGAATTATACCTGTTTTGTACATACTTTCCCAGGCTGATACGATTATAACAAGAAGCTGCCCAATATGCCAGAACCTAAAAAACCGGCGCAGGTAGATTGATTGCCTGCGCCAGTCAATTTATTGCTCAGCCTTCATTATTCCAGCTCAAACACGCCCGTATACAGCTGGTAATACCGCCCCTTCTCCTGGATCAGCTGATCGTGGCTGCCGCGCTCGATGATGCGGCCGTTTTCCAGCACCATGATCACATCCGAGTTGCGCACGGTGGACAGGCGGTGGGCGATCACGAAGACCGTGCGCCCCTTCATCAGGGCGTCCATGCCCTGCTGCACGATGGACTCCGTGCGGGTATCAATGGAGGAGGTAGCCTCATCCAGGATCATCACCGGCGGATTGGCCACCGCGGCGCGGCTGATTGAGATCAACTGCCTCTGCCCCTGGGACAGGCCGCTGCCGTCGCCTTCCAGCACCGTCTGGTAACCGTGGGGCAGCATGCGGATAAAACCGTCCGCGTTAGCCAGTTTCGCCGCCTCGATGCATTCCTCATCCGTCGCGTCCAGTTTGCCATAGCGGATGTTCTCCATCACGGTGCCGGTAAACAGGTTGACGTCCTGCAGCACCACACCCAGCGACCTTCTCAGATCCGCCTTTTTAATCCGATTGATGTTAATGCCATCATAGCGGATCTTGCCATCGGCGATGTCATAAAAGCGGTTGATCAGGTTGGTAATCGTGGTCTTCCCGGCACCCGTTGCGCCAACGAAGGCCACTTTCTGGCCGGGGCGGGCGTAAAGCGTGATGTCATGCAGCACGGGTTTGCCCTTCACATATTCAAAATCCACCTGATTGAAGGTGATATCGCCCTGCAGCTTGGTATAGCTAACGCTGCCGTCGGACTGCGTGCGCTTCCAGGCCCAGTTCTGCGTGCAGGTTTCGCACTCGACGATCTCGCCGTTTTCTTCCTTGGTGTTAACCAGAGTAACCGTGCCCTGATCCTCCTCGCTCAGTTCATCCATCATGGTGAATATGCGGGAGGCGCCGGCCAGCGCCATGGTGATCATGTTGAACTGCATGCTAATCTGACCGATGGGGTTAACAAAGCTGCGCGCCAGGGTGAGGAAGGAGACGATGGTGCCGATAGTCAGAGTATCCACCCCGCCCAGGCGCAGGTTGGGCAGGCCGGCAATGCCCGCGGCCCCGCCGACCAAGGCTAAAAGCACATACAGCAGATAACCGAAGTTGCCGACCACCGGCATGGTGATGTTGCCGAACTTGGCGGCCTGCGTGGCGGCAAAGCACAGCTCCTCGTTGCGCTGGTCAAACTCCTGCTTTGTTTTTTCCTCGCGGGTGAATACCTTGATGACCTTCTGTCCGTTGATCATCTCTTCCACAAAGCCGTTAAGCTGGCCGAGGCTTGCCTGTTGCTTGATGAAATAGCTGCTTGAGCGGCTGACGATCACCTTGAGCACCAGATAGAGAATCGCCGAAAATCCGATCACAAAGGCAGTCAGCCCCACGCTTAAATACAACATGGAGAAAAAGGCGGCCAAAGTTGACACAAGCGAGCCGAACATCTGCGGAATGCTCTGAGAGATAGCCTGCCGGAGCGTGTCGGTATCGTTGGTAAAGCGGCTCATCACATCGCCCGTCGCGTGGCTGTCAAAATAGCCGATCGGCAGGGTCTGCATGTGGGAAAACAGCTTCTCGCGGATATTACGCAATGTGCCTTGCTCCACCCTGACCATCAGGATGCCCGATGCCCAGTTGGCCGTGATGCCTGCCAGGTAGGTGGCCGCCATCAAGCCGATCAAGCCGATGAAACCGGGGGCCAGGCCTGTCCCCTGGGCAACCGCCGTCAGGATATAATCATCGATGATGACGCGCAAAAACAGCGCCGTTGACGAGCCCACCGCGGCGCCGATAATCAGGCAGAGCACTACCAGGGACAGGCGGCCTTTGAAGGCCCCCATCTGCCCAAGCAGGCGCTTGATGGTGCCGGGCTTGATGCGCATATGCTCAGCCCCCCGGCCCTGCTGGCGGGGGCGTTTATCCTTATCCATTCAATACCGCTCCTTGTGTCTGGGATTCGTACACCTCCCGGTAGATGGGGCTTGACTTCATCAGCTCCTCGTGCTTGCCGGAGGCCACCAGGCGTCCCTCATCCATCACCAGGATCTGGTCAGCGTCCTGCACCGAGGCGACGCGCTGCGCGATGATGATCTTGGTGGTGCCAGGGATGGTGCGGGCAAGCGCGTCGCGGATGCTTTTATCCGTCTTGGTGTCGACCGCGCTGGTTGAGTCATCCAGTATCAGTATCCTTGGTTCTTTCAGCAGCGCGCGGGCGATGCACAGCCGCTGCCGCTGACCGCCCGATACGTTCGTGCCGCCCTGCTCGATATAGCTGTCATACTGTTTGGGAAAGCTCATAATGAAGTCGTGCGCCGAGGCCATCTTGCAAGCCTCGATCATCTCCTCATCCGTGGCGTTTTCATTGCCCCAGCGCAGGTTTTCCTTGATGCTGCCTGAAAACAGGATGTTCTTTTGCAGCACCATGGCCACCTGGTCGCGCAGGGTGTCCAGGTCATACTCACGCACATCCGTACCCCCCACCGTTACCTGCCCCTCCGTTACGTCATACAGGCGCGGGATCAGCTGCACAAGGCTTGATTTGGAGGAGCCTGTGCCGCCGAGTATCCCCACCGTCTGCCCGGACTCGATGCGGATATTGATGTCATCCAGCACCGGGCGGTCGGCCTCACGGTCATAGTAAAAACGAACATGGTCGAAGACAACACTGCCGTCCTTGACCGTTTTGATCGGATTGTCGCCGTTTTTCAGGTCGCTTTCCTCTGTCAGGAGCTCCGCGATGCGCTGCACGGAGGCGCGGGAGATGACGATCATCACAAACACCATCGACAGCATCATCAGGCTCATCAGGATCTGCATGGCATAGCTGATCAGGCTGGCCAGGCCGCCGGTGGTCAGGCCGGCCGCCGCCACATTGCCGCCCGCCACGATCTGCTGCGCGCCGAAATAGGACAGCAGCAGCATGGTCAGGTACAGCGAAAACTGCATCAGGGGGCTGTTGAGGGCCAGACGCCTGCCGGTCTTCACAAAATCATGATAGATGGCGTCCGATATCTCCCCGAACTTCTTCTCTTCAAAGCTCTCGCGCGTAAAGGATTTGACCACCCGGATGCCGTGCAGGTTTTCCTGCACCACGCTGTTAAGCTTGTCATAGCGCTTGAACACGCGCACAAAGATGGGGTGCACGTGCATAATAATCAGGTAAAGCCCAATGCCAAGAAAGGGAATGACCCCCACAAAGACCAGGGACAGCCGGTGGTTGATGCGGAAGGCGAAGATCAGCGCGAACAGGATCATCATCGGCGCCCGCACTGCCATGCGGATCATCATCTGAAAGGCGTTTTGCACGTTGCTGACATCCGTGGTCACCCGGGTGATGATGCTGGCGGTGGAAAACTTATCGATATTTGAAAACGAAAGCCTCTGCACGTTTTCAAACATATCGTGCCGCAGGTTCTTCGCAAAGCCCGCCGACGCTGTTGCCGCGCTTCGCCCGGCAAAAAAAGCCAGCGTCAGTGATGTCAGCGATACCAGCACCAGCACCAGGCCCATGCGTACCACATAGCCCATGTCCTGCGCATTGATGCCATAGTCAATTAAATAAGCCATCAAAGTCGGCATCAAAATTTCAAGCAGCGCCTCCACGCCCACCAGCAGCGGCGTGATCAGCGTGCTCCGCCTGTATTCCCTCAGGCTTTTGAGAAGTGTTTTTATCATCTGTGTCCTGTCCTCTGTCACCGATAATCAGCAGTTCGAAGTGTGCACCAAATTCGTTGCATGCGCAACTTTATAGCACTTCAAGGCTTGTTGTGTCAAGTTGTGAAGCG
>CAZYKQ010000050.1:0-13321 GCA_964648235.1 uncultured Christensenella sp. | reverse complement strand
TAAGTTATGTTGTGGTGCTTTTTGGGTATTACTTTTTGCTGACAGCGCTTCATTAATAATGTCACCTAAAAAGGGGTTTGATCGGGCTCTTGCCCTCTCAAACCCCTTTTGCGCGCATTGAGATCAAAGATCATCCACCAGCGCGCTTGATTTCGCGTAAGCCGTGCTCCTGGCCTCAAAGAAGTCAGTCTTGATCATGTTGGCGTTGCTGTACTGGCTGACCCACTTCATGCTGTCGGGTTCGGTCTGATGGCCCTCATAGATGGGGTCCAGATCCAGCCCCCGGGCGCGCAGATTGCCCAGGTATTGGATATAGTCGGTGACCATTTGTGTGTTGAGGCCCTCTATCTCATCCCCGATCACATAGCGGCCCCAGGCGATTTCCTGCTCGCAGCCTTCCCGGATCATATCGCGGTACTGCGTCTTTTTCTCCTCGCTGAACAGCTCGGGCGATTCCTTCTGCAGTTCCTGCACAATGTTGCGGAATAACCACAGGTGGGTGTTTTCATCGCGGTTGATGTAACGAATCTCCTGCACGCTGCCCGGCATCCTGTTGTTACGGCCCAGGTTGTAAAAGAACATAAAGCCGCTGTAAAAATAGATACCCTCTAAAATATAATTGGCGATGATGACCCGCATGAAGTTTTCAATCGTCTGCTCCTGCTGGAAACGGTTGTACTGGTCGCCGATAAAGGTGTTGCGGCGCAAAAGGTGCTCGTCATCTTTCCACTGGAACAATACGCTATCCCGTTCCTGCGGCTCGCAGATGGTGTCCAGCATGTAGCTGTAGCTCTGGCTGTGGATGGCCTCCTGAAAAATCTGGATGGACAGGCACAGGTTGACCTCGTTGGCTGTGATATACTGGCTGACCGTCGGCAGGTTGGCCGTCTGGATGGAATCCAGGAAAATCAGAAAGCTCAGTATTTTGTCATAAGCGCGGCGCTCGGCCGCGGGCAGGCTGCCATACTGTTTTTTATCCGGGGCAAGGTTGATTTCTTCGGGAATCCAGAAATTGTTCATCGCCTGGCGATACCAGCCGGACACCCAGGAATACTTCATGTTATTGAAGTCATTCAGGTTTGTCGGGTTGCCGCCGATCATGCGGCGTTCCAGTATCCCCGTATCGCCTTCCGGGTTAAATAAGGGCTTTTTGACAAGCTTGGCCATCGCGTCTTCCTCCGTTCGTTCTGTTGATAGAGTATATCATATTTCCCGCTCCCCGGTTCAACTTTCAGGCAAAGAGCTCAATCTTTCAGGCATCCAATCGGAACCACAAGCACCCCGTCATCCCTTCTATATCCGTACTCTGTGCCCGTCAAAACGATTTTCAGGCTTGGCAGCCTCATCTGCGTCTGAGGATTATTCCCATTATGCTCATAGATCAATTTTTCTATCCGGCACAGGTGCTTCGAACCTTCATCTATCCCATGAGCGCCAAGTTTCATCTCAATCAGGGCATATCTGCCATCCTCCAAGTGTAAAACAGCATCCGCTTCCAAGCCGTATCTGTCATGATAGTATGACAGTCTTCCGTTTCGTGCGGCGGAATAGATACGCAGATCCCTGATACAAAGGGATTCAAACAGAAAGCCCAGCGTTTTAAAATCCTCGTTAAAATATTCCGGGCCTATTCCCAACGCGGCCACAGCGATCGAAGGATCAATCAAGTTTCTTTTGCTGGATGCCCTGATTGCGGTTTTTGAGCGGATGGATGGATTCCATGCAGCTATATCTTCAATGATGAACAACTTTTCCAACGCGTCCACATATTCATTGAATGTAGAGCCTGCAATGGAGCAAGTGGCGGCAACATCCGAAAAAATGGTGTTTTTCGCTGTCAAGGTACATATATTTCGCGCGTAGGAACGCAGGATTGTCTCCGCCCACAACGCGTTCCTCTTTACCTTGTCGATGCTGGAAATATCACTGCCGCAAATCTGGCGAAACAGATCCTTCGCCACCTCCAACCGCGCCCTCGGTGTTCGGTTGTTGACCGATCTGGGCCATCCGCCGCGGCAAATAGAAAAGATCAGGGCGTCCATCGATAAATCCGAATGGCACCCTTCAAATGAAAGCGGATCATCAAACAAAGCTTGCAATGAAACCGTGCCATTGGACTCACCGCTTTCCAATAAGCTCATGGGATACATCTTCAGTGTCGATATCCTTTGTGTGCCTGTATGCGGCGTATCGACCGGCTTTGACGTTGATCCTGTCAGAATATAAGCGCCATTTTCCTGTGTATCGTCTATATCCTTTCTGACTGCGCCCCATATCTTGGGCGCGTCCTGCCATTCGTCAAACAAGCGCGGCTTTTCGCCAATCAACAGCCTGGACGGCTGCGTGTTTGCCACCGCGAGATATTCATCCCTTCTGTCCTCATCCTGAAATTCAACAACGCTATTCGCCTTCTGCTTGGCTGTTGTCGTCTTTCCACAGCCCTTTGGCCCCACGATCAAAGCCGCCCCAAAACTCTCAAGCTTTAATGTCAGGATATCATCCGCCACTCTTTCGCGATACTCAGCCATACCAATCACCTCAAGGGGATTGTACCACAATCGGATGAATTTGTGGTATTTTGTCGGAAGAATTTGCGGTATTTTGACGGAAGGATTTGTGGCACTCCTTCTCAGCCCGGCCTTTTGTCACGACGTGGCGTCACAAGAAAGGTCTGGACCAATCATCCCCTCAGGTGGAGCAGCTCTCGCATTCTTCCACTTCGAGCGATTTGCTGCGGATATAATAGACCGTCTTCACCCCGCACCGGTTGGCCTCCAGGTACAGGTCCAGCACCTGGCGGAAGCTGTAGTCGTTTGTAATGTAGATATTCATGCTCTGCGCCTGGTCGATATGGCGCTGGCGGATGCCCGCGGCGCGGATGGACCAAAGCTGGTCGATCAGATGGGCGCTCTTGTAATACCACCAGGTCTTCATGCTCAGATCGGGCGCGGCGCGCGGAATCAGACCGTTTTTCTTCTCATCATAGTAAAAGCGGTTCATGATCGGATCAATGCCTGCCGTGGTGCCTGCAATGATGCTGGTGGAGCTGGTGGGCGCGATGGCCAGCAGATAGCCGTTGCGGATGCCATCCCGGCGCACTGCTTCCTTCAAGGATTGCCAGCGCTCGGAGGTATAGTTGCGCTTGTCAAAATACGCGCCCGTTTCCCAGTCGCTGCCTTCAAAAAAGGCATAACGGCCTTTTTCTTCCGCGATATCCAGGCTGGCTGAAATGGTGTAGTAGTTTATATCCTCAAAGACCCGATCGGCGTAGTCCAGATGTTCCTGCGACTCCCAGGGGATGCCCTTCAAGGCCAGCAGATGATGGTAACCGCTGACTCCCAGGCCAATCGGGCGGTAGTTGTGGTTGTTGATCTTGGCATAAGGCACCGGGAAATAGTTCAGCTCAATCACGTTGTCCAGCGCGCGCACGCTTGACCGAATCACTTCGCGCAGTTCCTCTTTCTCATCCACATCAATTTTGCCAAGGTTCAGGCTTGCCAGGTTGCAGACCACGTAATCACCCGGCCTGGTCACATTGACCACGACAGTCTCTCCGTTGACGATTTCAATGCGCTCGTCTACTGTCTCCACGCCGCTCATGTTCTGGGCGATTTCGGTGCACAAATTGCTGCAGTATATGACCCCTTTGTGCGGGTTTGGGTTCATGCGGTTGACATGGTCACGGTTAAACACAAAGGGGGTCCCGGTCTCCACCGCGCTTTTGATGATTAACCTGATCAGGTCCTTTAAAGGAATAGACCGGCGGCCAAGGCGATGATCACTGACGCAATCGAGGTACTTTTTCTCCCACTCCTCACCGAAACTGTCCTCCAGCGCATAGCCCTTGATGCCCTGCACCTCGTGGGGATCAAACATATACCAATCCCCGCTTATGTTCTCCTCCACCTGCCGCCAGAAATAATCCGGGAAGCAGATGGCCGGGAAGACATCGTGCGCCTTCATGCGATCATCCCCGTTGTTGGTGCGCAGCTGCAAAAACTCCGGCAGATCACGGTGCCATACATCCAGGTAAACAGCCACCGCCCCCTGGCGCACACCCAATTGGTCAACTGCCACAGCGGTATCATTAGCCAGGCGGATCCACCGGATAACGCCGCCAGCCGCGCCTTCAAAACCCCGGATATCCGATCCGTGGCTGCGGACCTTGCCAAAGTAAAGCCCCATACCACCGCCATATTTAGAAACATTGGCAAAGTTGGAAATGCTTCGATAGATGCCCTGCAAATCATCCGGTACCGTATCAATAAAGCAGCTGGACAGCTGATGGTAAGGCTTGCGGGCATTGGCCAGAGTGGGGGTTGCCATCGTGACCTTCAGGGTGGAGAGTATATCGTAAAATCTCTTCGTCCAGAAAAGGCGCTTTTCCTTTGCTTCGGGAATCGCGAGGAACAAGGCGATGTTCAGGTACATCTCCTGCACCGTTTCCAGCGGCTTATGGGAGCGATCACTGATGACATAGCGTTTGGTCAGGAGTTCAAGACCGGAATAGGGAAAAAGAAGATCACGCGAAGGGTCAATCAAAGCATACGCTTCATCGAGTTCAGCGGGGCTGTATACCTGCGTCATCTGCGGGGCAAGCAGGCCCTGCTCGCTTAAATAGGTCATGCGGTCTGAGTAGCGCTTCAAGCCCAAGGTTTCAAAGTGCCGGGTGATATTGCGCAGATAATAGGCGTTAAAGAGTCTGCCCGCGATCATCTCCCAACGCGGGGCGTCCTTGTCTGTCAGTTCGATGGCCGATCGGATCAAAAGGCTCACCCGCTCATCAAGGCTCTTCGCCTCCTCCTTATAAAAGCTCATGAATTTGCGCTGAAGAATGCCAAGATCATACTCTTCCTGCTGGAAATCCTTTTCTATCAGCAGCATGACATCCGCCAGTTCTTCAAAATCGGCGAAATGGGCCATGACGGACTGTCTGTCTTCGCGCTTTTTGCGCCGTGTATCACGATAAAGGATATAGCTTTTCGCTTGGGCAAAGTGGCCTGCCTCCATCAAGGCACGTTCCGCCATGTCCTGCACAAACTCAACGGTCAAAGCCTGATTCTCCGCTTCGATCAGGGCCTCCACCCTGCTTAAAAGAATGGTCAGATTTTCTTCCGTAATATCGGTCTGGGTAGCGACAAACACCTTGCGGATGGCGTTTACGATCTTCTGTCCCTCATACTGCTCAGCCTTGCCGCTGCGCTTGACAATCTCCCTTGGGTTCTGGATGGACATGGCGGTCTCCTTTTTCATTGCATCTATATATTGTGGCAAAAGTAAGATTTTATGTTCAAGATCCACATTATATAGATACCCAATCAAAGGTGTCAAGACATGAATCAAAGATAAAAATCAAAGAGTTTATATTTTGTTCTTCCCAAGAGAATCATCGAACAAGCTATCAAACAAAACATCGCTCCGGATGGCGAATCAGTCAGCCTTATCAAAGATAAGATTCTACCCAGCCTAAAAAAGAGACCCGCTATCAGTCTCTTTCTTCCATTACAGTTTTCTTTTTTACGTCCCCGTCCCGTCAAACGATGGTGTAAAGGAGCTGTCCGCAGATTCCGCTTCCTGCAAAAACCCTTCCAGCCCGAAGGCTAATGCCGCATTCAGCGCGCGGGCGTACTCGGCGTCGGTAACTCGTCGGTCAAGGCCCGCAATATGACAACGGCTGCTGGGGGTATATTGTCTCATCAAACTCAAGGGAGTGCCTTTTGGCAATTCCTCGGCGATAAAGCGCAGGACGTCAATGGTATCGGTCACGCAGCCGGGGATGATCAGATGGCGCACTAAGGTGCCGCGTGTCATGATGCCTTCCTGGTTGTATTGCGGCAGACCGCTTTGCAAGCACATCTGTTTGACGGCAGCGGCGGCATACGCAAAATAATCCTCACAGCCCAGCAAAAGCTTTGACAGCCTGGGGCTGTAATTTTTGATATCCGGCAGCCATACATCCACGATGCCGTCCAGCCGTCTCACCGTCTCAGCCAGCTCATAGCCGCCGCAGTTGTATACAATGGGTATGCCCGGCTTATACCATTCAAAGGCATCCAGGATGGCAGGCAAAAACTGTGTCGCGGTAATGAAAGACAGGCTATGAACACCCTGATCTTCCAAGCGTTTGAATACATCTGCCAGTTGGCGGGCGCTCAAGGGTGTACCGCGTCCATCGTGGCTGATCTCGCCATTCTGGCAGTAGGCGCAGCGCAGCGTGCAGCCGCTGAAAAAAACGGCGCCTGTCCCCCGCGAGCCAGAAATACAGGGCTCCTCCCAGGCGTGGGGAGCCGCGCGCGCAACGCGCGCCATGCTGCCCACCCGGCAGAAGCCCTGTCCGGATTCAGGAGAGCGAATGACACCGCATCGCCTGGGGCACAGGCGACAGGGGCTCGCCTCAGTCATCTAGATAAAGTGCTTGCGGATAAATTCCGGCGCTTCGGTATCATCAGCGCTGAAACTCAGCACAAAGGTGATGTTGCTGCGTTCGGCCAGCTGTTCAAGCTGGGTAAAAAACCATTCGGTGTCTTCGGGCTTCGCATTAACAAGTTTTAAGAGAGCATCGATCACAACATAGGTGATGTCAAAGTTTTGCGAAGCCATTCCGCACAAAAAGCCATAGAACATTTCCGGGCTGATCATGCCGTATTCGCCGGCATTCACAAATCGCACGGGCTGTTGCACATCAAACATATAGCGGTTATCATCGTCTATAAACACAACAATGCCGTTTTGTTCTTTAACGGCATTGTTGGCCATGTCAATGATGCGCTTGGTCTTACCGGAGCCTTTTTTTCCGTGTACTACTTGAATCATGGAGACATCCCTCCCTTTACGGTGTATCCTTTTGATGGACTTAGTATACCCCATCCATCCCAAAAATACCAGCGATTTTTGCATTCGTCAATCATCGCCCTCGATCTCTTTTAGCACCTGCTCCAAGCTCATCCTGGAAACCATCCTGCCCTTATCCCCTGCCTGCCAGTCGATGCGGCAGATCCCCTGGTAAGGGCAAAAATCGCAGGCGCGCCGTTTGCTTGTGATGATCGGCAGGCGCTCAATCTCGCCTGAATCAATACGCTCGGCAAGCTCAAGGGCTTTTTGAGCCGCGTGCTCCCCAAGCTTCCTGATTTCATGTTCTTGCAAAAGATCCTTGCGCTGCTTGTTGGGGCTTCCATCCTTATTGAACAGATTGCCCAGCGTCAGCTCATGCTCATCCATCAGGCGGGCAACGCGCAAATCTTTTAATATGATACCGGATAAACGCAGCTTCCTCTCTACCTCAGCCCCTGCCTTCTCTCCATCGTCCGTATTGGCCAAAGGATCGTCAAGCCGCTGATAGAAGGCCCCGGCAGGGACGGCCTCGGGATAGCTGTTCAGCGCCGCCTGCAGGTAGATCATCAGCTGCAGCTGCGAGCCCTCATAAAGTTCCTCCGGAACCAGGCGCATGTTGCCGGATTTATAGTCGATGATCCTCAGATACTCCTTGCCTTCCTCCGTCAGGGTATCCAGGCGATCAATCACCCCGTGCAGTTCAACCACGCTGCCGTCAGACAGCCGCAACAGAATAGCGGGAAGGCTTCCGGGCGCGCCGTCACCAAAGCGCAGCTCGCTGTGCGCCGGACGCAGGCCGCTTTGCTCTGCCCCTTTTGTAACCATCCATGCCATGCGTCGCGCGACGCGCTGATAGCTTTCTGACATCTTGCGCTGCCGCGCGGTATCATGAAAGGGTTTCTCCTCCCACATGGCGACCAAGGGAGCCATGGCTTCGTCCATCATTTGTTCAGCCCGCTTCTGGCCTACACGCGGCCAGACTTGATCCGCAGCGGCCAGACGGGTAAAGCCATCCATCGCCTTATGGTAGAAGTTTCCGGTATCTGCCGGTTCTACCGTCCATTCAAGGCGTCGCTGCGGGCGCAGCCCATGGTCCACAAAGTGGCGGAAGGGACAGGCCGCGAATTTCTCAAGCCTGGAGACGGAAGCGCTTCTTGTGTCAAACAGCTTCCTGGCGGAATCCTGACCTATGCTTTTTTTAGGCGGTCTGCAGGCCATCGTATCAATCAAAGCCTGCGCCCGCAGGCGGTATTGCTTGTCCTGCCCCATCCAGTTCCAGGCCTCGCGCCAGCGCTCATCCGCCTCCTGTGCCTGCAGTTTGAGCGCAATGGTCTCCAGGGCAGGCATCGGTGCCACAGGCATCTCCTGCGCATCGTTGGCACGCCCCGCCATCGCCCCTCCTTCCTCTACCAGAAGGGGGAAGAGGCGGCCAATTGCCTTCAACTGTGCCAAAGGGCGCAGGGCGCTGCCTTCTTCATCTGCCAGGGCATAGCTGAGATAAAGACGCTCATCAGGTGAGGAGAGCGCCTTCAGCAGGTCCAGAGCCTTCATCTGTTCGTGCCCGGTGGTATCCAGCCCGAAATCGCTATGGAAGGCTTGTTCCGCTTCCTTCGTCTCCTCCTGGGTCAACAAGCCGTCCTCAGGGGCCGCCAATATTCCGTCGTTAAGGCCCAAAACAAAAACCACACGCGGCCTGTGGGGCAGCAGATTTCCCAGCTGCCCGGCTTGAAGGTATCCCCCCGAGGGCGGAAGGGCGGAGAGCTCGCGCTCCATCAGGCCATTTTCAAGCCACAGGGGAAAATGTTTCAAGGGGATACGTTCCTCCCCCATCAGCGCAGCCATTTGGTCAAACATCTCGTCCATTTGCTCAAAAACCTGACGCAGCTGCATCAGCTCCTTTTGCAAACCTGCCTGGCTCAGCTCCTCCTCCAATGCCTCGGCCCTTTGAATAAGGCCGCTTTTTCCAAAAAAATCGCGCACAGCCGCCAACGATTCCGCCGCGCTATCCGCTTTGGCCAGCGCCCGGTGCAGGGACTCCACCGGATCGATCAGCTTTTGTCGGATGAGCTCCGCGTCAGTCCGCTCCTCCTGCCCGCGCGTAAAAGGCGACAGCCATTTTCTTTGACGGATCCCGTAGCGAAGCGCGTAGTTCTCAATCTGCCAGCCTTCCTCCCTCGTCAGGGGGGACAGGCCGCTTTTGATCATGTCCGATACATCCTCGCCCCGATACCCATCCGCCGCGCATCGCAAAGCGGCCAGAAGGTAGCGCGATATACGGTGCGCATTGAGCGGCAATTTATCAGCCACATAACAAGGAATGCCATAGCTTGCGCATGTGGATTCGATCAAGCCCCTGTATACGGGCAGGCTTCCGCACAGCAGCATCATATCGTCCAGCGGGACGCCGCGCCGCGCTTCCTGCATAATCAACTGGGCCGCCCGCTGCACCTCGCGATAGGGCGTTGGCCCCGCGTAGACGCGTATATGCTCAGGCGGAGTATCAAAGGCGGTTTCAGACAGGCTTAAAAGATTGCTCTCCAAGTGCGCAAGATCCCGCGGCAGTCGAGGATGCGGCGCGTCATACCATTCAAAATGATAATCAAGCCCGCGCTCCTTCAAACCCTCCATCAAGCGAAACACGCTCCTGCGCACGCCGGAAAACGCGTCGCCGTCCTCCGCCTGCGCCTTATCGGATACCATGCTGATATGCAGCGACGCTGACTGGCCGGCAATGATATACAACACCTGAGAAAAGGCCTCTGTCAGCAGGTCAAAGCCATAGACAAAGATCTGCTTGTTTTCAAACATATTGCCTCTGACCAGCCGCGCCCGCATATCCAGCGCAATGTCCTCCCGATCGGCAAAGCGCCCCGCCAGCAGCTTCTCATATCCCTCAAGAATAAGAGCCGTATCGCGCAGCTTATGCCATAGCGGTTTATGATCGCCCGACTGATCAGCCTCTTGTGCCGCCCGCTGCAAATCGTGAGGCCCGATACCCAGGAGCTTTAATGTTGCCATCATCTGTCCCATGCGTTTGACAAAGCCCGGCCTGTCCTGTGCGCCCGCATAAAAGCGCAGCCTGTTCTTTTCCTGCTGCAGGGCGCGTGTCAAGGCCACGGCCTTGCCCCGCTCGTCGATGCGGACACGGGCATCCGCTCCGAAGGCATTAAACACACGGTATTCCAGCCTGGAAGGAGAAAGGATGTCAATCCTGAAAAAGCCCGGCAGCTTCAGATCGCGCAGCAAGTCACGCTCCGCCTGAAGGGTGTACTGTTCCGGTACCAGCAGCACAATCTGATGGCCCGCTTGATAGGCGGCGGAAATATCCCTTACCATGGGCTCCCATAGCCTGTGAGGCCGCGCGCATCGAATACTAATCATTGGTTACACCAAAAAAGCTCTGTTCCAGCATTGCGCACAGCGTATGGTAGATCGGCAGGTGCAGTTCCTGAACGTCAGCGGGCGTGTTTGCCGGGGCTATGATCGCCTGATCACAGGCGCGGGCCAGCGCCCCGCCATCTCCGCCCGTCAGCGCAATGGTCGTCAGCCCGCGCGCGGAGGCCGTCTGCGCCGCCAGCAGGACATTGCGCGCGTTTCCGCTGGTGGACAGGCCCATCAGCACATCGCCCGGCCTTCCCAGGCCGATCACTTGCTGGGCATAGATCAGTTCCGGATCCACATCATTTAAAAAGGCTGTCATCAGCGGCCCCTGCCCATCCAGCGCGATGGCGGGCAAGGCTCCCTGAAGCAGATCGGCCGCCTGAGAAAGGCTATCCTTCGTCCGCTCCCTGATCCTCCGCTTCTCATCCTGGGGCAAGGGCCGGGGCAGATAGAAGCCCTTCATCAGTTCCCCCGCAATGTGCTGGGCGTCGGCGCAGCTGCCTCCGTTGCCGCACAACAGCAGCTTTCCGCCGCTCAGGAAGGCTTTTTTCAGGGTCTCATAGGCTGACAACACATTCTCCCTTTGCCCTGACAAACCAGGGTACCGTTGCATCAGGCGATCCAAATGATCCAAAACCGCGGGGGCAGCTTCCGTCTCCCCTGCAAACGGGTCAATATCCATCGCGTATAGGGCCACCATAATGCTTGCCAGATCCCCCAGCGCTTCCCCGGTCTGCGCGGGCACCACCCGCAAGCCCTCCAGCGAAAAGGGGATGGCCTCCTCTTTCAAGGCGGCTTCCATGCTGGGGCGCAGCAGCCGCTCGCAGCGCGCGAAAATACTGCCGATCACGATGCGCTCAGGGTTCAAAGTATCTACCAGCAGCGCAATGCCTTTACCAAGCATGGTCCCCACCTGTTCAAACAGGCTGACAGCATCCGGATCCCCCTCGGCCGCGTACTCCGCCAGCATTCTGGCGGACATCTCCCCCTCTTCCAGATCGTCCCGGGCCCAACGGGGCGGCTTTCCCTGCGCTTTTTTTTCCCGGGTAAAGTCCTGTACCTGCCTGGCGATACCGCCCCCGCTGGTGAACCCTTCAAAAGAACCGGCTTTTCCAAAGCCGACCGGGCCATCCGGCGCCAGACGCAGGTGCCCGATCTCGCCGCCCATGTCACTGAATCCGCGCAGCAGGCGGCCCTCTGCGATGATGCCGCCGCCCATGCCCGTCCCCATGGTAAGAAAGACCATGTCCCGTGTGCCTCGCCCCGCGCCCAGCTTCCATTCCACCAAAGCGCAGGCATTGGCGTCGTTGAGGATATAAGCGTCGATGCCAAATCGTTCTTTCAGCATGGCGGGAAGCGGAACATTCACCCAGCCGGGCAGGTTGGGCGGGTTCAGTATGATCCCCCGGCGGCTATCCAAAGGCCCGCCGCAGCTGATGCCGATAGCCGCAACATCAGGCGCTGCCAGTCCATGCCGCGCCATCATCGTTTCGATAGCCGCGTACAGCTCTTCAAGCGTCGCTTGCAGCCCGCGTTCCGGCTTGGTATCAAAGCGGATCTTATCGATCAAGCTGATGCCCCGGTTAACCTGTGCCAGCAATACGGCGCACTTGGTAGCGCCGATATCCAACCCAATCATCGGTTTCATCCGGCGCCTCCGCCCAAGGGAACTCTTCTGATCCTTGTATGTTTTTCTTCTGTTAATGCAATCGCTTGTATCACCTTTGCCTCCTATGATCACCTGCTGGTATCATTTTACATCATCTGTCACCGGTTTGCCATCTTTGAGCCCAAAATGGTATACTTCATTGGCATCTATTGACGTCTTTGGAGGATATAATGGCCACAAAGTCATTTGACAAGGAATCTATCAAGCAGTCCATTTTAGGAAAATTACAGCGTTATAATGGAAAGTCACTGGAGGAAGCCACCGCTCAGCAGATCTATAACGCGGTCGCCTCCACCGTACGCGATCAGATCATGCAGCGCTGGATCGAATACCGCGAACGTGACCGTGCCTACACAGGCAAACGTCTTTATTATATGAGCATTGAGTTTTTAGTCGGCAGAAGCTTGTACAGCAATGTATTGAACCTCTGCGCGACAGATGAATACACCCAGGCCTTGACGGAGCTTGGCATCGCCTGGCAGGAAATCATGCCCTCAGAGCCGGAGCCGGGGCTTGGAAACGGCGGCCTGGGGCGTCTTGCCGCCTGCTTTTTGGACAGTTTGTCCACACTGGATCTGCCCGCCATGGGCAGTACCATTCGCTATGAATACGGCCTGTTCCGCCAGAAGTTAACGGACGGGCAGCAGGTGGAACTGCCTGACGACTGGCTGGCCAACGGCAACGTATGGGAGATGCCCGCCGTTGAGGAAAGCGTGGATATCTGCTTTGAGGGCCATGTGGTCTCCAAAGAAGTGGACGGCCATACTGTCTTTGAGGTGGAAGGCGGCCGCATCGTGGAAGCCGTACCATACGATATGCCTGTCGTAGGCCACGAGGCAAACACCGTCAATCCCTTGCGTATGTGGCGGGCCAGAAGCCGCACAGCCATGGACTTCAACACTTTCTCCAGCGGCGATTACCGCAACGCCTCCCTGGAGCAGGAACTGGCCAGCATCATCTCAAAGGTGCTGTATCCCGAGGACAATCATCACGAGGGCAAAACCCTTCGCCTCAGCCAGCAGTATTTTCTGACCAGCGCCACTTTGCAGCACGCGCTCAGGGATTTCAAAAGCCGCTTTGGCAAAAACTTCCAACAGCTTCCTGAGAAAGCGGTATTTCATATCAACGACACCCATCCCGGCTTCGCCATCCCCGAGCTGATGCGCCTGCTGATGGATCAGGAGGGGCTTGGCTGGGACGAAGCGCAGCAGATTACCATGCGCTGCATGGCATATACCAACCACACCGTCATGCAGGAGGCGCTGGAGCGCTGGCCCCAGGAACTGGTGTGCCGTCAACTGCCGCGCATCTACATGATCATGGAAGAAATGAACCGTCGCCTGTGCGATATGCTGTGGCATAAATTCCCCGGCGAATGGGACCGTATCGCCCGCATGGCCATCCTGGCTTATGATCAGGTGCACATGGCCAACCTCTGCG
>CAZYKQ010000049.1:0-13466 GCA_964648235.1 uncultured Christensenella sp. | reverse complement strand
GGCTGCCCGCCGTTTTGCACCTCAACATCACATGTCGGATAGATCTCCGCCAGCTGAGCCCCCAGGGCTTCCGCATCCTCCGGCCGGGTCTCGCCGCCATAGTAGACAGTAATCAATACATCATCGTCGGTGACAATCTGCCGCATCAGCTCAAGAGCAGTATCTTCAATGCTTAGTCCGTTCACCGTGACCTCGCCGTTTCGCAGGCCAATGATACTGCCTTCCTTGATATCCAATTGCTCCATGTGCGTATCCCGCACCGCGTAGGTAATGGTGCCGGTACGCACGCGTTCTGCCGCTTCATTCATGCGGTTTTCGTTATCTTCCGCAGAAAAATCCGGCTGAAACGCTACCACCGCGGCCAAACCCATTGCTACATTCTTTGTAGGCAACACAACAATATTTTTATCGGACAGTTGAGCCACCTGCTGGGCAGCCAGTATCACATTGCCGTTATTGGGCAGCATGAAGATGGTCTTGGCATTGATGCCTTCCACCGCGCGCGCAAGATCATCGATGCTGGGGTTCATGGTCTGTCCGCCTTCAACCACGGCATCCACGCCCAGGTCTTTGAAGATACTGGAAAAGCCTTCGCCCAGGGAAACAGATACCATTCCGTAATCCTTTGGCTCGGCCTTTAAGTCTTCCTCTTCCTTCTTTTTCTGGTTATCACGGCGCTGCTGGATCATGTTGTCTATCTTCAGGCCAACCAGTTCCCCCAGCATCAAACCGTAGGTGAGCGCTTTGCCGGGATCGTTGGTATGAACATGTACCTTGAGCATGGAGTTATCCCCTACCACTAAAACACAGTCGCCGATGCGGCTGAGTTTCCGGCGGAAGGTATCAATATCCGTATCCGTCAGGGTATTGTACGGGTTCTGCACAAAAAACTCCGTACAATAGGCAAACTTGATCTCGTCCAGGCTCTCATGGTCATCGGCAAAAACCTCCTCAGCAGAAGCGTCTTTGGACATCTCGACGACCGTGTCCTCTATGTGCTCGCCCTTGTATGCGGCATAATAACCGGCGTACACAATCAGCAGACCGCGTCCGCCAGCATCAATGACACCGGCAGCCTTCAGTTGCGGCAGCATCTCCTGGGTCTTTGACAGGATGATCTCACCCTGTGACAACATGGTGCGAAATAGCGCGTCAAAATCCTCGGGCTCCCGCTCCGCTTGCGCGATGGCCTCATCCGCCACCACACGGGCAACCGTCAGGATGGTGCCTTCCTTAGGCTTCATGACGGCCTTATACGCAGTATCCGCCCCGCTTTTTAGGGCGGCCGCAAATTGCCGGGGAGTCAGAGGCTCCTCCAGTCCGTCCAGAGCCTTTGAAAAACCGCGGTAAAGCTGGGAGAGAATAACGCCCGAGTTGCCGCGCGCGCCTCGCAACGCCCCTTTGCCCACCGCCGCGACTGCTTCGCCAATGGTAAGGTTTTCCCTGCCGTTCAGTTCCCTGCACGCCGAAATCATGGTCATGGACATGTTGGTTCCCGTATCGCCGTCAGGCACCGGGAACACATTGAGCTGGTTGACCGCCTCTCTGTTTTTATCCAGCAGAGCCGAACCCGCATTGACCATCTCCCGAAACAAAAGGGCGTCTATCGCCTTATATTCTGACAAATCTGCAATCCTCCGTTAAAGGTCCGCTCAGACCCGAATGCCTTCAACCGTGATATTCACGTTTCGAACCTTCACGCCGGTCATGCTCTCAAGTTTATACTTGACAACTTCCTTGATCGACTCGCAGACGGCTGTCATGGAGATGCCGTATTCCACCACAATAAACAGATCCACATCGATCATATCTTCCACCAAGCGGATCTGCACGCCTTTGCTTAGGTTTTCGCGCCCCAGCCACTCGACGATACCGTCCTTGGCCCGCTTGGATGACATGGCGACAATGCCATAGCTCTCCAGGGCGGCATAACCGACCACCTTGAGCATGACCTCCTCCGAAATGAAGATCGTCCCTATATCATTCTTAATTTTATATTCCATGTGGAGAAACCTCCCTTTCCGGAACTGTGCGCCGGATATACCTTAGTATACAGACTTTGATGTTTCAGCGCAACCGAAAACCGACCACATCCTCCGCTGAGCGCGGCAAATATGCGCTAATGACACACTTTGCCAAGAAGATTATATCCAAAAAAGGGGTTTTCATCAAGCGGAAGCGAGTTCAAAAGCCATTTTCACGGTTAATGGCCTGGATATCAGCGCGGCGCATCGGCGGGCTGCAGTGCTTGCAAGGCGTCAGCTTTGAAAACTCCGCGTCATCAAGATGAGCGTAGACCAGCTCGCCCTTGAGCGGCAGATACCTGTCTCGGATACTGGAGCAGCGCCGGTCCAGGTGATAGTACTGTCCCCCGTTAGGATTATAATAAAGTGTCAGATCATCCGAGGGGATCTCGCGGTAGCGGTTGGTATCATCCCAGACAAGCACCTTGGTGTTTACCTTGATATTGTTCCACAACCAGGTCATATTGATGCCGTCATCATTGTTTTTTCTTTGTACCCGAATACAGCCATGGCTTGCCTTTTCACCCAGCTGGCGCTCCTGGCTGGAGTAGTCCCGGTAACCGGTGCTTTCATTGACGATATAGGGTACCTCGTGGATCAGCGTACCGCCGTCGACACGCATCCCCATGCCGCAGACCAGGTTGCCGGCCATAAAATCCCCCACACGGCTGACCATCAGAAACTCGCCCGAGGGCGTTTCGTTCCATGGCTGCTGGGTGGTGGGTTTGCCCGTCGAAATGATCAGCGTGGTGAACAGCTTGCCATCCTTGAACACATACATTTCCTGCTTGAGCTTATCCACCAGGATGCCGTAATCATCGCGCGGGGTGATGGTTTTCAGCATGCTTGTTTCCACATAGCCGCGCATCAGTTCATCCGTCTTGCCGTAGCCGCGGCGCGTGCGGTTATTCGGGCCATAGCTGGAATTGTAAGTCTCCACCAGGGACCAGCCGCTGTCAAGCGTATCGATCACATGGACACCGTGCGATACAAAAGTGATTTCACCGACAATATTGTCTCTGGAGTTGTCCTTATCCGGGGTTTTACGCAGCTTATAGGTCTGCCGCTGGTCGCCTCCCTCCACAACCGTGATGGGCTGCATCATGACCTGCCAGATTTTTTCCTCGTCCCAGTCGCCCACCGGCAATGCCCAGTAACTGGTTCCCCATTGCTCCTGAGCTACATCTTCATGGGTAGGGATTTTGTAGTGATAGGCGTCTTCCGACGGAACATCCTCGATATTCTCAGCTTCCCCGATCACCTGGATATCTTCCACCGCCTCGATGGAAGGGTCTTCCGCGTCAGGCGCGCCCACCTGCATATCTTCGATGCTCTGCGCTTGCGGATTACTCTCCTGCGACTCAACAGTAACGATCAGGTGATGCGGGTTGCTCAGGAAACCATCTTCACCCTCCAGCATCAGGGAGACTGTCACGGTCCCCTGAAGATCCGGTTGTGCGTCCTGCATGCTGCCGTCCCAGGGGATCAGCAAGCTGCCTGCCGGGACGGTCGCTATCAGTATCTCGCGGCGAATGCCGTCCGCGCCCGTCACATGCACATGCAGCCTGCCTGCCATATTGCCAAACGCGCTGATCGCCCACTCCTGATTGCCGGTCTTAAGCACGGAATCGCTTAGCATCACATCGGACAGACGGGGGCTCAATGCCCCTGCCCTGAAGGGCTCACGTACTTTGCTTCCATCCTGTTCAAGCACCAGGTAATAATCGCCGGCGGGCAGCATGCCGCCTTCGCCCTCCAGGAGCTCTCCATCCCAAAATACATCGTTATGGCCTTCTTTGGCCTGGATATCATCAGCGGCGGTGCCGATTAAGAGTCCTCCCTCATCCTCCACCAGCAGCCTGGTCTCGGCGGCTTTCGGACTATAAAAGGAAATCTTCACGGCCTTGCCCGGCCTCAGTTCGGCAGGGACCTCTTCGAATGTCAGCCCTTCCCCCTGTGCCAAAGCCCCTGAAGGGGCGGCTGCTGTGACAAGAATGAGTATAAGCGCAATGATCTGCCTGCAGGTCATGGTATCTCCTTCAATTGGTAAAATAAACACCATTATCATATCAAAATAATTTATTACGGGCAAGTGACAATCTGTAAATTTATCATTAACACTTTCTTCAATTGTAAAGCCTCCCTTCCTGGACTATAATATGGAATGAATATTTCAAGGAGGGTGCGCGTGACGGAGCTTGACATGGTCATGGATGCGCTGCGCGAATTGCGCGCGCCGCTCAGTCTGGATGAATATGAGCTTCATCGGCAAATTACCGAAACCTTTGAGAAAAAAGGCTTTCGCTTTGAGCATGAAAAGCGGCTGATGCCCCGTTGCCGCATTGATTTTGTAGTCGGCACCACAGGCGTGGAAGTCAAGCGCGGGCGGCCAAACAAAACAAACTTGCTCAGACAGGCGGAGCGCTATTTATCCAGCGGCAAACTTTCATCCATTATCATCGTCAGCGAGCAAGGCCTTGATATGCCCGCGACCATCATGGGCCTGCCCTGCCAAACGCTGAGCCTTCGCCGCCTGTGGGGCCTGGCTAACCCGGCAGGAGAAGCAAGGGTGAAAAATGCCGGATCTTCTTTCCCTTCCCGGGAGGAGGAAGAAGATCCGGAAGTTTTGAATAAACATGATGATTCAGACCATATACCGCCTTATCTGAGGCCTTATCCGGCCGAAGGCCATCTCTATGGCACGCTCAGCTATAACGCCCGCAGCAAGTCCTGGGTGATCAAAGGGGAGCCTGTCGTGACCGAGATGGCCAAGCGGCTTTTCCCCGGCAGCAATTCAGGCAAACGCGGTACCGCGCGTTTTTCGTCTCATCGCCGGATCGCAGGGGATATCAATTGGCTGATGCAGCGCTATCCCTTGTCAATCGCCGCGCGGGATCGCGACCGCTGGGAAAACACCTTGCGGGAGGCACAGGCCTATGAGCATGAGAAACGCCTGCTGTTTGCCGCATCCCGCGACCTGGCTCCGCCGGACGGTTCCTTTCTGGGAAATCTCCGGGCTTTTCAGCAGACAGGCATGAACTGGCTGTGCCGGGTAAAACGCGGCCTGCTGGCAGATGAAATGGGCCTGGGTAAAACCGTTCAGGCCCTTTGCGCGCTGGCCGCGACATCTTCCTTCCCCTGTCTGATTGTGGTGCCGCCGCATCTGATCCTCAATTGGCAGGCAGAGATTGCCCGATTCCTTCGCCTCAAGGGAGAGGCGCCGCGCGTGCATGTGATCAAGGGCCTCAAGCCATACCCCTTGCCGCAGGCGGACATCTACATTGTCCACTACCTCGTGCTGCGCGGATGGAAGGAGGAGCTTCCAACCCTGCCGCTGCGCGCCGTGATATTTGATGAAATACAGGAGCTGCGTCACACAGGTACTGAGAAATATTCAGCGGCGTCCCTGTTATCGTCCTCCTGTGAGCGGGTATGGGGGCTTTCAGGCACGCCGATCTACAACCAGGGCGGCGAGATATGGAACGTCATCAATATTCTCGATTTTCACTTCCTGGGCGATTGGGAAAGTTTTTCCCGCGAATGGTGTTATGGTTACGGCAATGCCGTCGTTATCAAACCCGACCTTCTGGGAGAGCACCTGCGGCGCGAGGGGATGATGTTGCGTCGAACGAAAAAAGAAGTGCTTCCCGAGCTGCCCGATAAGCGCAGGCTGGTGCAGGAAATCGACGCCGACGGAATCCTGTATAAGCGCCTGATGCAGCCTGTGCTTGAAAAACTGAAACAGTGGGCCCAAGCAAGCGATATGACCGCCTCCCACCGGGCTTTGCTGGAGGACAGGATTTCCCAGGAAGAGCGTCAGGCGGCGGGTATCGCCAAAGCTCCCTTTGTGGGACAATTTGTGCGCGCGTTGATTGAGTCCGGGGAAAAAGTGCTTCTGTTTGCGCATCATCACGCTGTAATGGACAGCTACAAAAAGGAGCTGCACAGCCTCTCCCCCGCTTTTATCACCGGCCGGGAAACCGGCGCGCAAAAGGAAAAAAGCGTGGAGCGTTTTATGCAAGGCAGGACTGACCTGTGCTGTATCTCTCTGCGGGCGGCCTCTGGACTCAACCTGCAGCGTGCCACTGCCGTAGTGTTTGGAGAACTGGATTGGTCGCCTGCCGTCCATAGCCAGGCGGAGGACAGGGCGCACCGTATCGGCCAGAAAGATTCTTTGCTGTGCTACTATCTGGTCAGTCCCGGCGGAAGCGATGCAGACATCCAGGAGCACCTTGGCCTGAAAGTCAGTCAGTTCATGGGCTTGATGGGCGAAACCCCGCAAAGTCCCGAGATCCAGGCGCAGCACGCGGCCTTTGCCAGACGGCATGTGGAGAAGCTGTTATCCCGCCATTATCCGGGGCTGGAAGCTATTTGACAAACAAGAACCTTTGTTCTATCATGAATTTAAGTGATGAAGGGGGTTTTGCATGCGGGTTTTGGGCATCGATCCCGGTCTGGCGACCATGGGCTGGGGTGTTGTGGACGCAGGCGCGCGCAGCCCTATTTTTATATCATGCGGGGTTATCTCCACGCCGCCGGGTATGCGCCTTCAGGAGCGGCTGTCCGCCATCAAGCAAAGCGTCAAGGATATACTGGAGCAGTATAAGCCTGACGAAATTGTTTTTGAAGAATTGTTCTTTGCCCGCAATGTAAGCACGGCCCTGACCGTCGGGGCCGCAAGAGGCGTCGCCATCACCACATGCTCCGAATACACACCGCTGTTGTATGAGTACACGCCCATGCAGATCAAACAGGGCATTACCGGCTACGGCAAGGCGGATAAAAAACAAGTGCAGCAGATGGTGGCGCTGATTTTGAAGCTTAACGACATCCCCAAGCCGGACGACGCGGCGGATGCTGTGGCGGCGGCGGTTACCCACCTCAATACAGGCCCCAGCAAGGTTCAATTTCGCATGAAGTAAGAGGCATTATGTACGCATTTATTGAAGGAATTATTGAGCATAAATCATCCGGCGAACTGGTCATCAACGCGGGCGGCGTGGGCTATCAGCTGCTGTGCAGCCAAAGCACCTTGTCGGCCGCACCGCCCCGGGGCGAGTTTGTGCGCATCTATACGTATCTGAATGTCCGGGAGGATGCGATGGAGCTGTTTGGCTTCACCTCTCAGGAGGAGAAGACCATGTTTATGCGCCTGACCGGCATCTCCGGCATCGGCCCGCGCACCGCTCTGAATGTTTTGGCTGCCATGCCTCTGTCTGAACTGACGCTGGCCATCCTGACAGGCGACGCCGTTGCCCTGTCCCGCGCGCCCGGCATCGGCAAGAAGACGGCCCAGCGCATCGCTCTGGAGTTAAAAGACAAGCTTTCGGCGGAAGATCTGCCCTCCGGTTCACAAGGCCTTGTTCTCCCCCGTGACGCCGTCGCGGACAGCGCGGTGGGTGAGGCGATTTTAGCCCTGCAGGCTCTGGGATATACGCAGTCCGAAGCGGCGCGCGCCGTTTCTTCCGCCCACCAGGGAGCAGGGGATACAGTCAGCGCAGATGAACTGGTCCGCCTTGCCTTGCGCGGTATGATGAAAGGATGATCATGGAAAACGACCGCATTTTGACCTCCGGCGTACACCGCGAGGATGGGGACATTGAAACATCGCTGCGCCCGAAGAACCTCCGGGACTATGTAGGCCAGGCTCCTATCAAAGACAGCTTGAGCATTTATATCAAAGCGGCCCTCGAGCGGCGCGACGCGCTGGATCATATCCTTCTGTACGGTCCGCCCGGCCTTGGCAAGACAACCCTGGCCTGTATTGTTGCTGCGGAGATGGGTCAGAACGTACGCATCACCTCCGGCCCCGCCATCGACAGGCCGGGCGATCTGGCCAGCATCCTCACCAACCTCAACTCCGGCGACGTGCTGTTCATCGATGAGATCCACAGGCTGTCACGCGCCGTGGAAGAGGTGCTCTACCCCGCGATGGAGGACGGCGCGCTGGATATCATGATCGGCAAGGGCCCGACAGCGCGTTCTCTGCGGCTGGATCTGCCTAAATTTACCCTGATCGGCGCGACCACCAGGGCCGGGCAGCTATCGGCCCCTTTACGCGACCGCTTCGGCATCACCTTCCGTTTGCAAATGTATACTGCGGATGAGCTTTCCCTGATTCTTCGCCGCTCGGCCGATATTTTAGGCATGCCCTTTGATCAGGACGGAATCTACGAGATCGCGGGGCGCAGCCGCGGTACCCCCCGCATCGCCAACCGTATGCTCAAACGCGTGCGCGACTATGCCCAGGTAAAAGCAGGCGGTCACATAACCCGCGACGTCGCCCGTGAGGGGTTGGATATGCTGGATGTGGACGAGCTTGGCCTGGATCAGGTGGACCGCGCGGTTTTGTTTACCATGATTGATAAGTTTGGCGGCGGGCCGGTGGGCCTGGATACCCTTGCCGCCTCGACGGGTGAAGACGCGATCACAATTGAGGATGTATACGAGCCCTATCTGCTTCAGCTGGGTTTTATCCAGCGTACGCCCAGAGGGCGGATGGCCACGGAACTTGCCTATCAGCACCTCAGACGGACTCCCCCCGTTCCCTTCAGCAATCAACCTGAACAGGTGCGTTTATTTGACGATGAAAACAAGTGACTTTGACTATGATCTGCCCGAAAATCTGATCGCCCAAACCCCCATCCATCCCCGTGATGCCAGCAGGATGCTGGTGTGCAACCGGGAAAACGAGCAGAGAGAAAGCCGGATTTTCCGGGATTTTCCCGAATTTCTGAAGCCGGAGGACGTTGTGGTCATCAACCACACGCGCGTTATCCCGGCCCGCTTGCTGGGCGCTAAGGAAGGCACCGGCGCAGCGGTGGAGTTTTTGCTGCTGCGCCGCTTTGATACCAACACATGGGAGTCGCTGGTCAAGCCTGGCCGGCGCTTGCCCAAAGGCACAAGCGTCAGTTTCGGCGAAGGCCTTTTGCGGGCCAGTGTCGGGGATACCTTGCCGGGAGGCACGCGCGAAATCAAATTCAGCTACGAGGGCTTGTTTGAAAACGTGCTGGAGCGTCTGGGCGAGATGCCCTTGCCGCCTTATATCCACGAACGGCTGGAGGACCCGAAACGTTATCAAACCGTTTATGCCAAGTTTGATGGAAGCGCCGCGGCGCCGACTGCCGGCCTTCATTTCACGCCCGACGTGCTGAATCGCGTTCGGGAAAAGGGCGTTGACATTGTTCCTGTCCTTCTGCATGTAGGCCTTGGCACCTTTCGCCCGGTAAAGGCCGAGGAGGTGGACGAGCACGACATGCATAGCGAGTATTATGAAGTTTCACAGGAAGCGGCTGATCGGATTAACCGTGCCCGCGCACGCGGCGGCAGGGTTGTCTGCATTGGCACGACCAGCGTCAGGACACTTGAAACATTGGCAGATGAAAACGGCACCATTCACGCAGGCAGCGGAATGACGAATATTTTTATCAAGCCCGGCACACCCTTTCGCTGCACTGATGTTTTGCTGACCAACTTTCACCTGCCGCAAAGCACGCTGTTGATGCTGGTCAGCGCCTTCATGGGCCGTGAAAACGCCCTCAGCGCATACCGCCAGGCTGTCAGCGACAAGTATCGCTTTTTCAGTTTCGGCGACTGCATGTTGATTGGCTCCGGGCTGGTATAAGGATGCTGTCGCTTATATTCCGTTTTGTCACGGGCACGCTGGCCTTTCCTTTGGCTGATTATCTGCTTTTCGGCCTGTGGTGCCGCAGCCTGGAGGCAGCCCTGATCGCCGGGGCATGTCTGATGATCCTGTATCTGCTGGTGAGGCCGCTGGCCCGCATTATCCTGTTTGCTTTTAATGTGCTGACGCTGGGCCTGATCAACATTGTCGTGGACAGCTTGCTGATCCTTGTGATTGTCCGGCTGTTTCCAAATGATGTGCAGGTCAAAAGCATTGAATGGGCCGCGGCCGCGGCTTTGATTATCAACCTTGTGCGTTCAATAACAGGAAAGTTGGTGAGAAACCGGTGAAGCCTATCCTTATCATTGGCGGAATGAACATGGATGTGCTGGGTATGCCCACGGACACTTTCAGCTACCGTGACTCGCTGATTGGAAAGGTCCGCCTGATGCCTGGCGGCGTTGGGCGCAATGTCGCGGAGCACATCGCGCGCCATGGACGCGCGGTGGAACTGATGACCGTCGTAGGCGCGGACAGCTTTGCTCACGCCCTTAAGGGCAGCTGCGCCGAGCTGCATATCGGCCTTGATTACGCCATTCAAAGCGATGAAAGAAGCTGCGTGTACCTGGCTGTACATGATCTGCAAGGTGATATGGCTGTCGCGATCAACGATATGGACATCATGAGCTTGCTGGACGCCGGCAAGATCAGGAATCTGCCGAAAGACTCCTTCAGCGCATGCATGCTGGACGCCAACCTGTCCCAGGAAGGCCTGCAGTCCGCGGCAGACCACCTTGACATCCCCATGGTTGCCGATCCTGTCAGCTGCGAGAAGGCCTTGCGTCTAAAGCCCATCCTGCATCGCTTGACTGCTCTCAAACCCAATCTGAAGGAAGCATTGACCCTCAGCGGATGCAGCAACTTGCCGGATGCCGCTGCCGCCTTGCTTGACAGCGGGCTTGCCCAAGTATACATTTCATTGGGGAAGGATGGGCTCTACTGTGCCAGCGGCCATGAGCGCCTGCGCTTCCCTTCCATCCCCGCTCCGCAAGGCCCGGCTACCGGAGCCGGCGACGCAATGACCGCAGGCATTGTCTGCGCCATCGCCGAACACAAATCTTTGGAGGAATGCGCGCAAAGCGGCCTTCGCTTTGCCTGGGAGCACCTTAGTCGCATGGCCGCCCTCAGCGGCGCGTCGGAAAGGAATATGATATGAAGCATCTGCAAATCTCAAAGAAGGTAAAAAAAGCGCTCAAGGAGGGCCGTCCGGTCATCGCGCTGGAAAGCACCATCATCAGCCACGGCATGCCCTATCCCCAGAACGTAGAAACGGCCCTGAACTGCGAGCGCATTGCGCGGGAGAATGGGGCCGAGCCGGCGACCATCGCCGTCATCGGCGGCAAGCTCTGCGCGGGGCTGGAAGAGCAGCAGATTGAACACCTGGGTAAAGTCGGCCTGGGCATTCAGAAGGCCAGCCGCCGCGACCTGCCGGTCATCGTCGCCAGAGGGCAGGACGGCGCCACCACGGTCGCCTCAACCATGATCATCGCCGCCATGGCAGGCATCAAAGTTTTCGCTACCGGGGGGGTCGGCGGTGTGCACCGGGGAGCGGAAACCAGCATGGATATCTCTGCTGATCTGGAGGAGCTGGCTAAAACCCCTGTCGCCGTTGTCTGCGCTGGCGCAAAGAGTATACTGGATCTCGGGCTGACGCTTGAGTACCTGGAGACCCGCGGCGTGCCCGTGATCGGCTACAAAACCCAGGATCTTCCGGCCTTCTACACTGGCCGCAGCGGCTTCAAGTTGGATTATCGCATGGACAGCCCCAAAGAGATTGCTGCCGCCCTTCGCGCTCAGCGCCAGCTGGGCTTTCCCGGCGGTATGCTGATCACCAACCCCATCCCCAGCGAATACGCGATGGACCCGGAAATCATCAACGCCGCCATCAACCAAGCCCTGCGCGAGGCACAGGAGCAAGGGATCAAAGGCAAGAACTCTACCCCCTTCCTGCTGGCCAAGGTATCGGAACTGACGGGAGGAGACAGCCTCTCAAGCAACATTCAGCTGGTCTACAACAACGTCGCCCTTGCCGCCAGGATCGCAAGCGAGTTCTGACCGACGTGATCAGTCAGATCAGTGTCTGCGGCAGATGTTTGAGTGATTTGAAACGATGTCTTTGTTTTTAACCGCCTTAATTCTTGGATATTCCGGAGCCGTCATGCCGGGCCCGCTGTTAACCTATGATACTGAACAAAGCATGAGATCCGGGTGGAGACAAGGCCTCCTCGTCCCCGTCGGGCATGTCCTGGCGGAGGTTTGTCTTGTTATCCTGATTGTTTCAGGCTTTGGAAGTTATCTGAATCGGCCGGCCGTTCAAACAGCATTGTTTTTGATAGGAGGCCTCATTTTACTGTGGTTCGCCTTTGATATGATCAAGGGCGCAATGATCAACAGACAGCCTGACGGAGGCGATATAAAAAATGACGCCTGCCCTTCGGCCGGATGGAAGGTCATCGCCAAAAGCGGGGCTTTGACTGCGGTAAACCCTTATTTCCTGCTTTGGTGGGCGACGATCGGACTGGGGTTCATCATTGACAGCGGCACCCTGAGCATGGGCAGTGTCGTTATCTTTTACCTTGGGCATGCGCTTGCGGACTTTTCCTGGTACATTGCCGTGGCCCTATTGTGCGATAAGATGAGCGGCTTCTTTAACGGAATCGTTTATCGGATCATTTTAAGCAGCCTGGGGTTGCTGCTGGTCTTTTACGCGTCCAGATTTCTTATCAATGGCATGCGTTTAATCATAAGTTCCTAACTTCGAAAATCCACCTATGGAACGGTTTGCTCCTGTTTGATCGCAAAAGGCGGGTGTTCTTCAGCAGTGATCTGATGATCCGCTTTGGTGAGTCACATGACATGGCCGTTGAATCCGCCTGGGAACAGGAAATACAGAATATCACTGACATCCGGATACCTGATCGGGCTAAACGTGAAGAGCGCAAAAAGAGCTGCGTAACCTGAACCCTTTGTTCATTGCAACAGGGCATGGGATCTGATAAATCTGAAGGAGAACTGACAACATGATACATGATAAACTGCTTGAAGTGATTCACACCCTGCCGGACGCCGCTTTGACCATTGTCACAAACGGCAAGTCCGGTGCCCACGCGGTTAATTCCTGGAACAGCTATGTCATCATTGCTTCTGATGATACGCTGCTCATACCGGCAGGCAGGATGCATCAGACGGAAGAAAACTTAAAGTATAATGATCAGGCCTTGCTCACAATATGTAACCGTGAAGTAGCGGGCCATGCCTATAAGGGAACCGGTTTTTTGCTCCGCGGAACAGCTGAAATGGCATTCAGCGGGAAACACTTTGATCAAATTAAAGAGAAATTCCCCTGGGCCAGGGCCGCTTTTGTATTTGCCATGTCATCTTTGGAGCAGACTTTGTAGAACAGCGTTTCACCTGATCTGATACTCCGGGCCGCAGACATGACGCTCATCATGGCAGCAAGACAGAACATTCGGTTCATTGACCTCCTGTTTCGATCTTCCTGACCGTTTCTTCACGAATTGCCTTCCTTAATGACACCATGTAGTCTGAAAAACCCGCCTTATCATCCCCATAGGTCATGTTCAGCTCATATTCCTTTGGCAGCCAGGTGGACAGATCCGCCAGGTTGTGCTGGTTGACCGCTTCCAGATTGTCAATGGCCTTGTATATCTTCGCTTCAAGCGTCTCAAGCGCTTCCATCTCATCAAACAGCGCCCGCATCTCCCTGGCATAGCCCTCGGGCAGCGTATCCACCCAGG
>CAZYKQ010000048.1:1565-13562 GCA_964648235.1 uncultured Christensenella sp. | reverse complement strand
GCCCCGCTCGTCGATGAGCTTCCGTAGCGGACTCTTTTCTCGTTTCACCATCTGTGTATCCTCCGTTATTGGATTTTATCCCTTCACAGAGGTTTACACAAATTGTTCAGCACTCTCTATTAGAAGGCATTACCATGAAGAAACTTGTTGCGCTTACTCTCTCTCTACTTCTTTTAGCTACCTGTTTTTCAATTTCAGCGTTTGCTGAAGAAGCTGGAACTGAAACGACAGAAACTGAAAGCAAATTTGAACAGGTTATGTTGAAAAAGGGAAACCTCATAGTCAAAGAGTTTATTGATTGTTGTATGTTTGAAAAAGATGAGTATTTTGATAGTTCTCATACAAGCAAATGGTTCGGGTTCACCGATACGTTACAGTTTCAAACCGCAAGCATTTTGGATGTTGAAACCGGCATAAAAGTCTATGCTCTTCGCATTACTACTGGTTATTACAAGAGCGATTATAGCTATGGCGAAGCAGTTGGCGTTATGGATGCAGACGAGATTGACGGCGCTATTCAGGCACTTAAATATATCAAGCAACACGCAAACGAACTAAAGGATTATTCCGAAGTTGTGTATACCGCAAGTAGTGGGATGGAAGTTGGAGCATATCATAATTCCAGCGAAAGCAGAATCTATGTGCAAGTAAATTCTAATGCTTCGAAATTTTATTCACTAGACAAAGTGGACAGCCTGATTCAAGCTTTTGAAACTGTTAGCGCAACATTGGGAAACTAACTCTACTCTCATCCAGAAGCTGTCGCGATATGAAGCGCTGAGAGCTAAGAAGAGAAAAGAAAAAGACAGGAGTAGCTTACAGGTAGGAAAGCTCCTGTTTTTTTAATTCTATCATCCCGTTTATGAATCAATAAAGT
Organism: uncultured Christensenella sp.; assembly: GCA_964648235.1. Classification (GTDB taxonomy): domain Bacteria; phylum Bacillota; class Clostridia; order Christensenellales; family Aristaeellaceae; genus UBA1038. Next base: position 12,685 of record CAZYKQ010000048.1, on the reverse strand, counting down.
ATAGAAAAATTGATGGGCATCGCCCTCACTTCGCCACGGGCGAAAACCCATCATCCACCGTGATGACACAGTAATGGTCCTGATACCTGTCCCACACCAGTTGCGCCAAGGCATTTTTAAGCGCGCCGTCGCTCATGTCAAGCGAGGGCGGCTTGACGCAATCAAATATCACCTTGTTGTGACGCGCGCCCTTCACCAGGCGCAGGTCATGGATGGTAAGCTCCGGGTGGATCCCGCGGACCGCCTCAGACAGCCACAGCCGCATATCCTTTACCTGCGGGTCACGGGTCACGATCGGGTCCATATGCACCACCAGCGCGATGCCGCGCTGATCACGAAAATCCCTTTCAATCTCATCCACGGTGTCGTGGCTTTTAAGCACATCATCTTCCGCCGCCACCTCCACGTGGACGCTGGCGAAGCGCCGTCCCGGCCCATAATCGTGCAGCATCAAATCGTGCGTGCCCAACACGCCGGGATAGGACATGATGGACTGTCTGATATCCTCCACCATCCGGGGATCCGGTGCCGCGCCCAGCAGCGGGTCAAGCATATCACGCACCAGCCCCCAGCCGGACCAAAGGATAAAGGCGGCGACACACAGGCCCATCCAGCCGTCAATATGAACGCCCATAAAGCGGCTCAGCAACAGCGACATAAGCACCGCGCCCGTGGCGATCACGTCGTTTCGGCTGTCGGCGGCGGAAGCCAGCAGGGCGCCCGATCCGATCCTTCCGGCGATCTTTTTATAAAAACCTGACAGCCACAGCTTGATCAGGATGGAAACCGTGAGAATGGCCGCGGACAGCGGGCTGAACACCGTCGGTTCAGGCGCCAGGATCTTGCCAACGCTGCTTTTAAGCAGCTCCGCGCCGATCAGCATCACAATCACCGCGACGGCCAGGCCCGAGAGGTACTCATATCGGGCATGGCCGTAGGGATGCTCACGGTCGGCAGGCTTGCCGGCCAGCCGGAAGCCCACCAGGCTGACCAAGCCGGAGGCCGCATCGCTCAGGTTATTGATTGCGTCCGCCATAACGGCGACGGATCCGGATAAAAAAGAAACCAGCACCTTCAGGGCCGCCAGCAAGAGGTTGCACAAAAGCCCCGTCACACCCGCCAGCATGCCAATCCGGCTTCTGTTCACATCCTCTTTGCCATCAGACGAAAAGCGCCTGATCAGCCAATCTTGCATCATCGTATATCCTTCCCCTGAATTTCTCTGTGCAGTTTCAGGCTCACCGCGATGGACAGCAGGGCGATCGCGACATTGAGCAGCATCGGCAGGGAGCGGTCCGTCTGTGACAGCCAGCCGGCCACCGTGCCAAAGGGCGCCGTGACCAGCAGAGCCAGCATGGTTGTAAAAGCAAACATACGCGCGCGCTCCTCCTGCTCCATCACCTGCAGGCGCAGGCTGGAGAGGATGGGGGCGGTCATCGACAGCGCAGCCGCCTCCATGAGCACATTGAGGAGGATCGTTCCCACAGAGCCCCTCGTCAGCGCGAAAAAGCTGAGATCCGCCGCGATCAGCAGGCCCATGGACACTGTCATCGGCTGCAGGAAACGCCGCGCGTCAAGCCTCGGTACCAGCACCAGGTAGAACAGCAGCATCACCAGGGTACGCACCATGCTGAACAGCGACAGGCTCTCCTCGGGGATGCCCAGCTTCTCGGTCAGCAGCAGAGGGAGGAAGTTGTCGTTGACCGAGCGGATCAGCATGAAGCAGGCCACCAGCGTCACAGTCAGCATGATATGACGGGAGCGGAACATCCTGCCCAGCACAAAGCGGCTTTCAAGCAGGCGGCTCAGCACGCAGACACCCTTGTTTTCCTCGATCTGCCTGAGGCCGACGGAGGTCTCCTTCGTGTAGGCATAGATCAGGAGAGTCTTCACCGCCACCATCACTGCCATCACCCCGTACAGCCAGCGCATGGCCGTGATCAGGCTGATCTGCCGCACCAGCATAAAGGCCAGCGGCGATACAAAGCCCGCAAGCAGGCCCGCGATGTTGGTGATGGAATACAGGTGGATGATGCCCTCCGGCGGATAATCCTCCGTCATCAAAAGCCCCCAGGATGTCTCCGTGATCCGCCAGCAGCCACCCAGCGCCGCGGCCAGCACGAAACTCAGCGGCCCCGAAGCTGTGGCCCACAGGACGCTGGGGATGATCCAGGCGAAGATGTCAAACACCGCCGTCGTGCGCCGCCTGCCGAGCTTGTCGGTCACAACGCCGGCGATGGCGGCCGCCAGCGTCTGCGAGACCAGGGAGATCGTGGTAACCAGGCCGATCATGAAGGGGCTCAGCCCCAGCGCCGCCATGTACACGGCCGCCAGGGGCGTGAACAAGTTGTAGGGGATGCCGAACATAGGCTCCGTCCACAGGCAGACCCGCTGGTTGCCTTTCATGTGGGCAAAGGTATGCAAGATGGGGTTTTTGATTGTTTTTCCTGCTTTGTCAGACATAGCCCCTCCTACCGCCTTTTCCCGCAGCAATGCTTGTACTTCTTCCCGCTGCCGCAGGGACAGGGATCATTCCGGCCGATCTTTCTCATGGGCTGCCTGTCTTTTCTCCCAGCGCCAAACGCCGCAGGCCCTTCCTGCCCGCTCAAAGCCTTGAGCTTATTTTCGGCACTGTAGAACAGCTCGGCAGGCCTGTGGCCGCAGTTGAGGGAGAGGCGGGTGTTGTTGTAAAAAGAAGAATACAGCGCCAAGAGGCGGTTCACCTCATCCGGGCTTTCCGGCATCAGCTGATGCTTCTCCATCAGCTCAATCAAATTATCGGTCAGACCGTCGCTGTATTTGGCATGTAAATGCAGGTCCAGCATACAGCCTTCAGCCTGCTCCCCGGAAAACCCCTGCGCCACGATATATTCTTTCAGCCTGTGATACTCCGCCGTTTGCTCCACGTAATCTTCATCCCTGTAGCGCAGCAGTTCCTCCTGCAGGGGAAGATACCAGGGCTTCCCCCGCTGCTCTTCCAGCATGTAACGGAAGGTATCTTGATCGTCAACCGTATACTCAGCCAGATATTTGACCTCACCCGTCCGCTGATGGTCCGTAATGCGATCGCCGCGCTTATCCAGCATGATGACGCGGGAACCCTCTATCCCGCCCAAATAAATCCCCACTCTGAAAAAAGAATCGGAATCGATGGCAGGGTTGTCCCGGCAGTACATGCTGTGCACCAGGCCCGCCGGCACCAGCCCGTAGAAGTTCGAGGCCGACAAAAAGTAGTCGATGATCATCTTCAATTCGTCGTCCGCTCTTACGGGGATATGATCGATCCTTTCCGCATTTTCACCGGGCATCCAGCTTGCCTGCAGCATCGGAAACACCCCGGACAGGGCGCGGTGCAGGGCCAGTATCGACAAACCGGATGACTTGACCATCAGGGGTCTGTCTGTCGGCTCATCCAGCCGCGCGAATAAGCGGCAGGTCAGTGCCGTTGCGGGTGAGGCCAAGGTATAGGTCATGGGATGGCTCTTTTTCTCCAGCCCACTGTTTTGAAGGCTGACATCACGCATGGCGACCATTGTTTTGCTGTTTTTCGTGCCATACCTGACCAGAGGCGCATTCGCCTTTACCTTAAGGGGTTCAAACACTGGCCGCCTGGGCGATGGAATCCCATAAAATTCAACGATGGCCTCATGCAGGTCCATCAATGTGGCTTCATCGCTGATGCGGATATGCGCATAGATCCCCGGTCTGTGTGAAACTGAGATAATGTAAGAACCCATAGAATACCTCCCCGCTTCAGGCCGGCAACGGCTCAGGATTGAGATGATTATAACCTGCCGGCCTCTGTTTAGCAAAGTAATGAGGCGATTGTGCCGGTGATCCTCTCCGGGTATAATACAGACAGGTTTCACCATTTCCCACAGCGTCAAACCCATGCGCTCGAAAGGATTTTATTTTGTTTAATCAACGCGATGATCTTCCGAAGGAACCTCTGATATTAACCATCTTCGGCGCCACAGGCGACCTGGCGCACAGAAAGCTGCTGCCTGCCCTCTACCATCTTCAGGCGGAGAACAGGTTGCCTGAAAAAGTCAAAATATTGCTGGTCGGCCGCCGTGATCTCAGTGAAAGCGCCTATCGGCAGGATGCGCAAGCCGCTGTCCGCCGTTATTCCCGCACGGAAGTTGACGAGCAAAAACTGACGGATTTTCTGGATATCATCGATTACTACAGAATGGAGTTCATCAGCGATCCGGAAAGCTACACGGGCCTCAGCGAGCGGCTCAAACAGGAAGAGGCTGAGCTGGCCGGCCCCGTCCTGCGGTTGTTTTTCCTGGCCGTAGCGCCGGAGCATTTCGCCCCCATCGTGCAGCGCCTCAGCCAGAAGGGGCTGGTGGAGAAAGGCAACATTGATCATCGGGTGATGATCGAAAAACCCTTCGGATCCGACCTGGCCACCGCGCGTGCCCTCAACCGCACCATTTCAAAGGCCCTGGACGAAAAGCAAGTTTACCGCATCGACCACTACCTGGGCAAGGAGATGATCCGAAACATTCTGGCCATCCGCTTTGCCAACTCCCTGTTTGAGCCGCTGTGGAACCACCACTACATCGATAACATACAGATTACTTCCTTTGAAACCCTGGGGGTGGAAGGGCGGGGCGGCTATTATGAGCAAGCGGGCATTTTAAAGGACATGCTTCAAAACCACTTGCTTCAGATGCTTGCCCTGATCACCATGGAACCGCCGGTGGATCTGCTGCCCGAGTCTGTGCGGGATGAGAAGGTGAAAGCCCTGAAGTCATTGCGCCGGTTTGAGGATGAAGACGCCTGCGGCAGTATCGTGATGGGGCAATACGGCGCGGGCGAGAAAGACGCAAAGCAGATGCCGGGTTACCGCGAGGAAGAGGGGGTGGATAATGATTCCAAAACACCCACCTATGTAGCCCTGCGCGCCCAGGTGGATAACTTCCGCTGGGGCGGGGTGCCCATTTACATCCGCGCAGGCAAACGCCTGGCCCGCTCCCGCACACAGATTGTTATCGAGTTCAAGCGCCTGCCCGGCGTCAATTTCTACCGGGAGTTTGAATCCCAGCCGCCCAATCTGCTGGTCATCGAGGTGCAGCCGGCAGAGGGCATGTATTTCCGCATCAACCTGAAGCGGCCCGGTACGGATTTCAACATGGAAAGCGCGGCCCTCAACTATGCCCAGCATAGCCGTTTCCAGGGCAACGTGCCGGAGGCCTATGAGCAGCTGCTTCTGGAAGCCTACCGCGCCAACTCCTCCCTGTTTACCAGGTGGGACGAGCTGGAATACTCATGGCGCTTTATCGAAGGAATCGAAACCCATTGCCCCGCCGATCGCAGCCGTTTCCCCAACTATCCGGCAGGTTCCAGAGGCCCTGAGGCTGCGGATCGCATGATCGCGCTGGACGGCCGCAGTTGGTGGGAGATCGACCTGACAGAGGAGGAAGCTAAAGATGCGCATCATTGACATCTCCATGCTGATCAGCGACAGCATGCCCACCTACAAGGACAGGCCCCAGAAAGCCCCCCTGCGCACCTGGGCGGCCAGACTGCCCCATGACAGCGTGAACGAGTCCGTCTACACCATCAACATGCACACAGGCACCCACCTGGATGCCCCCCTGCACATGACAGACGGGGACCAATCCACCGCTGAAGCCCTTGCGCTGGAACGCCTGATCACAAAGGCCAAAGTGTTTGACCTGAGCCATGTGGAGGAGGGCATTGAGGAGAAGGACCTGGCCGGCTTTGACATCGCCGAAGGTGATTTCGTGCTGCTGAAAACCAAAAACTCCTTCGACCCCCGCAGCGGCGGCGCTGCCTTTATCTACCTCAAGGCAAGCGGCGCAAGCTATCTGGCTTCTAAAAAAGTAAACGGCGTGGGCATCGATGCCCTGGGCGTTGAGCGCGACCAGCCCGGGCACAGGACACATCACATTCTGATGGACAATGGCATTATTATTTTAGAAGGCTTGGTGTTAAAGGATGCCAAACCGGGCGAATACACCCTGATCGCCCTGCCGCTGAAGCTGGACGGGGCCGAAGGCGCGCCGACAAGGGCGGTGCTGGTCGAGGGGCTGTAAGTATCCTGACGGATGCGGAGCGCTGAATAAATTCATATGATGAAAAAATAAACTCTGTCTGCCTCCTTATGACAAACCGCGATTGATTGCCAAGAAATATGAGAAAACGCCTCTGCCTTTTGCTTATTATGGTTTTGTATAAATTACTCCGCTTCTTTGGGCTCCGCCTTCCCCTCTTCCGCCGCCTGCTTGCCGATCAGGCCCCCGGTGGTCACGTCCCTCAACATACGGGGGATGTCCACGCCGACGGAAGCCTTCAAAGCTTCAAAGGTCTGCATCATGGAGCCGGAGATATCGCGGGTCAGCCCCGTAGCGGCGCCTTCGCCGAACATGATGATTTTCTCCGTTTGAGCCAGAGGTTCGCCGATAGCCCTTGCCACCTCGGGCAGCTTGTTGACCACCATCTCCAGCATCGCGGCCTCGCCGTATTTCTTCATGGCTTCCGCCTTCAGCTCAATGGCCTTGGCCTCGGCCTGCCCCTTGAGCATGATGGCCTCGGCCACCTTCTGCGCCTGGTAGTAGTCGGCATCCGCGATGGCCTGGCGCTCCGCTTTTTCCGCTTCTGCCTGAGCGATGCGGGCATCGCGCTCCGCCTGCGCCTTCTCACGGTACTCCACGTTCAGCATCTGGCGGGATACCTCAACCTGCTGTCGCTTCAGCTCGGTCTCGCGCTGCAATTTGATCATTTCAGCCGCCGCGCGCTCCTCTTCAAACTGCTTGCGGGCGGTTTCCTGCTGGATGTTGTAGGCGATATCAGCGTCAGCCTTGGCCTTGTCCGCCTGAATCTTGTAGTTGGCCTGCTTCAGCTCCAGCTCCTTATTCTGCTCGGCGATCAGGGCATCCGCCTCAGCGCGCTCCTTGTTGCCCTGCTGGTCGGCAATAGCCTTGGCGATCTTGGCGTCCCGCTCCTTATCCACGATGTTCTTGGTCGCCATCATCTCGACCACGCCATCCTTGTCTTCAAAGTTCTGGATGGTGATGTTGATGATCTCAAGGCCCATGTTGCTCATATCCAGGCTGGCCGCCCGGCTCGTCTCCAGCGCGAACTTATCGCGGTTCTGCACCAGATCCGCGATGGTCATCTGGCCGATGATCTCACGCATGTTGCCCTCCAGCACCTGCTGGGCGATGGCAATGATATTGTCAGGCGTCCAGTTGAGCAGCTGCTCGGCGGCCGTCGCGATCGACACATCATCGGAACCGATCTTGATGTTCGCTACGCCGTCCACCATCACCGCAATATACTCCTGGGAAGGAACAGGTTGGGTGGTGCGGATATCCACCTGCATGATGCCCAGGCTCAGCCTGTCCACCCTCTCAATCAGAGGGATCACAAACGTCGCCCCGCCGCGCACGATGCGGTAGCCAAACTTCTTGGCAGTCTCCTTGCCCTCCGCGCCCTTGACGCGATACTTGCGCCGGAACGGCCCGGAAATGATCAGCGCCTGATTCGGCGGAACCTTGATATAGCCCTTGGGAATTAAGATAAATATGACAACGAATACCAGCAAACCGAGCAATACCTGCCACCAGAGCCCTCCGCTCAAAAGCTGTTGTAATTCCATATTGATATGTCCCCCTTTTCATTTTTTACTTCCAAAACGTCGATAAGACGCCTTGTTTAATTATACCCGAATCAAGGTTTGAATGGTAGCGTCAATAGCGCGCTTTGTGTAAATTTATAGTATCGGGATTTCTCAATTTTACCGCAACAGCTTCATTGCCACAACACTAAAAAGATGGTAGATTGTTTTTCTAAAAATGACTGGAGTTATGAAAATGGCAGACTATGAAAAGATGTACCATGTCCTGCTCCAAGCGCAACAGGAAATCAATGAAGCCTTGGAAAGAGCCAAAATCAAAATAGAGGCCTTGCAAAACGACGCTGATGTTCAGCCGGAAGTTCCGGAGTTTAATATCCATTCTATTTTGAAATCTCTCAGCTTAAAGCAACCTGTGTTTCACTCTGAAGCTGAGTTCCAGCTTGCGTTGGCAAGCGAAATCAAGGTGCATCACCCGCAATGTGAAATCAATCTGGAATATACCGTCCCGGATTTAGGATACCGTCTGGATCTTCTGGTTTCGCTCAGAGGACAATTGATTCCAATTGAGCTGAAATATAAAACTGTGAAATCTCAATTCACAGTTGAAGGCGAAGCATATCTGCTCAAGGAACAAAGCGCACAGGATATAGGTAGTTATGACATTATAAAGGACATTGTCCGCATTGAGCATATCCTACACAAGCTCGATTACCCAATGGGATTTACCATAACTTTGTCCAATGATCCTTTATACTGGAGTAAACCGATTAGGTCAACCATTGCAGATGAGTTCCGCTTATGGGAAGGACGGGCACTCACCGGAAGTCTCGGATGGGCAGAACACGCCGGAGCCGGCAGCACACAGGGAAGAGAAGAACGCTTAATTCTAAGCGGAGAATATCCCTTGCATTGGGCTGAATATTCAACATTGGGCGAAGGACGCAACGAACAGTTCCGGTATTTAGCTACAACTTATACAAAATAAACCTATGAAATAAATCATATTGATCGGAACGAAAAGACTTTACGCCATTACAAGCGCCAGGGTCTCTTTCATTTCGTCATAATCTCTGCTCCCTCAGCGCATAATTCAAGCACCATCGAAACAAGACCGGGAAAACTCTTCCCGATTGCCTCTTTCGCCTTGCTTAAAATATCTTCCTCCGCATACAAACACAGCAATGTCGGCCCGGCCCCCGACAGGCAACAGGCGATGGCGCCAGCGTTCTCCATGCGCGCCTTTAACTCCGCCGCGCCGGGGATGAGCTTAAAGCGCGCGTCCTGGTGCAGCCTGTCCTGCATGGCGTCTCGTATCAGGCCCGGCTCACCGCCCTCCAGCGCCTTAATCAGGAAGGCCGCGTGAGACAGGTTATACACGGCATCCTTCAGGGATACGCTTTGGGGCAGGGCCGCGCGCGCGGCGGAGGTGCTCAGCTCAAAATCCGGCACCAGGGCCAGAAACTTCAGCGAGGGGTGGACTTCGCAGGGCAGGGACAGCGCCCTGCCTTCCTCCATCAGCGATACGCGCAGGCCGCCCCAGATCGCGGGCGCGGCGTTGTCGGGGTGCCCCTCCAGCTCCGTCGCCAGCTTGAGCATATCTTCCCGGCTCAGGCCCAGGCCGTACAGCCGGTCCGCGCCCAGGATGCCGCCCACCACGCAGGCGGCGCTGCTGCCCAGGCCGCGCGACAGCGGAATATCTGAATCGATCTGAAGCCGCAGGCCCCGGCTCTTCACCCCCGCTGCTTTCAGCGTATGAAAAAATGCCTGGTACACCAGGTTATCCTCTCCCGCGTCCTGCGGCCGGCAGCCGCTGATCTCAATCCCCTGTGAAAGAGGCTCAAATGTAAAACGGGCATACAGGTTCAGGGCTATGCCCAGGCAATCAAAGCCCGGGCCCAGGTTGGCGCTGGTGGCGGGCACGCGTATCCTTACCATACGGCCGCCTCCCCATGTACAGCCTTCAGCATATCCTTCGGGTCAATCACATCGGGGTAGAGCACCGGGCTGTCCATCAGCCCCTGTAAGCTTTGAGGGATCTTCACCCCGGTTTCCCCGGCCAATTGTTCCGGCAGGCAGTCCATATCCGCCTCTTTGCCCAGTGCCCTCAGCACAGCGCCGGGAAATTTGAACGGCGAGGCGGTGGACAGCACCACGCGCGGGTTATCCCGCCCGGCCAACGCGTCCTGCGCCAGCCAGGCGGCGGCGGTGTGCGGATCCATCAGGTAGCCGTAGCGCTGCCACACATCCCGGATAGCCTTCAAGGCCTCCCCGTCATCCGAGGCGCGGCCGATAAACTGCTGCTGTATCACGCGCAGCATGTCGCCGTCTACACGGTAGTACCCTTCTGTTTGCAGCCGGCTCATCAAACCGGCCACCCTTCCCCCGTCCCGTCCGGAGGCTTCATACAGCAGGCGCTCCAGGTTGCTCGATACCAGAATGTCCATCGAGGGGGAAAGTGTTTTCACTAGCGGCCGCCTTCGGTCGTAGATGCCTGTCATCAGAAAATCGCTCAGTACCCTGTTCGCGTTGGAGGCGCATACCAGCTTGCCCACGGGCAGGCCCATCCGTCCGGCCAGGTAGCCGGCCAGAATATCGCCAAAGTTGCCGCTGGGCACGATGAAATCCGCCGCCTGCCCCAATTTGAGCGCGCCGGACTTTTGCAGCTGCCGGATGGCCGATATATAGTAGACAATTTGCGGGACCAGCCGCCCGATGTTGATGGAATTGGCGCTGCTCAAACGCATGTTTTCAGGCAGCTGCAAGGATCCCGCCGCGAAGGCCTCCTTGACGCCTGCCTGCGCCGCATCGAAGTTGCCCCGGATGCCCACCGCCCGCAGGTTATCACCCTTCATCCGCGTCATCTGCGCCAGCTGCACGGCGCTGACGCCCCCATGGGGGTAAAAGACCAGCACCCGGAACCCCGGAATATCCGCAAAGCCCCGCATGGCGGCAGAGCCGGTATCCCCGCTGGTGGCGGTCAGCACCAGGTATCTGTCATCCCGCCCCAGTGTTTCCCTGGCCAGCGCCATGAAGCGCGGCAGGGCCTGCAGGGCCAGGTCCTTAAAGGCGGCGGTCGGGCCGTGGCTCAGTTCCAGAATGTGGCAATCGCCCACCTGTCTGAGCGGGACAATGGCCGGGTCCTCAAACTGCGCCCCGCAGGACTCTTGCGCAATTCTATGCAGTTTTTCATGATCAAAGCCGGACAGCAGCGCGGAAAAAACCCGCCCCGCAAGCCCCGCATAGTTGAGTTCCTGCGTCAGCAGTGCGCTCAGATCAGGCAGGGTATCGGGCATATACAGGCCGCCGTCGGGTGCCGCGCCCTGTAAAATGGCCTCTGCCGCGCTGACAGGGACGCTCTGCCCGCGTGTGCTGTGATAATTCATCATCTATTGCGCCGCCCACATCCTGGCGATTTCGCCCACCATCTGCTGGGCCAACTCCAGATAGCTGTGTGCGCCGTCCGGCGACATCATGGCTTCATGAAAGGTTTTATTCTCATTCCCCTGGT
>CAZYKQ010000048.1:0-1465 GCA_964648235.1 uncultured Christensenella sp. | reverse complement strand
GCGCCGTCCGGCGACATCATGGCTTCATGAAAGGTTTTATTCTCATTCCCCTGGTAATAGTTGGCCGTCGTCTTGATGCTGAGAAGGGCTCTGCCCCCTTCCACCTTGACAGGCAGATCAAAGGGCAGGGTGTCGCCTTCCGGCCGGTAACGAAGGGTATCCTCCGGGCCCTGGTAGAGAAGGAAGGTTCTGTAGCGCAGCAAGGTCGGCTCCGACGCTTTCTCCAGCGTAACCGTCAGGCTGCCCCCCGATACCGTCACCAGGGCGGCGCCGATGTTGTAACCATCCTCGGTGATCAGGGGAAAGCTTTGCCGCCCGTCCACCGTCATGTCAATGGGGATGAGGCGCTCACGCACGGCAGACAGCGCCGGATCCACCTGAACAGCCCAGGGGCCAAAGGCATAGGCCGGCACCTCATACTGGTAGCCGCGCGGGGCAAAGGTACGCCGTTTCGCCTGCCCGCCGCAAACCGTGCAGGTAGTGGCCTGCAGGCCGCGCTCCTTCAGGCTGGGCTGGCGCACCGTGATCCATACGCCGTCCGATGTATGCCCCAGGGCTTTTGTCCGCCTCGTTTCCTGACGTCCGCACATCGTGCAGGCGCGCACATCCGTCCCCCGCGTTGTACAGGTGGGCGCGACCGATACCGTCCAGTCCCCGTAGATATGGTTGATCACAGGCAGCACCGTCGTATACTGCGTGCCGCAGCGCTGGCAGTCAGTGACGGCCGTGCCCGTATGGGTGCAGGTCGCGGGGACGGTCACCACAGGCTGCCCCCAGTTATGCCCCAGGGCAGCCAGCACACGGGTTCGCTGCTGCCCGCAGTTGTTCTGGCAGAGGCTCACTGAAACGCCGGGCGTGGTGCAGCCGGCTGGCAAGGTCGTTTGATAAGGGCCCCAATTGTGCCCCGTAGCCGGAATCGCCCTCGTCCATTTCTGCTGGCAGTTCTGGCAAATGCTCTCCTCCAGGCCGGGCTCTGTACAGCCGGGCGCTTTGGTCTGGGTAAAATAACCCCAATTGTGCCCCGTGGCGGCGACAGGCCGGGTCTGTTTTTGCTGGCAGTTCTGGCAGATCCGCTCCTCAATACCGGTTGCGGTGCAGCCAGCCGGCATTATAATCACATACTGGCCCCAGTTATGCCCTGTGGCAGGGATGACAACAGTGTTTCGCTTCGCTTTGCAAACACTGCACACCTCCTCTTTCACCCCGGCATTGGTACAGGTCGGCTGCTTTTCAACAAGCTTCCAGTCATGCGCAGCAAGCGGAATCGGCCGGTATGCCTCCTCACTGCATATGCTGCACACGCCTTTTTCCACGCCCGACGCCGTGCAGGTAGCGGCTTTTTCTACTGTCCAGACATAAATATGATCATGAGCATAAGCATTCGAAACACCGATAAGCATCAGCATCGCGGCCAGGATCAGGACCAGCCATTGCGCTTTTCGATTCATGGTATCATCTCCCCATG
>CAZYKQ010000047.1:4112-13776 GCA_964648235.1 uncultured Christensenella sp. | reverse complement strand
CCTCCTTTATTGTTTTGAAATCAGTTCGGCTATGCGGCGGGCTTCCTGATCCGCCCACAGCACAGCGTCCAATGTATCCGCGCTTTGGGTCCCCAAGCGCTGTATCGTTTTATCCACGATACGAAAAATATCTCCAAACATGATCCTTCCCTGCATAAACAACCTGACCGCAACTTCATTTGCGGCATTGAGGATGCAGGCAGCCGCACCGCCTGCTTTCAGCACCTGATAGGCCAGCGTAATCGCGGGAAACCGCTCCTGATCTGGTTCTTCAAAGCTAAGCTGTCCAATCAGCGCAAGATCCAAAGGCTGTGAATTGGAAGGCATACGCTTTGGATAGCTCATGGCGTATAAAATGGGCAACTTCATATCCGGTAATCCCAACTGAGCCAGTACGGCATGATCCTCAAATTCTATCAAAGAATGTACGATGCTCTGCGGGTGAACAAGAACATCGATTTGATCAGGCGATGCGTCGAACAGCCACTTCGCCTCAATGATTTCCAAAGCTTTATTGAACATGCTGGCCGAATCAATGGTAATCTTCGATCCCATCGACCAATTGGGGTGATTCAGAGCTTCTTTTGGAGTAGCTGCCATGATCTTATCTTTTGGCCATGTTCGAAACGGTCCCCCAGAAGCTGTCAGAATAATTTTACGGTATGGGTTTCCCTCTGACGCATTGAGGCATTGGAAGATCGCGCTATGCTCACTATCCACAGGCAAAAGACTTGCCTGTGGCCCTGCAAGCGAGCAAATATTCATAACAAGTTGTCCGCCTGCAACCAGAGCCTCCTTGTTGGCAAGCAAGACACGCCGGTTGCTTTGTCTGGCAGCCAACACAGCCTTTAAACCAACCATTCCGCTGACAGAAACCAACACATCATCAGCGGCGGCATGAAAAGCCAGTTGTTCAAGAGCCTTCTCGCCAAATATCCATTCGCAGCCCTTTTTCAGTTCTTCGGGAACCTCTGTTTCGCCCGATGTAAGGGCGGCAAACCGAGGTCGAAAAGCCTTGGCCTGCTCAAAAAGCAGCGCAGCGTTTTGATGGGCGCAAAGAGCCTCCACCTTAAATTCATTGGGATATGAAGCAACCAGCTCCAAAGCTTGTTTGCCGATAGAGCCGGTTGAACCTAAAATACTGATAGAGCGCATAAAAAGCCTTTCAGCTTGTACCAAGTCCGTTGGTATTACAGCATAATCAAATAATAAATATAAACAAATACAGTAACAAACAATATGGAATCCAGCCTATCCATCATCCCGCCATGCCCGGGAAAGATAGTGCCAAAATCCTTGACGCTACAATGGCGCTTCACCATTGATGCAAACAAGTCTCCCACCTGACCTACAACGCCCCCGATCAATCCGATCAAAACAAAATGCAAGAAAGGAAACTGGGAAAAGCCAAGCAATCCTGCCAGAAAGTAAATCACAACAGAAGTCAGTGTGCTGCCAGCCAGTCCTCCCAAAGCGCCCTCTATCGTTTTTTTCGGGCTAATAAGCGGATTCAACTTGACCCGCCCATAGCGCACGCCCACAAAGTAAGCAGTCATATCCCCCATTGTAGGCACAAAAAAACTTAGCGCAACGAGCACGCGCTGCAACGAAATAGGCAGGCGATTCAATGCTAGCATACACATCCCGGGCAATGCCACAGTCAACAAAGGCATCAGAGAAAACATCATGTCATCAAGACGGGGATTGTTGCGAAACAATACAACCGTACAGACTACAAAAAAGGTAACAGTCACTACGGCAATCAGAATACTGATTGCTTCAATATGACCCAACATGAGAAAGCAGGGAATACTGACAATCAAAGCAACCCATGTCGGCCAGGCAACGGGACGATGCTCTGCCTTTGTCAAAACAGTAAACTCTTCACCAACAGCAATAAGCACAGCAGCGATCCAAACCACCGAAAAGATCCATCCGCCGAAATATAAAACAGTCAGCAATAGTGCAATCAGCCCAGCACCCGTGATGATTCTTGTCGTCATGTATTCCTGCCCCCATATCGTCTGTCGCGGCTGCCGAAGGATTCAAGGACTTGTTGATAATGCTTCACAGTAAAATCCGGCCATAGGACATCGGGAAAGCTCATTTCCGCATAAGCGTTTTGATACAAAAGGAAGTTGCTGAGTCTCAATTCACCACTGGTACGGATCAAAAGATCCACATCCGGTTGTCCACAAGTATAAAGCTTTGACTCAAACATCTCAGCGTCAATTGCCTTCGGCTCTAACTCTCCTGCTTTAACCATATCGGCCAGAATACAGGCAGCTCTGACAATCTCATTTCTGCTGCCATAATTAAGCGCGATGTTCAACTGCAAACCACGATTATCCTGCGTAATACGTTCAGCTTTTCGCACTGCTTCCGACTGAGCGGGCGGCAGAGCATCAACTTCTCCCAAAATTCGGATGCATACACCTTTATGATGAAGCTCGTCGATCTCTGATTTAAAAAAATCGAGCACAAGAGCCATTAATGCCGCTACCTCAGCCTGAGACCGCTTCCAGTTTTCCGTTGAAAATGCATACAAAGACAGGACTTCAATGCCGTGGTCACTGGAGTATCTGACAATATCACGCAGTGTCTCCACCCCTCGGCGATGACCCATCGCGATCTCAAGGCGATGTTTTTTCGCCCACCGGCCATTGCCGTCCATAATGATGGCAACATGGCGGGGCAAGGTTTTTTTATCCTGCAATAACTTGCGCCTCCTTCGGCCCCTCGTTGCTGAAAAAAGCTACTACCAAGTATAGCTGTACACCTTCTTGGCGGACAGCTACCACGCGAGCTGATCTGCTCGCCTCCGATTTATCCTTAGGGGACCTGGTTTCGACGATAACCGGCTTCAACCCATTCATATCACAAATGAGCAAGGCATCCTCAAGCGGCAGGCCAATCAATTGCTTGTTTATCAAATAGCCAATATCTCTTTTTCTTTCTCGGCAGCCATCTTGTCAACATCCTTGACCGCGGCATCCGTTACCTTCTGTAACTCATCCTCTGCTTTTCGCTGATCATCCTCAGTGATGGATGAATCCTTTTTTAATTTCCTGAACTGTTCCATTGCGTCACGGCGTATCGAGCGCAAAGCAACTTTAGATTCTTCAGCCGCTTGACTCACTTTTTTGCTCAACTCCTTACGGCGCTCTGCATTAAGTTCAGGTACGATCAGGCGGATAATCTTGCCATCGTTAGCCGGATTCATTCCCAGGTCGCTGATTTGAATTGCCTTTTCAATTAACTGAATGGCCTTTGGATCCCAAGGAGAGATGATCAGAACACGCGGTTCGGGGGCAGTGATATTCGCCATCTGATTAAGGGGCGTGACCGTGCCATAATAGTCTACAGTAATACGGTCCAGCAATTGGGGGTTGGCCCGCCCAGCACGCAGAGACTGCATATCACGCTTGAACACGTCCTTCGTTTTCTCCATCTTTTCCTTGGCTACCTTAATAACTGGTTCGTACATCGTTTGTTCCCTCCTTATACTAGACGTATTGTAACTTGTTTAGGGCTGTTTATCAACCTCTAACGCTATGGGATCATTTTGCATAAAATCCATAATGGCTTTTTTATTACGCGCAATATTGGGCACAAGGTAATATGTTTCTCTTATAATCTGGGATGAAAACGCCCCTTTAACCGGAATGCTGAGCGTGCTGATATTCAAATGCTCAAGCCTTGTAATCTCGCTCAAAAGGCTTAGCGCGTCACTTAAACTTACATCAGTTCCTACTGCTCCGATAAAATTAGAAATAGCATTCAAAATCTGATCTTTGGAAGCACGGCTAAGCTGATGATAAACAGCTTCAATCACCCGTTGCTGACGCTTAACCCTCTCAAAATCACTGTCCGTCTTACGGATGCGGGCATAACTCATCGTCTGCAGGCCCGTAAGAATACGAGTCCCGGAAGCAGCCAGCTTTCCCTCATCTTCTGCCCTCCCCCTCTGGTAGTTATAATACCCTAAAATACCGTTGAGGGCCTTCACCTCATACTCCTCCACCGTTAGCTCTACTCCCCCAATGGCATCTATCATATCTGCCATCAGGGAATAATTAACCGCCAGATATCCATCTACTGTTATCCCAAAGTTCTCTTCCAATGTTTTTCTCAACTTCTGCTCCCCGCCAAATGCATAAGCAGCATTGAGACGGTTATATCCGCCTCCTGATAATTTGACATATAGATCCCGCATAAAGCTGATCAGCTTCAGGCTGTTTTGACGAGTATTCAGCACCGCGAGAATCATGGTGTCGCTTCTTCCTTTCAGGCTGTCACCCGGCTGATCGATCCCTAATATAAGCAGCCTGTACTCCCCGTCAAGACCTGTCGCAGGCATCTGAAAACTATCAGGAAGCACTACGAATGCTCGCCCTTCATCATCCCTGTCAGCCAGAAGATCTATCAGCATCTGGGTCTCTTCCTGAGTAAGTTGATCACCCTCAGGCAAGGCTCTTATAGATACAAAAATAAACAGGACAAGAAACAAAGAGAACAATCGACGCATTTAACTCACACTTTCCTAGACGAAAAAAGCGCAGCATAACATTTGCTGCGCTTTTCTACGGTCCTCACATTTAGGCGCTGATCGTAATACACTTCTTGGGACAAACCTCAACGCATGCTCCGCACAAGGTACACTTGTCCGGATCGATCTCAGCCAAAAAGTTTGTTACATGGATCGCATCATACTGACACGCTTTTTCACAGCGTTTGCAAGCGATGCAGGCAAACGTACAGGCTGAATTGGCGATCTTCGGAGGCTGGACGTTGCGGCAACGCACTGTAACAGTGGCAGCCTGAGGCAGCAGTTTGATCAGGCTGTTCGGGCACTGCTCTATACACATTCCACACGCCGTGCACTTCTCAGGATCGATGACACACAAGTCATTAACAAAGCTTATCGCATCAAATTGGCAAACCTTTTGACAATCACCAAGCCCATAACAGGCGCTTGAGCACACCTTGGGGCCACCGGCTAAGCCAGCAGCATGTCGGCAGCTCTTCAAGCCTTCATATACATACCGATCAACAGAAATATCGCAGCCCCCTTGACACCGAATGCGCGCTACCATCGGCTTGAGGTCTCCGCCGGAAACTCCCATAATTTCTGCAAGCGCCTCGGCTGACTTCACGCCGCCGGGTGTACATCCAGTGACAGGCGCTTCTCCTTTCACGACTGCAACAGCGAAGGCATCACAGCCGGGATAACCGCATGCTCCACAATTTGCTCCTGCGACATTTTCACGGACAAGTGCCACGCGTTCATCCACTTCTACTGCAAAGGCTTTATCGGCTATACCAAGCATAATGCCCAGCAAAACCCCCATACCGCCAAGAGCCGCGATAGCAAACAATATATTGGTCGTATTCATTCTTGCCTCCTTACTTTACCAGGCCGCCAAAGCCCATAAAAGCAACCGCCATAAAACTGGCAATGACCAGGCTAATGGGAAAACCTTTGAACGCCTTAGGAATATCAGAGTTTTCCAACCGTTCCCGTACACCAGCCATCAGGACAATTGCCAGCATGAAGCCAACACCGCCAAATGTGCCGCTCAGCACCGACTCCAATAAATTATATTCACTTCTCATATTGAGCAACGCGACACCCAGCACGGCGCAGTTGGTTGTGATCAGGGGCAGATAGATGCCCAGGGATTCATATAATGCCGGCAGGGACTTCTTCATGAACATTTCAATGAATTGCACCACTGCAGCAATTAACAGAATAAAGGCAATCGTCTCCAGGTACTTTAGTCCAAGAGGAAGCAAAATATATTGGTATACTATATAGCAAAACAGAGAAGCGATGCTCATAACAAAGATAACCGCTACGCCCATACCGGTCGCTGTCTCAAGCTTGGTAGATACACCCAAGTAGGGGCAGTTACCCAAGAATCGAGAAAAAATGAAGTTATTGCTAAAGGCAGCATTAATAAAAAACAGGAAGACTCCGATGTCAGCTAATCTCATGCCGCTTTGACCTCCTTGTCCATTTTAGACTTCTTTCGCTTATCACCTATAGCATTTAGGATCCCAAGAAGCAAACCAAACACCATAAACCCGCCGGGGGCCAGGATGAACAGCAACACCGGCTCAAAGCTAGCGCCTAAAATCTGCAGGCCCATGATGCTGCCGGTTCCCAGTAGTTCCCGAACAACGGCAATCATGAGCAGAGCTAATGTAAAGCCAACTCCCATGCCAATACCATCAGCGACAGAAGGCATAACACCATTTTTCCCGGCATACGCTTCAGCGCGGGCCAGAATAATGCAGTTAACAACGATCAGCGGCAGGAAAATACCAAGCGCATCATATAACGCTGGAACAAATGCCTGCATCAACAGCTGAACAATCGTAACAAAAGCAGAGATCACCACCATATAAGCCGGGATTCTCACTTTATCAGGGATGAAGTTGCGCAGGGCTGAAATTACCAGGTTCGAGCCTAACAATACCAGGGTAGCTGCCATTCCCATTCCGATGCCGTTAGACACACTGGTTGTTACGGCAATAACCGGACATGTACCCAGCACCAAGCGGAAGACTGGATTTTCATTAAATATTCCATTAACAAAAACCCCTCTTAAATTATTTTTAGCCATGTTTTTTCACCATCCCATATACTCGTCTGCTTGTAAAGCGATCAATCAAGGGAGTCACGCAGTTCATAAAGAGAATAGCGTAGGTAACACCTTCCGGATATCCTCCCCAGGCTCGAATAATCACCACCATAGCACCGCAACCAACGGCGAAGATGGATTGTCCCAGTTTTTGCATCGGGTTTGTCGCATAATCCGTTGCCATAAACACGGCGCCGAACATCACGCCGCCTGACAGAATGGCTACCAAGGGGTCATTGCCAATCAACCAGCTGAATAAGGCCACTGTTCCCACAAAGAATACCGGAATGTGCCAAGAAATCACCTTCACTACCAGCAAGTAAACAAAACCGATAATAATGGCGATCTTGCAGACCTCACCAATGGTTCCGGGAATATTGCCCAGGAAAAGATCGCTCAATGCGATATCTGGTGTCAGGCCAAGTTTTTGAGGCACCAGAGGTGTCGCTCCGGAGACCATATCCGCGCCGGAAACAGCTTGTGAAACGCCCAATAAACGCTCAGGCAGCAGGAAACTGGTCATTCGGGCAGGCCAGGAAGCCAGCAGAAAAGCACGGCCAAACATAGCGGGATTCATAAAGTTATGACCAATACCGCCAAAAAGTTGCTTAACCAGGATGATTGAAACAGCGCTGCCTACCACTGCCATCCAGATCGGCGCACCAGAAGGCAGATTAAGGCCCATAATCAAGCCTGTAACTACGGCAGACAAATCACCCAGTGTGTTCTTTTTTTTCATTAGCTTCTGCCAGATGAACTCACTGAGTACGGCGCTGATAACAGATGCGCAAAGTACCCAGGCGGCTTTCAAGCCAAACAGGTAAACACCCGCGACAGTGGCGGGAGCCAAGGCAATCAGCACATCCAGCATCAGGGTCTGCGTGCTTTCCTTGGTCAAAACATGGGGCCCAGTAGAAATGCGCAAACTCACTTGCTTGCCCTCCTTGCCGCTATTATATCCTTGGCATCCTTGAAAACAGGGGTCAGATACTGATGCGCGGGACAGACATAGGAACATGCACCGCAAAGAATGCAGTCCATCACATGAAGATTTTTTTCCATTTCATCTATCTTGCCAAGTTCATAGACCTGTTTCATCGCCATAGGGTTCAGGAAGATCGGACAGGCATAAATGCAACGTCCGCAACGGATACATGGGCTTTCTTCCGGTATGATTGCCTCTTTCTCATCATAAACAACAATTCCGTTATTTGCTTTACAAACACTGACCTTATCATCTGGCAAGCAATTTCCGGTCATGCTTCCGCCAAAGAAGATTTTGCCTGGGGTCTTGCTGTAACCTCCGCACTGTTCCACCGCATCAGCAACAGATGTTCCAATCCGTAACAGCAGATTATCAGGCTCTTTTACATGGCCCGTTACTGTCGTCACACGGCTAATCAAAGGTTTCCCTTCAATGACAGCATCCGCAATAGCTGCCGCAGTACCAACGTTAAGAACCAGAACACCCGCATCACAAGGCAATCCTTCCGATGGGACTTCCCTGTTCAGCAAAGCTTTAATCATCTGTTTTTCTCCGCCCTGCGGATACTTTGTTTTTAGCACGCATACCTCAACGCCTTCGCGCCCAGAGGCTGCCTTTTGCATCTTCTCGATCGCTTCCTTCTTATTATCTTCAATACCGATCAAGCCTCTGCTGACACTCATAGCGCGCATCGCGGCACGCAGACCATCAACAATGCGTTCTGGCTGCTCGAGCATCAATCGATAGTCCGCGGTCAGATAAGTCTCGCACTCCGCACCGTTTATGATAATGGTGTCCACCTTTTTATCTGCAGGCGGTGACAGTTTCACATGAGTAGGGAAGGAAGCGCCTCCCATACCGCAAATTCCGGCAGCTTTTACGGCAGGAATGATTTTTGATGGATCAACCTTTTCAACCTCTCCAATTGGAAGAAGTTCGGTCCATTCATCCAACCCATCGTTTTCTATATCAACGCACATGCTGGGAGCTTTTTTCATCATCGGCTTTTCAGCAACCGCTTTCACTGTGCCAGAAACGCTCGCGTGGATCGGCACACCGATTCCGCCAACCGCCTCAGCGATTAGTTGTCCCATCAAAACATGATCGCCCGCCTTAACAATTGGCTTACTGGGCGCTCCGATATGCATATCCATAGGGATAGATACTGTTTTCGCCACATAAGATCGGATAGGCTTGTTGCGCGTTGCCCCCTTACCCTCATGGACATCATGGAGCGGATGAATGCCGCCATGGAAAGAAAATTTCCTCAAAATTTATCCCGCCTTTCTGCTTCTATCCTCTGCAACTCATTTCACCAGATCAGCCGCCGCTTGATTAATTGCCTCAATAACGGCCTTGCTGGTCACAGTAGCATTTGTGATGGTGTCAATATCGCCATCCTGGAGTGGAACCGTCTTGCCAATAAACTGTTTTTTGAATTCCTCATCCAGAACCCTTGACCCCAGTCCTTCCGTCTCCTCAAAGGACTCATCCCCTATTGTCAGTTCAATAATCTGCATATCATGATTAAATGTCACAAAAACCGCTACTGTACCAATGAAGCCCTTAGCCGCTCCCTTCGCTGTTATGGAATCTTCATTATGTGAGAACAGCTTCTCAGCGGCCTTGTTCACCGCTTTGATGACCGCCTGGCTCGTCACCGTCGCCCCCGTGAGAACATCTACATCGCCTTCCGCCAAGGGAACCTTCTTGCCAATAAACCGGTCCGTGAACTCGGCTTCCTTCGCGCGGCTGCCTATGCCCTGCGTCTCCGCAAAGGAGTCATCCCCTACTTCAAGGCTCGCAATCGTATCATCGTCATTCAGCGTGATCGTCACAGCGACAGGGCCCGCGTACCCCTTGGAGGAGGCTGTTGATGTCTTCCCGGTGCTTTCTTCTTCCTTGGCTTCCTCAGCAGGCACTTCCGCTTCGGGCAGCGTTTCCTCTTCAGCGGGAACTTCTTCAGCCACAAGGCCAAGCTTCTCAGCGGCCTTGTTCACCGCTTTGATGACCGCCTGGCTCGTCACCGTCG
>CAZYKQ010000047.1:0-4012 GCA_964648235.1 uncultured Christensenella sp. | reverse complement strand
AGCTTCTCAGCGGCCTTGTTCACCGCTTTGATGACCGCCTGGCTCGTCACCGTCGCCCCCGTGAGAACATCTACATCGCCTTCCGCCAAGGGAACCTTCTTGCCAATAAACCGGTCCGTGAACTCGGCTTCCTTCGCGCGGCTGCCTATGCCCTGCGTCTCCGCAAAGGAGTCATCCCCTACTTCAAGGCTCGCAATCGTATCATCGTCATTCAGCGTGATCGTCACAGCGACAGGGCCCGCGTACCCCTTGGAGGAGGCTGTTGATGTCTTCCCGGTGCTTTCAACGATAACAGCTTCCTGCACAGGTTCAGGCGTCAATGACACCTCTTGAGTCGATGGTGCAGATTCATCTGTCAGTTTTTCCTCATAGGCTCGATTCAATGCAGTAATAACTGCGTTGCTTGTGATGGTTGCGCCGCTGATAGCATCAATATCGCCTATCGTAATAGGCAGCGTTTTACCGACAAACTGCTTGGCAAAAACTGGTTCCTTTGCCGCCATACCAAAGCCGTTGGTCTCAGCAAACTGATCATCACCAATTTCTAGCGCGGTGATGGTGCCATCATCTTTCACCGTCACAAAAACAGCAACGGGCCCAGCAAAGCCTTTTTCACTGGCAGTATAGCGTGTGCCTTCAGGCGCCGCGGGCGCAACGACCACTTTTTCCTCAATGGCTTTATTCAGCGCCTCGATCACGGCGTTGGTGGTAATGCTTGCACCGCTGATGGCATCAATGTCTTCTTTTTTAATGGGCAATTTTTTACCGATAAACTGTTTGGTAAAGGCCGGTTCTTTCGCCGCCATACCAAAACCATCGGTTTCTGAGAATTTATCGTCTCCTATATTCAGCCCAGTAATGAGGTTATCATCCTTCACGGTCACGAACACAGCAACAGGCCCCGCAAAACCTTGTGCAGAAGCAGTGTAGGTAGTCCCTTCCGCAAGCGCGCCATCATCCGGATTCAGATAAGCATCTACTTTATTGGCAATGCTGTTTACAGCACTAGTGACCGCATTGGAAGTAATAGTAGCCGCGGTAATCGCATCAATGGTGTTATCCCCTCGGTCAGCTTCAGCCTTGACAGCACGAACAGGTGTCTGTTTCCCGGAGAACTGAGCCATGAATGCAGGTTCCTTTGCTTTGGCTCCAAGGCCCGCGGTTTCGGAAAAATCACTTCCACCAACAGATACCCCTGTTACCTTCCCATCGGTATCTACGCCGGCAATCACCTGAACAGGCCCTCCGTATCCCGTGGCCACCACCATACCGACATAGCCGATGACTTCATCATCCGCTTTCCCGGCATATAATTCAGTAAGCGGGGCAAGGTTTTCCATTTCAATGGCTTCAAATGATTGGGCTGAGGAAAGCACATCCATCCGTGCTTGAACCTGCGCCTCAGACTCTTGAACCATAATCCTGTCCTTTGTTACCTCGTTGGTCATGGCCAGCATCAGCCCGGCAACAACCGTGATCAACCCTAAGGCCAGCCATGCTGCAATTTTTTTCTTCATGCGAAACCTTCCTCCACCTTTTCTGTTTCCCCTTTTTTAGGTATAAATCTATCCTTTAGCGTCTGCGTAACCGGCCTACCCAGCATCTGCTGTGCCAAGTCTGTATCGCCTCGCGTTAAGGCCTCCCGTATCACCGTGCTGGAGATCGCTCGTCCATCAGGTAATTTAACAGCATCCACTATGCTTAGTCCAATTCCTTGTATACCGCACAGGATGCCTAATGTCTGAGCGTCCATCCCCCCCTTGTAACCAAAACGATGATCATAGCCAATCACCAAATAGCGCGCATGCAATCGGTCCATGAGGATATCATAAAAAAAACGCTCACCGTCCATATGCATCAACTGCTCATTAAAACAACTGACAGCCACCATATCTACACCTGCATCTTCCAACAACGCAACCTTTTCTGGAAGAGGGCTCAGCTCTTTTACCGCGTCTGAGTGTTTAATGAGATTAAGCGGGGGTATGTCATAAGTGTGGACACAAAGCGGCAGGTTTAGTTCATTCGATTTTTTCTTTCCCAAATCAATGATTGCTTGATGGCCAAGATGGACTCCGTCAAAAAAACCCAGACAAACTACGCTTGGCCCAAGCGTCAACTGATCAGTATCCAAATAGCCAACCACTTAATCCCTTCCTATCTGCCCAAGGCACAGTGCGGGGTAATATTATCATGTAGCCGTCTCTCCGTCAAGGAAAATACCGGCATTTGATCCCTTGGTACAGTATTATCAATGGGTTCGAGATTTTTTTTTTGAAATATCTATTGACGATCATCGCAATTCATGATAAATTATAACCATAATCTTTAGGAGGTTATTTGGAATGAAAAAGACAATTGCCTTGGTTCTCGCTTCCCTGCTGATGGTCAGCATGCTCTCCGTTGCTTTTGCCGAAAAACATGGCCTGGCTGCCATCACCACCTACGGTGCTGTCAAGAACGCAGAGGTCAAGGACAACGAAAAGTACGAAGGCGCAGCCCCCACCGATACCATTATCTGCGCTGTCGCGCTTGATGACGAAGGCAAGATCGTGTCCGTCCTGTTTGACACTGTGCAGGTCCGTACCAAGTTCGACGTCGAAGGCAAACTGGTTGGCGACTTCTACACCACCCCCGTCCTGTCCAAGATTGACAAAGGCGAAGCTTATGGCATGAGAGGTGCCAGCCCCATCGGCAAGGAATGGTTTGAGCAGATCGCGGCGTTTGAAGCCTACTGCATTGGCAAGACCGTTGCTGAAATCGAAGCCATGCCTACCAAGGTTGCCAATGAGTCCCACCCCACCGTTCCGGACGTTGCCGATCTGGCCACCACTGTGACCATCGATGTCGGCGGCTATATTGAAGCCCTTGTGAAGGCTGCCGGCCTGGCGAAATAATCTACTCCCCCTCAAGAGCCGCCATTTGGCGGCTCTTTTATATTGCTATCTTTTATGATACATTAGAGTTAGGATTAAAGTCTTCGGAGCGCTGATCATGAAGATGCCAATGAGAAAAATCAAGATGACTGCATGGGGCTGGATAATGGCTCTCATGCTTGTACTTTTGTTTCTGATCCTTCATTCTGTCACAGGCACACCGGTTTTCGCACCCAGCGCGTATAACAGTTATACCTTGCAAGCGCTTGCCTGGCGCCGCGGCCTGCCATATCTTCAGCAGGATGTGCCGCACTTGGAACTTGCCATCAAAGACGGGCTCTATTTTGTGAGTTTTCCGCCTGTGCCAAGCGTTCCGCTATATCTGCTAAGCTTCATTTTCGGTGATAAAACGCCTGACGGCCTGCTGGTCAAGCTGTATGCCCTGATTGCCTACTTTGCCATGTACCGGGCATTCAAGCATAAGGGCCGGCAGGATATGTACGCGGCATTATGTTCCTTTCTGCTTTGCGCCGCTTCCTCCATGCTGCCTCTGCTGCTGAGCGGCGCAGTCTGGTACCAGGCACAGGTGATGGCTTTCATGTTCACTGCTCTTGCTGTCAGCGGCATGCTTTCAGGGCACTATACCACTGCTTTGCTTTGCTATGCCCTGTCCGTCGGCTGCAGGCCATTCAATGTCTTATATGGTTTTCTCCTGCTATATATATTCCTGATAAACATGAGGTCGTCAGGGAGGACAAGCCTGAAATCTGCCTTGAAATATATCCTTCCGGGCATTATATTGGGGCTATGCGTGGCAGGCGGCTATGCCTGGTATAATTCCATTCGCTTTGGAAGTCCTTTCGAGTTTGGTCATAACTATCTGCCCGAGTTTTCCTTTCAGGGAGGGAAGCAATTCTCTTTGTCCCACATTCAAAAAAACGCCGGCACCTTCATCCTTGGGCTTCCCTTTGAAGAAGGCAATGACGGCCTGGCGCTCAGGAGATTTGGATTTTCATTGTTTATCGCAAACCCTGCTCTGCTGCTGATGATAATCCTGTTTTGCGCGGATGTGCTGAGGCGACGGGCCGGCGCGTACGAAGTGCTTATCTTAGTGTCGCCTGAATAACCTCGGAATT
>CAZYKQ010000046.1:0-14201 GCA_964648235.1 uncultured Christensenella sp. | reverse complement strand
TCTCATCACTGCGCCCGTCCACCAGCACAAAGCTGTAATGGCCGGGGGCGTGGTAGCCGATCACGCTGCGCGGGTTGGCCGCGCCGATTTTTGAGTCAAACTTTTCAAAAGCCTGCCCTTGGTCGTCAAGCAACTCAGGGCCAAAAAGAAAACTTTGCCAGATAGGCTCCTGGACCACTTCTTTGACGTCCATCTCTTTGCGCCCAAAGGTCTCCATCCGCCCGTCTGGGTAGATAAGACAGTTATGGCGCAGCTGATTCCCTGTTTTTCTGATGACCTCACCATTGGCGACCACCAGGCCCTTGTCAAATAAACTGGAGTAATCACCTGTAATGGCCAGCAGCGCTCTGCTTTGGTCTACAATCGTTCCGGGGTTTTGCGCATTGGATCCCCATTTGTCATGGCTGAAGGCACGCTTGAGATGCTGCACGCTGGCCAGGTAGATATCAGCGATATAGACATCGCTTTGGTACTCGCGCCGCTGTTCAATGCTGATGGAAATATTGGCACTCTTATAACTGAATTCAGTGACCTGAGGCTCAGCCCCTTCTTGCAGAAAAGTGCCTTCAGGGAATAATGCCCGCAAATCGGTAAATGCCGTCTCCTCCTGTGCCCGTGACAGGTGGGGAGCGGCCAGCAAGATGGCTGTTAACAAGAAGATAAATATTTTTTTCATCGGTTTATTTTGACCTCAATCAATATCATTTTCCTACGCAGAAACTCGAAAATATTTTATCCAGCAACTCATCCGTCACCTGGTCGCCCGTTACTTCACCAAGCGCATAGAGGGCTTCGTGCAGATGGACCGCAACCAGGTCAAGGGGTTCGAGACGGTCCATGGCCAGCTGTGCTTCTCGCAGAGACTGTGCCGCCCTCCCGGCCAGCCGCATGTGGCGCAGCAGGCTCAGTTCCCCTTCACCAGCACGATCGGCATGGCTTTGAATGACGGCCTTCAACTCTTCAATCCCTTCCCCCGTCCTGGCGCTGATGGACAGCCCCGCGGGCCAGGCCGGGTTAGGCGGCAGGTCTGACTTATTGAGCACCAGCAGATGCGGCTGATCGCGGATCAGGCCGAGAATGGCCTTATCCTCCTCACCGATCTCGTCACCGCGATCAAAGACCGCAAGCACCAGGTCCGCGTTGGTGAGGCTTTTCTTTGCCAGATCAATGCCGATTTTTTCCGCTTTATGGCTGCTGTCACGAATGCCGGCCGTATCTGAAAAATTGACGCGCACACCGCCAAGGCTTGTGCTGCCGCGCACGATGTCGCGTGTCGTTCCCGCTTCATCGGTTACAATCGCCCGCTCCTCCCCCAAAAGAATATTGAGAAGGGAAGACTTCCCCACGTTTGGCCGTCCCACAATGACCACTTCCAGGCCCTGTTCCAGGATACGGGCCGATCGCTCGTCGCAGGCGCTGAATAAGCGCTGAGCCAGAACACTGACACGGGGAAGCAGATCGCCCACCGCTTCCTCCTGCGAAATTTCCTCAGGGTAATCCAAGGCCGCCGCGACACCGGAGAGTATATCCGTCAACTCTTCCTGCGTGGTCTTGATAAACGCGCTGGCCCCGCCCTGCAAATCACGCACCGCCGCGCGGGCCGAGCGCTCGCCGGAGGCTTCAATCAGCTGCATCACGGCCTCAGCCCGGCTGAGATCCACCCGCCCATTCAGAAAGGCGCGCTTTGTAAATTCACCCGGCTGCGCGGGGACGGCCCCCAGCGCCCACAGGGCGTTCAATAGCCTGGCCGTCACATATTCGCCGCCGTGCAGATGGATCTCGGCTACATCCTCACGCGTATAGCTTCTTGGCGCTTTCATCAAGACAGCCATGCACTCATCAATCACCCGGCCCTGGTACCCAACCCTGCCGTACATCATCAAATGGCTTTGAAAGGCCTGATCTCCTGCCGCCGGTGTGAAAACACTTCGAAGCAAGGCTTCCGACATGGTCCCGCTGATCCTGATGATCGCGATACCGCCTTTGCCCGGCGGCGTCGCAATCGCGGCAATGGTGGTGTTGTCCATACTTCCCTCCGATACCGCTTGAGTATACCCGATGTGAATAAGGCTGACAATCGTATTCTTGCTTATTGTCGGCGCGCGGGAGACCGAACAGTTTCCTTTGGCCCATTCGAAGGATCCATTACATCCTGTCAATTTGTAACAACACCGCAAATGATATATAATTGATTCATTCCAAGGAGGATGACATGGCGTTTGCACATCTGCACGTACACACCGAATATTCCCTGCTGGACGGGGCCTGCCGCATCAAAGACCTGGTCAAGCGTGTCAAGGCGCTTGGCATGACATCCTGCGCGGTCACTGATCACGGTGTGATGTACGGTGCCGTTGACTTTCACCTGGCCTGCAAAACGGAAAACATCCACCCCGTCATCGGCTGTGAGGTATACATTTGCCATGATATGGAGGAGAAACGCAGTTTCTCCCGCGAGTACAGCCACCTCATTTTATTGTGCGAAAACAATGTGGGGTATGAAAACCTGATGAAGCTGGTCAGTGAAGGCTTCACTCGCGGTTTTTACTACAAGCCGCGTATCGACTACGAGCTTCTGCGAATGTACCATGAGGGGCTGATCGCCCTGTCCGCCTGCCTGTCGGGTGAACTTCCCTCCCTTCTGCTGGAAGGCCGCTATGAGGATGCTCGCGAGCACGCCCTTATGATGCAGGATATTATGGGCCAAGGCAACTATTTCATCGAACTGATGGATCACAGCCTGCGCGACGAAAAGACTGTGCTGCCCCGGCTGATCCGCGTCAGCGCGGAAACAGGTATTCCGATGGTTGTCACCAACGACTGCCATTATCTGGCCAAAGAGGATGCCGCCGCGCAGGAAGTTTTAATGTGCATCCAGACAGGCAAAACGCTGGAAGACCAGAACCGTATGCGCATGGAGACACAGGAACTGTTTTTCAAATCTGAAGAGCAGATGAGAAAACTGTTTCCTGACATGCCTGACGCCATCAACCGCACAGAAGAGATCGCCCGCCGCTGTCATGTGGATTTTGATTTTTCAAACACCCACCTGCCCAGCTATCCGAGCGGGGAGGAGGGGTCGGAAGCTTTGTTCCGCCGCCTGCTTGAAGAAGGTTTTGACAAGCGTTACCCCGATCACCCAAAAGAAGCCCGGGAACGGCTTGATTTTGAAATCAACACCATTGTCGGCATGGGGTATGTGGACTACTTTCTTATTGTGTGGGACTTTGTTAAATATGCCAAAGATCACGGCATTGCTGTCGGCCCGGGGCGGGGCAGCGGCGTCAGCAGCATCGTGGCCTATTGTCTGAACATCACCCAGGTGGATCCGATCCGGTACAATCTGCTTTTTGAACGTTTCCTGAACCCCGAGCGCATTTCCATGCCCGACATCGACATCGATTTTTGTTACGAGCGCCGGCAGGAAGTGATCGACTATGTGGCGCGCAAATACGGAAGCGATCACGTTTCCCAGATTATTACCTTCGGCACCATGGCCGCCAGAGGCGTGGTACGCGATGTGGGGCGCGTGCTGGGCTACAGCTATCAGGATACTGATAAAATTGCCAAAATGATTCCCAGAGAACTGGACATCACGCTTGAGAAAGCCATGCGCGTCAATCCAGAGCTGAAAGCAAACTATGATACGGATCCGCGGGTGAAGCGCCTGATTGATACGGCTTTGCTTCTGGAGGGGATGCCGCGGCATGCCGGCACGCATGCGGCAGGCGTGCTGATCACCCGCAAGCCGGTCACGGACTATGTTCCCTTGCAGACCAACGATGATATCATCACGACGCAGTATCCTATGGGCATAATCGAGAAACTGGGGCTTCTCAAGATGGACTTCCTGGGTTTGCGAACTCTGACGGTCATTCAGCATACGCTGGAAATTCTTTCCGCACAGGGCATCCATAGGACCATCGAGGATATCCCGATGGATGATCCCGATGTGTACAAAATGATCTCACAAGGTGACACCGACGGTGTATTCCAACTGGAAAGTGGCGGCATGCGGACCTTTTTGACAAACATGAAACCGGAGAACTTTGAAGATATCATCGCCGCTATTTCCCTGTACCGGCCGGGGCCCATGGACTCCATCCCCCGTTATATCGAAGGGAAACACAGCCCGCAAACCATCAGGTACCACGCTCCGCAATTAGCGCCGATACTTGACGTCACCTATGGCTGTATGGTCTATCAGGAACAGGTCATGCAAATTGTGCGTGACCTGGCAGGTTACAGCTATGCCAGAAGCGATCTGGTGCGCCGTGCCATGTCAAAGAAAAAGCACGACGTGATGGAACATGAGCGGGAAGTATTCATCCATGGCTCCGAAGATGAAGGCGTACCGGGCGCCGTCAAAAACGGCGTCGATCCATCAGCGGCCAACCTCATCTTTGACGAAATGGCGGCCTTTGCCAGCTATGCTTTCAACAAGTCGCACGCTGCCGCCTATGCGGTCAACGCCGTGCAGACCGCCTGGCTGAAGGTGCACCATCCGGCGGAGTTTATGGCGGCGATGATGAACTCCTTCTTAAACTCATCCACTGCCGTTGCCAATTATATCCACTACTGCCGCAAGAAGGGCATCCGGGTGGTTCCGCCCAGCATCAACAAATCGCTGGCAGGGTTTACGGTTGCCACCGATGATGAAGGCCATAAAATCATTCTGTTCGGCATGGCAGCCATCAAATCCATCGGCGAAAAAGCGGTGCAGAATATCGTTGCAGAACGCGAAGAGGGCGGGCCTTACCGCAACATATTTGACTTTTGCCGCCGCATCAACACCGACCAAGTCAACAAACGGGCGGTGGAGAGCCTGATCAAGACCGGTTGCTTTGATGGCCTTGGCGCTAACCGCAAGCAATGCGCTGCTGTCTATGAACAGGTCATGGACACTGGCAACACCATGAAACGCAACAACATTGCGGGTCAGGTTTCACTGTTTGACGCCTCGGATACTACAAACAGCAATGACAACTCCGGCTATCCTGATGTCAAGGATTATCCGCGCCGTGAACTGCTCTCCTATGAAAAAGAGTTGACGGGTGTATACATTTCCGGCCATCCGCTGGACGAATATGCCGAAGCCCTGGACAGACTGCCTCATCATACCGCCTTTATAGCGGATCTTGCTCAGCAGGAAGACGCCGGCCTGTCCGAAGACGGCTTGAGTGTCAGGATGGGCGGTATGGTGGCCGCCGTACGTCCCAAGTCAACCAGAAAAGGCAGCATGATGGGCTTTATCACGCTGGAAGATTTGACCGGGCAGATCGAATGCATCCTCTTCCCCGCTGTATGGGAGAAATTCGGACACGAACTGAGGGAGGACATGCCGGTCCTGGTCAAGGGTCGCCTGAGTATCCGCGAGGATGAAGAGATCAAGCTTGTTGCGGACATCATCATCCCTCTGGAAACATCCGGGCATGAAAAAGAACCGTCTAAAGATCCTGCAACCCTTGCAAAACAATCCCCTGTCAAGTTATACTTGAGGTTGAAAAGGAGCCAAATGCAGGATTGTGAGCAAAAATTGCGCGAGATGCACGGCGATGTACCTGTCTACCTGAACCT
Organism: uncultured Christensenella sp.; assembly: GCA_964648235.1. Classification (GTDB taxonomy): domain Bacteria; phylum Bacillota; class Clostridia; order Christensenellales; family Aristaeellaceae; genus UBA1038. Next base: position 8,624 of record CAZYKQ010000046.1, on the reverse strand, counting down.
GCCCGATGAGGGCATGACGCTGTTGGCTCCCATGAGTTGGTGGTGCGATGACGCAAACGACGCAAAGGCCAGCCTGATTGGCTGCTTGCCCGCTGAAAACATGAAGGTGGTTTGGAACGAATGAACAAAATGTCCCTGACGATGCCCGCAAAGGATGAATGGGCCCTGGTGATGCGAACAGCCATCAGTGGCGTGGGCGCTTTGGCCAAGCTGTCCGTCGATATGATCGACGATCTGCGTACCGCCTGTGATGAAGCCTTCAACCTCCTGACCCATCAATCCCAGTTGATCCAGCACATAGTGCTCAACTGCGAGCTGAAGGACGGCTGTCTGTTGATCCGTCTGAGCGTAGAGCGTGCCTTTGCATCCCAGATGTGCACGCCCGTCGATCCGGAGGTCGCCCATTTAATCATCGGTACGCTGGTGACTGATGTATATCTTGAAGGAGATTCCTGCGGCATATATACGGTACACATGAAGGTACCCGCGGGAACAGTATAAATTATGAACGCAGACCTGATTCACGAAACAGCAAAGGCATACGCGCTTGATCCAAGCGATGAAAAACTGGAAGCCGCAACCATGGCGGCACTTCCGCTGTGCCACGCTATTGCTGCGCGTTTTTCAGGCAGAGGGATTGAAACAGAAGATTTAAGGCAGGTGGCAGCCGTAGCCCTGGTATCGGCGCTCAAAGGCTTTGATCCTCACCGCGGCCTGCGTTTTACCACCTATGTGACCCCCAGCATCATCGGTACCCTGCGCAACCACATCCGCGATAAAGCGCAGTTGGTACGTTCTCCAAGAGGGCTTCGCGAGCGGGGCATCCAGATGGACAGAATGACTGAAACGCTTACCCAGCAATTGCACCGTGAGCCTTTAGTCCAGGAACTGGCGGATGCGTTGGGATGGGAAATACAAAAAGTTCTGGATGTTCAGGCAATGCGCGAAAAAACACAATTTGCCTCTTTCGACGCGCCGGATGAAAACGGATTGATGCTTTTTGACAAATTGGGCGGTGAGGAAGCCGGGTATGATTCTTTTGAATCCCGCGAAGATTTGAAAAAAGCCATGCGAACATTGACGGATACAGAAAAGCTGTTGCTGGTCTACCGTTACCGCGACCGCCTCTCCCAGCAGGCAACAGCACAGAAATTAAGCATGACACAGATGCAGGTCTCCCGCATGGAGCGGCGCGTGCTGTCCGCGCTTAAGCAGGAAATGGCAGCGAAGTAGTATTTTTTTACCCAAGGAGCATGTGTGAAAAAAACACCCGGACAAACGCGGCCGGATAGTGAAAGGCTTAAAAAGCACCGCCTGATCATAGCCGTTTTATCGGTGCTGGCGGTTCTTTTGTTATTGGCAGGCCTGGCCCGCCTGCTTGGTCCGCCGCTGATGGACGCCGTGCGCAATAAGGAAAATTTCCGCCTGTGGATTGACGCGCAGGGCCCATGGAAATACCTGATCATGGTGGGCATCATGGCCGCTCAGATCGTCGTCGCTTTGGTGCCCGGCGCGCCCGTGGAGATGGCCGCCGGCTATGCCTTCGGCTTATGGGGCGGCGTGACACTATGTTTGATCGGCACAGCATTGGGCAACACCATCGTTATTTTGCTGACCCGCCTGTTCGGGATGCGCATGGTGCGTTTGTTTATGGACGATGAAAAAATCATCTCCCTGACCCAGCGCCTGACGCGGGAGCGCAAGCGGATGGATCTGATGATCTTTCTGTTGTTCTTGATTCCCGGTACACCCAAGGACCTGATGACGTATGTGGCGGGTCTGTTGCCTATTCCCTTGTCACGCTATCTGCTCCTGACCTCCATAGCCCGCACTCCATCCATCATCGGGAATGCCCTGGGCGGAAGCATGCTGGGCAAGCAGAACTACAAGGCGGCCATTTTCACCATGATCGTAGTGGTATCGATCAGCGTAATTGTTTTTTTGATCTACCGCTATACAGAAAAGCACAAGGCGCAGCCCGACCCTTTGCCGCCCGTCCCGATCGAAATTGTAGAAGAAATGGAAGAGACTGATAACAAAGGAATGAACAGCGATGTTTGAGCCTGATCAACAGTTAAAGACATTTGGCGTAACGGTGCTTGAAAACCTGTTCATCACCGAGTATCTGCCGGGAGCCAAGGGTGACCATGTAAAGGTCTACCTGACTCTTTTGTATCACTGCCAGCATACAAAAGAAGATATCGGCCTGGAGGACATAGCCGCCCAGCTGGATATATCGCTTGCCCAGGCGGAGGCATCCTTGCGCTACTGGGAACGCCGCCGCCTGATCGAGCGTATCGCCGATAACCCGCCGCGCTACCGTCTTTACCATCTGGGCCAGCGCTTTTTGACCGGCCATAGCATGGATGGCGGCGATTCCGCCTACATAAGCTTCACTGAAGCTGTTTATGCGCTATTTGGCACCGAGCGAAAAGTAAGGCCATCCGAAATCGCTGCCGCCTATGAGTGGGTCTCAGATATCGGCTTGCCTCAGGAGACCGTCATCATGCTGCTCAGCTACATGAAAGACACCCGCGGCAAAAACTTTTCCTTTAAAAGCGCTGAAAAAATGGCTGTGGATATGAAGGAAGCGGGCGTATCCACTCCGGAGGAGGCGGAGGACTTCCTCGGCCACTCACGCGCCGTTCACAACGGCGCGCGTGACGTGCTGCGACGTTTCAACTTCCGCCGTCTGCCCACAGAAGACGAGCTGAAGCTGTATAAAAAATGGACAGGCGAGTGGGGCTTTACGCCCGATGGCATCCTGAGCGCCTGCGCGGAAACAGTAAAGGCCTCCTCTCCCTCCTTTGGCTATTTAAACGGCGTGCTCGAAGGCTTGATGCGCCGCGGCGGCGGAGGAAATGCCAAAAAAATAGAGGCCCAAAGAACTCGGGAGAAGGATGTTCTGGAAGCCACCAAAGAAGTGTTGGACAAGCTTGGCACGAGGGTATCGCCGGTCAGCGTTCAAATGGCTTATCTGTCTTTGCTTGAGATCGCTCCGCATGATATGGTTGTATTGGCCGCAGAACATGTGTCCAGGCGAAGAGGCATTTTCTCAGATATTGAGCCTCAGCTGAAAGAGTGGAAAGAAAAAGGGATTGACGATGCCGCTAAAGCACGTCAAGCGATGGGTACTCCTTCTGCTCAGGACAAACGAAGAAGCACCAGGACAGTCCTTGCCCAACAGTATACACAACGCGATTATACGGAGCAGGAGCTGGCCGGAAGCACCATCAAAGATTTGCTGAAGGAGGCTCAAAAGTATGATGAACCCTGAGATTCTTCAGAAAGCACTGGATGAAAAGAAGGCGATCCGCGCCCGCAACGAGGATTTGGAAGAGAACAGGCTCACCGAAGTGTGCGGTGCCAGTCCCGAGATTGCTCATTTGATCGAGGAGCGCCGGCAGGCCATTTTCGATGGTCTTCGCGACGCACTAAGCGGTATTGTTCCCCACGGCATTGAAGAAGATACCCTGCGCCGAAACGAGCGCATCACCGAGCTGCTGAAACAGCTTGGTTACGCGCCGGAATACCTTTCCCCTATCTTCGATTGCGCGGTCTGTGAAGATACCGGTTATGCGGGAGAAAGCGCAAAGGCTCTGTGCGCCTGCGTGCGCAAGAGATATCAGGCGCTTTTAGCAGGCGGCTCCTTTTATGACGAAACGCAGACCTTTGAAAACTTTGATGAGCAAATCCTTCCCTCTTCTCCCATGGCAGGGCAGAATGTCAGTCAGCGTGCCTATACAAAGACTCTGCGCGATATCTGCGAACGCTATGCGGACAGCCTGCCGGACGGCCCGCTTCAGAACCTGCTGCTTTACGGCGGCAGCGGCCTGGGCAAAACCTATCTGCTTCGTTCCATCGGTGTTCGGGCATCCCAGCGAGGCGTTCAGGCCTTATCTCTGAGCGCAAACGCGCTTTTAAACCGCATCCGCGCGCAGTACTTTGCAAGATCAGGGGAAACAATTGACGACAGCCATCTGCATGTTTCACTTTTACTGATTGACGATTTAGGGACTGAGCCTCTTTGGGAGGGCATCACGGTAGAGCAGCTGTTCGCGTTGATTGAACATCGAAACAACAACAAGCTTTATACCGTTATCAGCACCAACCTGAATTTAACCGAGCTAAAGAACCGCTATACAGAACGCCTGATGTCCCGTCTGTCTGATGAGCGTCTCTCAAAAAAGCTCGCTTTTTTGGGCGAGGATATTCGTTTAATCCGCAAATAGATCCGTTTATATCAGATGCTCCAAGCATGAAAAGGCCGCGCCGATCATGCCCGCGTCATTGCCAAGCGCTGCGGCTTCCACGCGCAGACCTTGAGAAAATCGAGGCATTGCCTGCCTGCGTACAGCATCCCCTATAGGCTGCACCAGGTTTTTTTTCTGTCTGGACACACCGCCGCCAATCAGGATCAGCTCCGGGTCAAAGAGGTGAACGAGGCCGACCAGGCCGTGAACAATGGCCTCACGCCACGTATCCAGCACAAGCTTGACAGCTTCTTCTCCCGCTTCAGCCCGATCAAACAACTCCCTGGCGTTGGCAGGGCGCTGCCCCAGCCTTTGCTCAGCCAGCGCCAGCAGGGCCGTCACCGAGGCATATTGTTCAAAGCATCCCCGGTTGCCGCAGGTGCAAAGATTTCCGTCCTTGTGTTGAACAATCATGTGGCCGATCTCCCCTGCCAAACCGTTTCGGCCTCCCAATATCTTCCCGTCCGCCATCACGCCGCCCCCAACGCCGGTTCCCAGTGTAACCATGAGGACATTGCGGCAATCCATCGCTGCCCCGATCCTGCTTTCACCAAGCAAGGCGCAATCAGCATCGTTCATCACCATGGCAGGCAAGCCGAAGATGGCTTCAAAAACATCCTTCAGCGGTACGCCAACCCACCCGGGCAGATTGCAGCAGGTACCAATGACGGTGCCGCTATGCAAGTCGATCTGCCCGGTAGCGGATATACCGATACCGGCAAAGGCCAGGCCGCTATCTTCCGCTGCCTGCCTGGCATAGCGAACAGAGGTATCCAGGATGGGCGTTTGATAGCCGTCAAAGCTGACACTGTGTTCTTTCCTGTACAGGATATCTCCCCGTTCGTTGATGATCCCTATTTTAACGGCTGTACCGCCGATATCCAAAGCCAATACGTTCACGGTTTTTCCACAGCTTTCATGAAGCGTTGAGCGATCTCAAGCGGTCTGGTGATTGCCCCGCCGACTACAACGGCCCAGGCCCCGCTGTCAATCATTGCTTTGGCCTGCTCGGGCGTATGCACCCTGCCTTCAGCGATCACTGGGCAGGGCAGGGTTTCCGCCATCCTCCTGGCTAATTCAATGTTGGGGCCTTCCCCCTGCTCCTGCGTCCTTTTGGTGTATCCGTTCATAGTGGTCCCCACCAGATCCGCCCCCGCCGCATAGGCCGCTTGCGCTTCTTCAACGGTAGAACAGTCCGCCATAATAACCATGTCCGGGTATTTTTCCCTTACCTGCCGCAGGAACTCAGCAGCCGTCAACCCATCTCCCCGGAGGTTGTCTGTACAGTCGATCGCGACGATGTCGGCGATCGGGGCGCACTCGTCCACCTCATGCATGGTCAAGGTGATCCGCCCCTCAAACCCCGGATATTCCCGCTTGATAAGTCCGATCACGGGCAGGCCTGTCTCCTCCTTGATGGCGATAATATCGCGCACAGAGCTTGTGCGGATCATCCTCGCCCCCGCCTGCTTGGCGGCCCTGGCCATCAGGGCCATGATGGATCGCTCCTCGCAATACAAAGGCTCACCCGGCGTCGCCTGGCAGGAGACGATAATCCGCCCCTTCATGATATTGAACAACTCTTCTTTACGCTTCAGCATATTGACCCCTTATCATTTGATTCGTCTCCGCATTCAATACATCCTAAACAAACTGCCCGATCGCATCGTCGATCTTCGACGCGCAAGCATTGATGATTGGTATGTCCGACTCTATGATTCCTGGCAGCGGGGCGCGCACAGCCCCCAGGCACAGCCCTTCCTGCTTATACATCTGTATGTCCTGCGTTGCCATCGATGAGTTCTTCCGCCGCCCGGAGAAAATAGGGAGTCCAACGGTTAATATATAATACATCCTACAAAGTATGTCAATAAAATGGAAAGCTTTCTTTATTCAAAGCGGAAACCTTAAGGGTAGATCCTTGTGTTTGTTGACTTTTCTATATTGAGGGCCTATACTCAACGCATGCCATATGTAGTACATTAATGCCTGAAGGGAATCACAATGAAGTATTTAGGAAAAGACGACAAGCTCTATATACAGACCTTCCGGGAGGTACGCAATTACATCATCTCCAATAACCTAAAACCGGGCGATCTGCTCCCCACAGAAATGAACCTCTGCCAGACACTGGGGGTCAGCCGCAATGTGCTGCGTGAAGCCATTAAAAGTATGGAACTGATGGGTATGGTGCAGGCAATCTCCGGCAAGGGCACAATCGTCAAGGAGTTCAATTTAGATTTTATCTTCCAGAACGTGTTGTTTTTCACCGTCGGTGAGCAGGAAGACACCGCCATCCATGAAATGTTCGGCATTCGCAAGGTGCTTGAGTTAGCCTTCATGCGCCAGGCCTTCCACGCGCTGACAAGCGAAGACATCGAAATCATGCGGGCCTGCGCGGACAACATCCGCAGCAAGTGGGAAAAAAGAGAGTTTTTCCATGAGGACGATCGCGCCTTCCACATGACGCTGTTCGGCAAGCTGAACAACGGCATCCTCAACTCCCTGCTCGAAGCAATCTGGGCGGTGGACGACGGCTTCCAGTTGGAGCAAAAGCAGCTGCATCTGGACAACACGATCGCCAAGCATGAGGCCATTGTGGACGCGCTGGAGCAGCACGACTACCCGGCTTTCGCCCGCGCCATGGATGCGCACTTCTCCTCCGGCAAGTATCTGAACTCAGACTCTTATGAAGAGTATTAATTTAAAGCAATTTCATTCAAAGCACGCTCATAGCGCTTAATCGCGCGTCCCTTCAATATTTCCGCTTCCCTGCGAAACGCTTTCTGCTGTTCAAGCATAATGGCCGCTTCGCGGGTTTCTTCAATTAAAAGCATATCTTCAACGCCAAAACCATCCGGACTCAGGCGGCCGCTCTGACGGGTTCCTAAAAAGTCACCTGGTCCTCTGATTTCCAGATCCTTCTGAGCGACGACAAAGCCGTCGTTGGTATTGCAAAGTGTCTGTAGGCGCTCATTATTCTCCCCCATTAAAAAGCACCAGCTCTCAAGCGCCCCGCGGCCTACACGCCCGCGCAGCTGATGCAGCTGGGACAGCCCGAACCGCTCAGCATTCTCGATCACCATCACGGTGGCAAGCGGAACATTGACGCCTACCTCAATGACTGTTGTCGCGACCAGCACGCTGATTTTCCCGTGAGAGAAGGCAGAAATGACTGCCTCCTTTTCATCCGCCGGCTGGCTGCCCCAGGTAAGCCCCAGGCTCAAACCTGCTAGCGCCCCGGCCCGCAGCTGTTCATACATGCCCTGCGCGTTCTTTGCTTCAACGGCTTCACTTTCTTCTACCAAAGGGCAGACCAGATAGGCTTGCCGTCCAGCCGCAACCTCCTCTCTGATAAACCGGTACATATCCGCCCGCTTATTTTCAGCAACAACACGTGTCTTAACCGGGCTGCGGCCGGGCGGCAGCTCATCTACCACGGAAATATCAAGATCTCCATAAAGCATTAACGCCAAGGTACGCGGAATGGGCGTTGCCGACATGACCAACACATGCGCTTCCTGCCCTTCCTGGGCTTTTTCGCTCAGACGCTTGCGCTGTCTGACTCCAAAGCGATGCTGCTCGTCCGTGATGACCAGGGCCAGGCCCTTGTACTCCACCCCTTCGCTGAACAGCGCCTGTGTGCCGATGACCAGATCCCAGGCCCCGGACGCTATCTGCGCCAGGGCTTTGCGCCTATCCGCCGTCTTCATCCCACCCAGCAGCATGCCGCACTGAATCCCGAGCGGCTCAAGCAACCGCCTGGCGCTCTCCAGGTGCTGGCGCGCCAAGATCTCTGTTGGAGCCATCAAGGCTGTCTGATAGCCTGCTTTGGCTGTCAGGCAAGCCGCTGCCAAAGCAATGGCTGTTTTACCGCTTCCCACATCACCCTGTACCAACCGGCGCATAGCTTGTCCGCCGGACAGGTCCTGTATGATGTGCGACAATACCTTTTTCTGCGCATTCGTTGGTTCAAACCCTGTCTGCAGCCAGAACGCTGACAGCAGCTCTTCATGGTTTTCTATTTTAATGCCCGCTTCTACCTCTCCGCGCAAGCTGCGCAGCGCCAGCTGGTAGAGCAGCAGGTTTTCAAAAGCTACCCGGCGCTTGGCGTGTCGCAGCTTATCTGAAGCTGTCGGCCTGTGTACTTCAAGCAAAGCATCGTGCAATCCGCACAGTTCCCATAACGCGAGCAGCCTGTCCGGCATGGTTTCGGGGCAAAGGCCGGATAGATCGGGAAGCAGCTGGCCCACAAGGTTCGATAAGACCGTGCCCGATATACTGCCGACGGGAGCATACTGGGGAATGATCCCGCGTTCTTTGATGACCTTGGGATTATTAAGCGTCAGGCGGCCCTTGACCATCTCCGGC
>CAZYKQ010000045.1:0-14209 GCA_964648235.1 uncultured Christensenella sp. | reverse complement strand
GTTGCTTTCAGGGGCTCTTTTACTCATCCTTCATTGCGTTTTGCGGAAACTCAAGGGATAATCTCATGATGATGTACATTTCTTGTCAATGAGGGGGCCTTCTTCTTTCATCTAATTACGAAAGGAAGCAGTCCTCACGATTAAGCAGCATGGTTTTTATGCGCAGCATGCTATTGCGCACCTCATACAGCCCAATCAAAGTATTCCGGCACCGAAGGGCGATAACGGAACCCTCCTGTAAATTATCCGCACCGAATGCCTCTCTGGGATCCAATGCAACACCATTGATACATGGTTTCCAAAGCCCCTGCCTGATGCTTAGCTGTGGCAGATGAGCGATCGTCTCCTCAATACTCAAAAGCCAGGGAAAGTTCTGTACACCGGATTGGGTTTGAACTGCATCCTCGAACTCCTCCATTGTAACTGCCTTATCAATGGAAAAAGGCCCTGTCCTTTCTCTGATTAACATACGCATATGCGCAGGGCAACCGACACGCTGACCAATGTCATGGCACAGCGTTCGAATATAAGTGCCTTTGCCGCAATGAATACGCAGAAGGAAACCGTGATTTTTTGTCTGTGAGAGCAATTCAACTTTCTCTATTTCAACCGGCCGGGCCGGCAGCTCGACCATTTCACCTGCACGGGCCAGCTCATACAGAGGTTTCCCCCCTCGTTTAAGGGCTGAAAACGCAGGTGGAACCTGCATCTGTGTCCCTTTGAACGAGTCAAGAGCTTGCAGCAAACTGCCCATGTCAGGGTAATTATCCATCTGTTTTATCACAATACCGGTGGCGTCCTGCGTATCGGTTGACATGCCAAAGGCTATTTCGGTTACATAAATTTTCTGGTGTTCAGCAATATAATCAAACAGCGAGGTTGCTTTGCCAATCATTACCGGCAATACCCCACAGGCTTCCGGGTCCAGCGTTCCTGCATGGCCTGCTTTTTGAGCCGTCAGCCGCTTGATAAAAGAAACCGCCTGTGCCGATGACAGGCAGGGCGGCTTTAAGAGATTAACTATTCCGTTCAACGGGACAGTTCTTTCTGTGCTGCTTCACGCATGAGGCGCACGGCTTCTCCAAGAGGTGCATCGATGCTGCAACCGGAGGCCTGGGTGTGTCCGCCACCCCCAAATTGAGCGGCAAGAACAGATACATCACGCGGAGCAACGCTTCGCAAACTGAACTTAATACCATCGTCCATTTCATGCGCGAGGCAGGCAATCTCAACACCCGGCATATACAATCCATAGTTGACAATTTTATCCGTATGACTGATGCTTGCCTTGCTGTCCAAATAGTCCTCTTTGGTAAGGGTCATCATGGTCAGCCTGCCATCCACCAGAAACTCAAGTGAGCGCAGTGCTTTCCCCAACATCAGAACATGCTCTTTTTCACGCATCAAGTGCAGGCGCCTGGCGATATCCGCCAAAGGCAAACCGCCGCGCATTAATGCAGCAATTTGCTCAAAAGTTTCATCACTAACGCTGCCAAAACAAAGATTGCCCGTATCGGTTGTTATAGCGGTGTACAAACAAATGGCCTCATTTTGCTCAATAGGCAAACTTGCTGCTTCCATTAGTTTGCATACAATACTACCTGAAGCGGGAAAATCATCAAACACAAGATTATGATCGGCAAAACGATCATTCGTTTTATGATGATCCATCTGTACTTTGGTCGTAGCTTGCTCAAACACAGCAGCACTGTCACCCAAACGCTTCAGATCTGATACATCAATAGACAAAGCCAGATCAAATTTTTTCCCTTTTACCTGCTCCGGTAAAAGGATATCCTTCTGGCCGGGCAGAAAATCCAGGTATGATGGTACGGTATCATGGCAGATCATTGTTGCCTGTTTGCCCATGCGACGCACAACTGAGTCCAGCGCCAGCATAGAACCTAAAGCATCGCCATCAGGCGCCAAATGAGTGCAAAGTAAAATATGTTCCGCCTTATTGATCAGGCTGAGAATCGAGGCAAAACTATCATTGTTCTTCAGTTTGCTCACGCTCTTGCCTCTCTCCTGCGTTGACGCGCTTTATTATCTCATTGATTCTTATGCCATAGGCTATATTATTATCTTCAATAAACTGCAGCTCAGGCGTATAACGCAGGTTCATCCCCCGCATCAGCTCACGGCGGATGAACCCGGCTGCGGACTTAAGCGCTTTAATGACTTCCTTTTTCAGATCCTCTTCAAGCACACTCACATAAACCTTAGCATAACTCAGGTCACGCGTCACATCAACATGAGTAATGGAGTAAGTGCCCTGCTTAAGCCTGGGATCGGAGAGTTCGTCGCGGATGACATGATCAATCTCACGCTTCATCTCCTCTTGGATACGATCATTTCGAAAACTAGGCACGTGTGTCGTCCACCTCTTCCATCACGAAACATTCGATCACATCGCGCTCCTTAATGTCATTGTATCCATCAAGACCGACGCCGCACTCATAACCTGCAGCAACTTCTCTGGCATCATCCTTAAAGCGTTTGAGCGAGGAAAGTTTTCCTTCAAATATGACTACATTGTCACGCAGCAAACGCACAGAAGCATTGCGCTGCAGTTTACCGTCAGTAATGTAGCAGCCCGCAATCGTGCCTGCGCCAGTGATTCGGAACACATTGCGCACTTCAGCATGACCAAGCAAATTCTCTTTGAACACGGGCTCAAGCATACCCTTCATAGCCTTTTCAATATCTTCAATGGCCTGGTAAATCACGCGGTAGAGCCGAATATCCACTTCTTCCTTCTCTGCTATATCACGTGCATTGTTATCCGGCCGGATATTAAATCCAATAATAATTGCATTAAAGGCAGTCGCCAGGTTGACATCATCTTTGGTGATAGCGCCTACGCCTGCATGTAGCACGCGAATCTTAATCTTGTCACTGGAAAGTTTTTCAAGCGCCTGTCGAACAGCTTCAACTGATCCCTGGACATCCGCCTTGACGATCAAATTAAGTGTTTCGACCTTACCTTCGGCAATATTCTCAAAGAGGTTGTCAAGCGTTACCTTGGAGGAGGCTAAAACGCGCTGCTCCCGCTCTTTGTCCCTGCGCTCCTCGGCTACCTGACGGGTCAGGCGGTCATCTTCAACAGCAACCATCTCATCGCCTGCAGAAGGAACATCATTAAAGCCGGAGATCTCAACGGGCATAGAGGGGCCCGCTTCGGTCACCCGCTCTCCTCTGTCATTTTGCATGGCGCGCACACGGCCTGAAGCTAACCCTGCAATGATGCTGTCTCCGACATGAAGCGTACCGTTTTGCAACAGAACCGTCGCCAATGGGCCGCGGCTCTTATCTAGTTTGGCTTCAATAATAACGCCCTGTGCCTTGCGATCAGGATTAGCGCACAACTGCATAACTTCTGCCTGAAGAAGGATCATATCAAGTAACTTGTCAACGCCTTCACCTGTCAATGCACTGACAGGCACCATGATGACGTCGCCGCCCCATTCCTCCGCAACAAGACTATAGTTGGTCAGGTCCTGCATGATACGGCTGGGATTAGCTGTGTCTTTATCCATCTTATTGATTGCAACAATGATTGGCACCCCGGCAGCCTTGGCATGGTTGACCGCTTCAACTGTCTGGGGCATAACGCCGTCATCTGCCGCCACCACGAGCACGGCTATGTCTGTTGCCTGTGCGCCTCGTGCACGCATGGCTGTAAAGGCCTCGTGCCCGGGAGTATCCAGGAAGGTAATGATTTCATCCTTCACAGTAACAGAGTAGGCACCGATATGCTGTGTAATGCCTCCGGCCTCGGACTTGGTAACATGCGCGCTGCGGATATAGTCAAGCAATGAGGTTTTCCCGTGGTCAACGTGACCCATGATGGTGATTACAGGGGGACGAGGCTTCAGATCTTTTGCATCATCCTCAATAGCGGAAGACTCCGTCAACACATCTTCTGCCGTTTTATCCAGCTTCATCTCAAGTTCTACGTTAAATTCAGCGCTAACCAGGGAAGCTGTGTCATAATCCAGCTCACTATTAATGGTCGCAAGGTTGCCAAGCAGCAGAAGTTTCTTGAGGATCTCACCCGCCGGGCGTCCGATGCGCTCGGTCAGATCTTTCACAGTAATTGTATCGGCAGTCATGTAAGCCTTCTCAATCTTAATAGGCGCCATCATCTGCTGGGCAGAAGGTTTTCTTGTCCTGGCGCGTTTCCCTCCACGCACGGCGTCATCGTCATGCATGGTTATGCTGTTGCGCGCCTGCTGACGCTTGTTACGGCTTACACGTTCAGGATCGTGCTGGCGATTATAATTCTTTTTATTGGGGTCATAGTTGCTGACACGCTCCTTGCCCAGGGGCAGGGGCGCGTCTTCAACTGCAGGTTTAGCTGCGCCGGGACGACCGCCGGGCCGGGGTGCACCGCCGGGTACGGGACGTCCAAAGCCTCCCTGATTACCGGGGGCAGGGCGTCCGTATTGTTGCGTGCCGGGAGCGGGACGCCCATACTGCTGAGCGCCGGGAGCAGGGCGACCATACTGCTGCGCCCCGGGAGCGGGACGGCCATATTGCTGCGCGCCGGGGGCAGGGCGGCCATATTGCTGTGTACCGGGAGCGGGACGGCCATACTGCTGCGCGCCGGGGGCAGGACGGCCATACTGCTGCGCGCCGGGAGCGGGACGCCCATACTGCTGTGCGCCGGGGGCAGGACGGCCATATTGCTGCTGCGCAGGCTTTGCCGTCTGAGGCTGAGGGGCAGCCGCTGAACGCACAGGCTGCTGCTCAGTAACAGGTTTATTGGATAAAGAGGCAGGTTCTTTGGGTGTTGCTGTTGCAATAACCTCTTTTTCCGGCACATTAACACTTGCTGCAGGCTCTTTAGAAGGCTCCGCAACGTCCTCAGGCAGCTGCACAGGCTTTTCTTCTTGAGCAGAAACCGAAACAGCTTCTGCCTTTTCCTGTTTAATTTCAGTAAAAACCTCATCTGGCTCATCTGCTTGTGTCTGAGCATCATCATCGGGCATAGTCCAAGCTTTCGTTTGCTGCTGCATCAGCTGTTGCTGTTGCTCTAAACGAATCCTCTGACGCTCTTCTTCCTCTTGGCGGAGGAATTGGCTCTCCTGTTGGCGGAGCGCTTGAATTAACATATCGGCATTCCGCTTGAGGCGCTCAGTCTCCGATATGATTACGCCCGCCGTCTGATTAAGTTCTTTGGTGACTTCTTTGAGTCTGACCTTTGTCATTAAGCCCTTGTCCTCCGCATTGTCTCATTCGTTGTTCATTATACCGTCGCAGCCCAAACTGCGCAATCTTTCAGCCATGCCGCCTTTAAGCAACGCAGCCACCATGGTATCGGGTTTGCCCACCGCCCGGCCAAGTAAGCCCGGCGATAATAGGAGGTGTGCCACCTGATATGATTGGCAAGCATTCTCAAAACGCTTCTTTGTGTTTTCGGAAGCCGCTTCGTCCAGCAGGACCAGCCCTGCTTTATCACCCCGCACACAGTCCAGTGCTCGGCCCGACCCTAACTGCACCTGTCTGGCCCTCACTGCCAGGCCAAGCATTCCGGCAAGTTTTGATTTATCCATCGATTGCTTTTGTCTGCGGAAGTGTCATCAGCGCTTCTTGAAGCTGCCTGGCAATATCAGGTCCGATACTGACTTCCAAAGCTCTGTCAAGCTGCCGTTGCTTGATCGAGCGGGCCAGGCAAGCTTCCTGATGGCAGACATAGGCCCCTCGCCCGGATTTCTTTCCGCCTGGATCAATGGATACTTCTCCCTCAGGCGAGCGCACTACACGCAGCAACTCCTTTTTAGGTTTCATCTCCCTGCATCCTACGCACATGCGCATGGGGATTTTTTTCGGCATTCCTTACCTCACATCTCAAGGTTTTCGGGGGGGAGGAATGCGTCAAAATCCGGATACTCCCCCTCCATCAAAGGCTCTTCCAAAGCGATGTCGTCCATATTAATGCCTTGTTCGCGCATCAATTCCGCTACCTGTGTCTCCGACTTGATATCAATCTTCCACCCGGTCAATTTCGCAGCCAGACGCGCATTTTGCCCTTCTTTCCCGATTGCCAATGACAGCTGGGTATCCGGAACAACAACCCGGCAAATTTTCTCACTTTCGGAGATAAACACACTGACAACATGAGCGGGATTAAGCGCGTTAGCTACAAACTCAGCTGGATCCGCAGACCACTTGATAATGTCAATCTTCTCGTTTTTGAGCTCTTTAACCACATTTTCAACGCGTGAGCCGCGCGGCCCGACGCAGGCACCGACAGGATCGATCATAGGATCAACAGAGTAAACGGCGATCTTCGTGCGACTGCCCGCCTCACGAGCAATAGATTTGATCTGTACAAGGCCGGTAGCTATCTCCGGCACCTCCATTTCAAACAAACGCTTGACCAGGCCAGGATGAATGCGGCTGACATACACCTGCGGGTTGCGGCTGGATTCAGGGCCTGAACGATGAACCTTTAAAACATAGACCTTGATATGGTCATCATCCCGGTATTCTTCGCCCGGCATGAACTCACTGGCTTCCATGACCCCCTCAGTTCGTCCCAGTTCAACATACACCGCCTTGGGTTCAACACGCTGAACAATCGCGGTCAGGATTTCATTTTCTTTCTCAATGTACTCATCATAGATCTTTCCGCGCTCGGCTTCGCGGATGCGCTGCACCAGCATTTGCTTAGCCGTCTGCGCAGCCACACGCCCAAAATCCGCGGGTGTGACATCAATCTCTACGATATCGCCGATCTGATAATCGCTGCGAATCTTCAAGGCTTCCTCAAGACTAATCTGCAGATCCTGTTCTTCAACCACTTCTGCGACAGTTTTGCGTGCGTACAGCTTCGCCCCATCCTTTTTGCTCAGATGGGCTGTCAAATTTAAATTGGCGCTGTTTAACTTATTGTTTCGCCTGTATGCAACTTTGAGCGCTTCCTCGATGGTGTTTACCAGGACACCTTCGTTTATATCCTTTTCGCGCGCCAGCATCGAAATGGCATCCATTAAATCAAGCTTGTCACTGCTCATTTATTTCCTCCTGTATTTGCAAAGCCTCATCGGCCGCAGCAATTTCCTCTTCAACATCAATGGTTCTTTTGGCGACAGCGACATCTTTCAACAGAAAAGTCAGATTCTCCCCGTCCGCATCCAGGTGATATCCCTCATCGTCCAACCCCTTAAAAATGCCCGCGTATACTTTCTGACCATTTAGGGGACGATACAGCTTTATCTCAACAGGGTGTCCGACTGCCTTGGCCGCATAAGCAGGTGTTTTAATCGGCCGTTCAACACCGGGCGAGGAAACCTCTAAAAAATCATAGTCTACTTCTTCCACCAGAGGCTGGATCCTTTTGTGAAACGCCTCGCAGTCATCCAAACTGATGCCCTGCTCACTGTCCAAGTAATAACGAAGGTACTGTCCGGCACTTTCCTTCTCAAAGCCGGCATCCACAAGCTCATACCCCATTTGTTCGGCCAGCTCAAGGCCAAGTTGTTTGACATTTACTTTATCTTTTTTCTTCGCCATTCCTGATCTGCAACACAAAAAGCAGGCATACGTTGGGTAACGAAAAAGATCCGTGCATAGCACTGACCCCCGCCCAACGCAACTCCCACTCTTGGCTAAACCCTTCTTTCCTTAGTCAATCACATAATGACTATATCATACAAAAGCGCGCTTTACAAGCAATTTTATAAGTATAAATCAATAATCCGCCTCATCTCCGGATTAAAACATACTGAAAAAATCTACCTGATTTGTGTCAGACAGATCACGCATAGCCCCTGCTTCTTTCAGCATCTCAATGCCGCTGCTGGTCACCTTAGTACGCTTCTTTAAATCCTCAACAGACAAGAAGGGCTCGCGCCTCGCGTCAATGATGCTGCGCGCAGCTTCCTCGCCAAATCCTCCCATGGATGAGAAAGGAACGCGCAAACCATTGTCTTCGATCAGAAATTCTTCCGCTTCGCTCTTGTAAAGATCTGGCGAGAGGAAGCTGAAGCCACGCGCCAGCATCTCATTGACCATTTCAAGCGCGACAATCTCATCTTTTTGAGTAGCGCTTAGCTCCTTACTGTCGACTGCCTGATAATCTTCCAGCATTTGGCGGATATAGATCCGCGGCCGCGTCATTGTCCGCGCGTCAAAACCTTTGGAACGAATTGTGAAATAGGCAGCATAATAGGCAAGGGGCTTATACACCTTATACCAGGCGACTCGCAACGCCATCGTCACATAGGCAACCGCATGTCCTTTGGGAAACATATAAGCAATCTTGTTGCAACTATCAATGTACCACTGCTCAATACCATTTTCCTTCATAGCGGTTTCCATCTCGGGCTTGACCCCTTTGCCCTTGCGCACACTTTCCATGGTATCAAAAGCAATTTTATCAGGCACACCGCGCGCGATCAAAGCATTCATAATATCATCGCGGGTACAGATACAACTTTTCAGCGTTGCCGTCTTTTTGTCAATCAAATCTTTGGCATTGCCCAACCAGACGTCGGTACCATGCGAAAGGCCTGATATGCGGATCAATTCCTCCATTGTGGTCGGAAGAGTATCCATCAGCATCTGGCGAACAAAACCGGTGCCAAACTCCGGCACGCCAAGGGTTCCCGTATCGCTGTAAATATCTTCAGGCTTAACCCCTAACGCCTCTGTTGACCTGAATAAAGACATGACCTTGGGATCATCCAGCGCCACCTCATGATATGGCACGCCGCTGATACGCTCCATCATGTGGATCATCGTCGGATCATCGTGCCCGAGTATATCCAGCTTCACCAAAATATCATGCATGGATGCAAAATCATAGTGTGTGGTGACGACGCCCTTTGAAGAATCGTCTGAAGGATGCTGTACTGCGGTAAACTGTGTAATCTCATACTCCTTGGGCAGCACGACGATGCCTCCGGGATGCTGGCCTGTCGTTCGCTTTACTCCCACACATCCTAAGGCCAGACGCGATTTTTCAGCATCTGACAATTGTTTTCCTTTTTCTTCCATGTATTTGAGCACAAGGCCATAGGCAGTCTTTTCCTGCAGGGTGCCAATGGTCCCGGCGCGGAATACAAAACCCTTCCCGAAAAGCTCTTCAACATAAGCGTGTGCCTTAGACTGGTACTCACCGGAGAAGTTAAGGTCAATATCAGGCACTTTATCCCCTTTAAACCCCAGGAAAACCTCAAAAGGAATATCATAGCCGTCTTTGATAAACCTACTGCCGCAAACAGGACAATCTTTATCCGGAAGGTCAATTCCAACTGTATAACCCTTGGGAATATCAAAGTCTGCAGACCTGCACTGTTCGCAACGATAGTGCGCGGGCAATGGGTTTACTTCTGTAATATTGCACATTGTTGCCACCAAAGAGGAGCCGACCGAGCCGCGGCTTCCAACAAGATAGCCGTCGTTCATCGATTTGGTCACCAGCTTGTTAGCAATACTGTACAGGGTAGCATAACCGTAACCGATAATGGATTTTAGTTCCTTATCCAAGCGCTTCTCAACCAAATCAGGCAGTGGGGTGCCATAGAGTTTATGCGCGGTATCTATTGCCATGTTTCTGATATCTTCATTGGCAGTATCCCAAACTGGCGAAAAAGTAGTCAGTCCTTGGGGATGTTTGGGATAGAGTGAAATATCACCAATTTTATCCGCTATTTTTTGAGGGTTTTCAATGACGATTTCTTTCGCTTTCTCTTCTCCTAAATAGGCAAAGCATTCTAACATTTCTTCCGTTGTGCGTAAAAATTGCCTGGGCAGCTCATCTGCGTATTCGTCGCGTTGACTGTGGTGTAAAATGGCCCGAAAAACACTGTCCTCAGGTTCAAGATAATGGCTATCCCCCGTCGCAACGACAGGGATATTCAAGCGTTCCCCCAATGCAATAATGCGCCGATTAATATTCACCAAGGCTTCACGGCTGTCGACCAGGCCGCGGATGAGCAATAGCTCGTGGTTATCTTCCGGCTGCACTTCAAGATAATCATAGAAGCTGGCAATGTTCTCAAGGCTCTCCTCATCCACTCCTTCCAGAATAGCTTGGAAAATCTCTCCATTTGAGCAAGCAGAGCCGATCAGGATCCCTTCTCTGTACTGTTTAATCTTATCTCGCGGCATTTTCGGCACATAGTGAAAATAATCCAAATGCGACATTGTAACCAAACGATTGATGTTTTGCAGCCCCTGCTGGGAAGCGGCAAGCAGAATCACATGACGATCCACACCCTTGGTATAACCCTCTATAACTCTGTCAATATCTTCAAGCGTAGTCGCTCCTCTTGCTTTTGCTACATCCATCATAATCGCCAGAACCTGCGCGGTAGCCGTCGCATCATGCACTGCCCGATGCGCATTTTTAAGCGAAACACCAAGCTTTTTACACACACTCTTCAGATTGAACCGTGTAAAATCCGGATAGATTTTTTGCGCAAAAAATAGTGTGTCAATCACTGTCCATTTTCGTTGTATGCCCATCCTTTTCAACTCACTGTCAAGGACCGCGCAGTCGAATCCCGCGTTATGTGCTGCCAGCGGTGCATTCCCAATAAAATCCAGCAGCTTAGGTAATGCTTGCTCCGCTGATGGAGCGTCCATCAGCATATGACCCGAGATGCCGGTAATCTCAGTAATTTTTTCAGGAAGCGGTATGCCGGGATTGACCATTTCAGTATACGTGTCAATAATATGCCCGTTTTTCAGTTTAACAGCGCCGATCTCGATGATTCGGTCGCTGCGTGTATTAAGGCCGGTGGTTTCGAAATCCAGTACAACAATCGCGTCGTCAAGAGCGGCTTGCGTCGCATGATGGACAATGGGTGTACTGTCCATCATATATCCCTCGACACCCGGAATCAGCTTGATCTGATGTTTTTTCGCGGCGGAAAAAGCTTCAGGGTATGCCTGTACCACCCCATGATCAGTAATCGCAACGGCTTTATGACCCCATTTTGCAACCCTGGCAATCAGATCCGAAGCTGAAACCGTGGCATCCATGACGCTCATCTGAGTATGAGCATGCAACTCAATGCGCTTATGCTCCGCCTTATCCTTGCGTTTGATCAAGTCATGCTCGGAGATATCCTGGGCCATCAGTACCAATCCTCGGCTGAAGCTGTCGATTTGACAGGTTCCCCTAACCTTCAAACCGGCATTTACTTTCACCTTTGCAATCACATCTTCAACCTTTTTAATCTCTTCAGCCGTCGGGGCCCCGTTGGTGTTAAAACGGCTGTCACGGAAGCGCAGAAAAATTTTGCAATTAATGGAACCTTCAAAGTCTGTAAGCGTGAAGGTCAGCAGAACCATTTCCTTGCCTGGAATATCTTTTCGCTCCACATTGACTACTTTACCCGCGACGGTAACACGTCCCGATATTTCAGTAAGCCCGCTGATGGGAACGGGAGGATCGGCAATCACAGCCCCTTTGATGCGCTGAAGTTTAGGCTTCTTGTTTGTTTTTTCCGGAATCTGTTTTGACTGAATCGCTGCTTCCGCCTTTTTTTTCAGTCTTTCTTCCTCTTCTTCACGCTCCCGTCGCAAACGTTCCAAACGTTTGTCGGCATCGGCTCGCAGTTTCAAGGAGATAAGCGGATCAATGCGAAAGATATCTGCAATTGCGATGGATAACAGCTTGGAAATGTCCTGATTTTTAAAATAATCCAAAGAAAAGTCATCAGGCATCTCGAGGCCTATGCCCTTTTCTTCGGAAACAAAACGAATTTCGGCGCTCCAGGGAAGGGCAGCCGGATGCGCCCTGCCGATGACCGCGAGAAGAACCTGTGCATATTGTTCCGGATGCGCCAGAAAATCGTCTGCCAAGGCCGGTGAGGCGACACGCAGGGATACTTGCATGCCAGGAAAGGTTTTCCCGACGATCTTTTTCAGGCTCATGAACATATGTTCATCCACTAAAATATCCGATAAAAAGTATAGATGAGCATGCCCGCTTTCCGCGTTATATCTACCCTTCTCAAAACGCAGCTTTCCACGAAGGGCAGGAATGTTTGAACTAATCATGTCCAATAGATCATCAAAGGTCAAAGCTTTTCTCCTAAGACTTAATTTTGCTGGGCGATAAACTCATAAATCGCAGCGATAATCTCATCAGCTGTATTGTCAGTGATCCTTCGGATAAACTTACCGCGTATATACAGCGCGCCGGTATTCTTCCCACCACCACAATAGGCAATATCCGCTCCTTGGGCCTCTCCCGGCCCATTGACAATACAGCCCATGATGGCGACTGTAAGGCTTTCCTTAATATCGGCTGTTCGGCGCTCCACTTCCCTTGCGATCCCCTCCAAGTCGACCTGGGTGCGTCCGCATGTGGGGCAAGAAATTAGCTGTATACCTCCAATAAGTCCGATGGCCTTTAGAATGTCGCGAGCAGCTTTGGGCTCGGACAAAGGAGATCCCGTCAAAGATACACGGATGGTGCTCCCGATTCCGTCCAACAGCAACGAACCGATACCAATGGCCGATTTAATGGTCCCCTGTCCGGGCAAACCGGCCTCTGTGACGCCCACATGCAAGGGATAATCAAATGATTTGTCCGCCAAACGGTAGGCGTCAACTGTCAGCCGCACATCGCTTGCTTTTAGCGAAATGACAATGTCGTCAAAGTGAGCCGCTTCAAGGAGCTTCACATGGCGTCGGGCTGACTCTACCATTGCTTCAGCCGTAATACCGCCGTAGGTTGCCAGAATATCTTTGGGTAAAGAACCGGTATTGACTCCGATCCGGATCGGAATGCCATGACGCTTCGCGCAGTCAGCCAGAACCTTTACCTTCTCATTACCACCTATGTTACCGGGGTTGATACGCAACTTGCTGATACCCTGCTCAATGGCCCCGATTGCCAGACGATGATCAAAGTGTATGTCCGCCACCAGTGGAACAGGGCTTGCGTCCACCAGCGATCGCACAGCATTTACACAATCCTCATTATATACAGAGACGCGTACCAGATCTGCCCCGGCATTTGCCAGTTGCATGATTTGCTCGCTGGTCGCCGTTATATTCTCTGTAGGAGTATTGGTCATGGATTGAATGCTTATGGGAAAATCCGCTCCAAAACCAACCTTTCCTGCAACTACAGCTTTCTTAATACTCATTAGAATAACCTCAATATATCTCGCAGATTCACCCAAATCATCAAAGCAAATAATAAAATCATACCAAAAGCATGTACATACCCCTCGCGCTTAAAAGGCTTGCCGCGAACCGCTTCGATCAGCAAAAAGATAATGCGGCTCCCGTCAAGGCCCGGAATGGGCAGCAAATTAAACAGGCCAAGGTTGATAGAAATCATACACATCAGGTATAAATAGCCGGGCAATTGGCTTGACTTGGTTGTTTGAACAATGGTCCCCGTGACCCCTACAAACCCTGTCAGGTCACTGAACCCCTGCCCTCGGAAAATCAAGTTGCCAAGCACTCTTAAAATACCTGTGCTTGTCTCCACACACATATCCAGTGCCGAAGAAAGCATATCAAAAAATGTCCCCTGATGCCATTCCTGCGGCACGCTGGTTATCAGGCTGACGCCCATCATATAGCGTCGTGCGCTATTATCAAACAGGGGAGTTACTTCCACCGTCATTTCTCCTTTGCCAGGACGTTCAATCACGATCTCAAGCGTCGCCTCCCCCTCGCGTGTCGCTTCATTGATCAGGTCAGAAACATTATCTGTAACCTGTATTCCGTTAATCGATAAAATCTTATCGTAAGGTTGAAGACCTGCCGCCGCGGCAGGCCCGTTCTCGTTTAATGACTGAATGGTCGTGCTGGCGGGGCCGGTAACGGCGGGGATGCCGCTGAGCGCAAAGAACCCAACGGCAACAACAAACGCAAGCACAACATTCATCACAGGGCCAGCCAGAATTGTCATCAAACGTTTCCATGCACTGAAGTTACCAAAATACCTGGGGTCCGCCTTGGCCTCCTCACTTCCGTCATCCTCCCCATAGAAGGCGCAAAACCCACCCATTGGAATGATGCGGATCGAAAAGTCTGTTTCATGTTTCTTGCTCTTCCAACCAAATATTTTCGGACCAAAGCCAATGGCAAACTCACGTACAGGAATCTTGCTGAAACGTGCGGCCCAGAAATGCCCCGCCTCATGAATGGTTATGAGAACGCCAAACATAAATATAGCTAATAGAATATACAGACCGTTGTTCAGATTTTGACCTAATGCTGACAT
>CAZYKQ010000044.1:0-14269 GCA_964648235.1 uncultured Christensenella sp. | reverse complement strand
CTTTTTCCTTTTCATCACACGGCATCGATACGAGAAGGCTTTGAAGGACAGGGTCAGGTTTTTCTAAATGATTGCGCGCATTTGTCATTCATGCTACGATAGGCACAGCAACAAGGAGGGGAGTTCATGGCCGATAAGCGCTTGATGTATACCTGTTCCAGCAACACCATCCATGAGGATGTGGTGAATGATGTGGTGAGCCAGATGCCTGAGGAACAGGTGTTTTTTGACGCCGCGACTTTTTTTAAGGTCATGGGCGACGGCACACGTTTCAAAATCCTCTGGTCCCTGGACAGGGCCGAGATGTGCGTATGCGACCTGGCGGCGGCGCTGCGCATGACCAAATCTGCCGTCAGCCACCAGCTTCGAAAGCTGCGGGAAAACAACCTGGTCAAAGCCGATCGCAGGGGTAAGATGGTGTTTTATACCATCGCTGACGACCATGTGCATCTGATGCTGAAGGGCTGCCTTGACCACGCGACGGAAAACCATGAGGTCTAAAGCCGGTTCACCCTGCGCACAAACAGCAATGAAAGCGGGCGAGCAATCGTCCGTTTTTTTTATTGGGACAACATGCGGATTTTACAATCGTTTTGATCCTTAAAGCATCACAAGCTAAGCTATAAGGCCTCACAGCCGCGCCGCTTTTCCTCCTGATCAGGGATACAAGCAGACTGTTCATTTGGGCTATTTCCTTTAGTGATTAAACATTCTGACTCGGGGGTATATTTCCTTCATCCGGTGTGAAATCCGGTACTACGAAAGGATTTGGTATCTATGTCTAAGAAAATCGGTATTATCGTCGGCAGCCTTCGCAAAGGCAGCTTTACCCGCAGCATCGCCAATGAGCTGAAAGCTCAACTGCCCCAAGGCTATGAGGCTGAGGTGCTGGAGATCGGGCACCTTCCACTGTTCAACCAGGATTATGAGGCGCCCGGACAGACCCCGGAGAGTTATGTCAATTTCCGCAAGCAGGTGGAAGCCTGTGATGCTTTTATTTTTGCCACACCGGAGTACAACCGCTCCTTCCCGGCCGCCATCAAGAACGCGCTTGACGTCGCGTCCCGCCCCTACGGCGAGAACAAGTGGAACGGAAAGCCCGCCGCCATCGTCAGCGTCTCCCCCGGCGCGATCGGCGGATTTGGCGCCAACCACCACCTGCGCCAGGTGATGACCTTTCTCAACCTTCAGCCGGTCCAGCAGCCCGAAGCCTACATCGGCAGCGTGATGAGCCTGCTGGACGAACAAGGCCGGGTCAACAATGACGATACGCGTGCCTTCCTGAAGGATATTACCAACGCTCTGATCGCCAGACTTTGACCGTCCTATCTCCTTCCTTTTTCCCCCGCCCGGCATGAGAGATCGTGCCGGGCACTTTTTATGTCTGAATGTTTCACGTGAAACATTCAGAATGCTCAAAGGCAGGCCGCGGACGGGGGACTGATTGTTGTGTTCGATGAAGTACCCTTTCGGAAAATCAAAACCTCCGGCTTAGCCGGTAATCACCCCATGAAGAAACCTCCACGATTTCTACTGTGGAGGTTTCTTCTTGAGCGGAAGCATGCCTTATTGTATGCCGAAGCTTTTGCTATGCTGTTTGTTTATTCCTTATCTTCATTGCTGACCCAGCTCTTGTTCTCCTCAAGAACCTGCTTTTCATGCATGCGGAAGGTCAGCATCATCAGGCTGTCGGTCAGATGGACGTTGTTGACGACAACCTCCGGCGGCGCCGTGATATCCACCGCCGCGAAGTTCCAGATGCCCTTGACGCCGTTTTGAACAAGCGGTTCCACCAGGGACTGAGCAGCGTTGGAAGGCGTTGAAATAATCGCCACATCAACGGGATGCTTTTGCAGATACTTTGCCAGGCCGTTGACCGCGTAGACCCGTGCGCCGCCAAAGCGCTTGCCTACCATCTCGCTGTCCGCATCGAAGATGGCTGTCAGGTTGAAGTTGTTTTCGCCAAAGCCCTTATACTGCGCGAGCGCCTTGCCCATGTTGCCGCAGCCGATGATGATTATATCGTGCTTGCGGTTGATATCCAGAATATCACCGATGGACTTTCGCAGCAGCTCGACCGTATAGCCGCGTCCGCGCCGCCCGAATCCGCCAAAGGCGTTGAAGTCGTGGCGAATCTGCGAATCGGTCAGGCTCATGCGCCTAGCCAGTTCCTTGGAGGAGATCACCGTAAAGCCCAGCGCCTCCAGCTCCTGAAGGCGGCGGTAGTAGGCCGGCATACGCCGCATCATCGCGTCGCTTGCCCGCTCCCTTGCGTTCTTGTCCATCATCATTTCTTCCATGGTTTTGCTCCTTGTATTTATTTTTTCTGACAGCCGCATTTGCGCATCAATCGAAGGTCCAGTTTTTCTTTCAAAGTTCCGGGGATATCCAGCCAGTGCTTTTTCTGCCCGCAATCCTGGCAGTCAAAATACTCGCGGTGACGCCCCAGCTTGAAATCACGCTCTGTCTTGCGGATCAGCAGCGCGCTTTCCACATCCTTCTCATCAGGCAGGTGGGTGAAGTGCATGCGCAGAACATCCGCGTCGTCATAAAAGGTTTCGCTGGCGCTTTGGGCAACAAAGCGTCCGTCCGCGTAGCGGCCTGTTTCGATCAGGCCGATGCCCATGCCCACATCAAAATCGTCCAGAACAAAAAAGCTTTCAGGCGGGCCTTCCTTGATGGAGATCAGGCCGATCTTTTCACGCTGCTCTTCAAAATATCTGCGCGTGCGCATGGAATGGTTGTACAGCAGCATGGCCATACTCTCTTCATCCAGGCCGTAAAAATCGCGGTAGACATCGCCGCAGGTGGTCCTGACATCCTCCCTTTCCTTGCCGGGAAACAGCATCGGCGTCATGTCACGCTTCAACAGGATAATCTGCCCTTCAGCGGACTTTACCCGAAGGTCGTGAATTTCGACCTGCTTCCCCGCGACTTCCACTTCCATAACGAGGTTTCCCTCTTGAAACTCATAGCCCATGTCCTTGAGTTCATTGATTAATTTGCCCATGATAGATGCTCCTCTACAATTATTGTCCGCTCAGGGGCTTCTCAAACAACATGAAGATTGATTTATAATAATTTTATCACTATTTCTTATATAATGGAAGCCCTTTTCACATGACAAGTGATTTTTTTTGTTTTTATATGTGCTTTGATTTGTTAATGCCAATGAAAAGCTTTGTCGTGTATCCCGAACCGGCGCTCCTGTTTCACGTGAAACACAGGCTGTCATGCTTATCCCCGATAGTCCACGCGCCTGAGCGCAAAAGCGCTCAGCACAAGGGAAACCGCCAGGATGCTTCCGGCAACAGGAAGCAGCAGGCCGCCATCGCCCGCGCTTACGGCCCCTATGCCCGCCCCGCTCATGATGCCGGACATGCTGCCCGGCATTTCAGCGTTTGCGGCTAAGTTCATCATGCCGTAGCGCGCCAGCTTGACCGGCAGAATGCCGACCCAATCGATCAGCAGGTAGAAAAGCCCCTGGATATTCAGGCTGAGCGTCAGGGCAATCACAATGGCTGCCGCCTTGGACTGGAAAAACATAAGCCCCAGCATGATCACGGCGTACAGCGCCATGTCCACCGTTACCTGCCTCAGAAGGAAGGGCGCGACTTCATGAATATGAATCACCACCGGGTTTCCGTACAGAACCAGCACCGCCGCGCAGGCCAGGCCGAACACGGCATAGAACATCAAGGTGGCCAACAGCATGGTCAGTGTTTTTGAAACCATCCATTTGCCCCGCATCCCGCCCAGAGAAAGCAAATTTTTCAGATAGCCCGATTGATGTTCCTTGGACAGATAGCCGGCCGCAAAAAGGCTCAGCAGCATATGAAGCATGCGCATGCCCGGCAGACTGAAAAAGAAACTGAAAAAGAAATTGAAGGTCATGTACGCCCGCGCCTCATTGACCATCTGATCGTTGATCATTGCCCGGCTGCCGGGCATCATTTCCTCGGCAATGCCCGTCACATAATAGCTGGCCAGCGCAAAGATGGACAAAAAGACAAGGGCCACGATCATGGCCGCGTAAAAACCGCGTGTCTTTAGCAAGCGCCTGATATCCATCCGCAGATAAGCGATCATAGGCCTGTTCCCCCCGTCATGCTCATGAAGTAATCCTCAAGCGATTCATGGCGCACGGAAAACTGGGAAACATAAATGCCCTGATCAAATAAAAGGCGGCTGATCTCCCTGTATTGCTCTATGCTTTCCCGGATCAGCAGCCGGCCGTCCGGCAAGATTTCCATGTCTGTGATGTTCATTTTATCCCTGAGGAGGCTTTGGACCGCGTCGATCCGGGGGCTTTCCACTTCAATGCCGGAGCGGTTTTCACTGTCCAGTTGTTCCTTGGTAAATTCGCGCAGCACGAGCCCTTCTTTGATGATGCCGTAGCTTGTGGCAAATTTCGCCAACTCATCAAGGATGTGGCTGGAAATCAGGATGGTCACGCCCATCTGCCGGTTGATATCCACCAGCATCTGACGGATATCCCGTATGCCCTGGGGGTCCATCCCGTTGATCGGTTCATCCAGTATCAGCAGGTCCGGCTCGTTCACCAGGGCCAGGGCAATGGAAAGGCGCTGCTTCATGCCCAGTGAAAACTGCCTGGCCTTTTTCTTGCCGGTATCCTGCAGCTCCACCCGCCGAAGCAAGCCTTCAACATAGTCTTTTTTATAAACGCCCATCGCGATGCATTTGTACATGAGGTTATCGTGCGCGGTGCAATCCGGGTAAAGTCCGGGTGCCTCAACCAGGGCGCCGATCCTGATGCCCGGCCTGCCAAAGGGCATGGGCTTTCCCCTGGTATAAACCTCCCCCGACGTCTTTGTAATCTGGCTGTTGATGATCTTCATCAGGGTCGTTTTGCCCGCGCCGTTTCTGCCGATCAGGCCATAGATGTCCCCCTGCCTGATATGAATATCGGCATCTTTCAGGGCATAGCGGCTGCCGTACTTTTTGGACAGCCCGCTTGTGCTGAGCAGTTCCTCCATCGCCTTATTCTGACACCCTCACAGGCAGAACCAGATAGGTATATTGGTTTCCGCTGACCGGGCAGATGATGCAGGGGCTCACATTGGTATTGAAGCGCATCGCCAGATCGGGCGTATCAATGTTTTTGATCACGTCGATCAGGTACCGGGCGTTGAAGGCGATATCAAGGGGGGAGCCTTCAAAGTCGATGGCCACCTTTTCAACCACGCTGGATCGCTCCGAATTAGCCATGATGGTCATATTGTCTTCATCGATCTTGATTTTAAGCAAGTAGGAACTGCTTTCCCTGGCAATCAGGGCCGAGCGCTCAATGGCGGACATGGCCTGGGCTTTGTCCACACGGATAGCCGTCGTCCAGGTTGAAGGCAGAATCTGCTTATAGTTGATGTATTCGCCCGGAATCAGAGGACAATACACCTTGGTCTTGTTGAACCTGGCCATCAGGTGCGTGTTGGTGCAGTGCAGTTCCACCGGATCCCCGCTGTCTTCCACCATGCGGCTGATCTCGCCGATGATGCTGCCCGGCAGCACAGAAGCCTGTACTTCCTTGCCCGCGGGCAGGTCATGATTGACGCTGACACGCTGCATCGCCAGGCGGAAACCGTCCAGACAAACAAAGCGGACATCCTCCGCATAGGTTTCCATCAGGCAGCCGGTCAGAATCGGCCGGGTTTCATCCGCGGAGATGGCAAAGATGATGCGGCTGATGGATTCACGCAGCCTGTTTTGGGGCAGGGTGGTCACAAAGCCGCCGTTGATGTCCTCAATATCCGGAAAATCATCGGCTTCCAGGCACATCATGGTGGTCCTGTTGCCTTCCGCCGTAATCAGCGCCTTTTTTCCGGCCTCTGTCTGAATGGATATTTCACCCGGTATCTTGCGCAGCAACTCCGAAAGCAACTTGGCCGGCAAAAGGGCGCATCCGTCCTCTTCAATGATGGCCGGGGCCAGTGTTTTGATGCTCATCTCGCCGTTGGTGCAGCTGAGCTGAACGCCCTCATCCGTTGTTTCAATAAACACACCCTCGTAAGCGTCCTTGGGGGAGCGCTGGGGCAGTGCCCTGGTGACCAGGTTCAGGCTGTGGTTGATGTCCTCGGCATGTACTGTAAACCGCATGGTGGTACGTCCTTTCGCTGATGGAGTTGTAGAATATATAGGTAGAAGTAGTAGTAGGGGCTGTGGATTCGGTGGATAAGCCGCAAAGGGCCTGACAGACTCACGCTTTTCACGGTGGAGAAACTGTAGATAAAGGACACGTTGCAGGTGGATATCCGGTTGATATCTAAGGCATCAAGCGGCTGACAGTCGCTTGATGATGACCGAAGTGCCTTTTTTGGTTTCCGGGTCGAAGCCGCTCGGACATCCTGGCAGATGTTCATCTTGAAAAAGGAACAGAGCCGCCCGGATTTTCATGTTTATCCTCACTATCCACAGATGGCCTTTCCACAGCCTGTGGAAGCAGAACATGGGACAGGAAACCGGAAAAAACGGAAGGGACAAGGCTGTCCACAGGCTTGTCCACAGAATTACAAAAGAGAAGCCGCCTGCTTGTCCAGAAGAATCACAGCATCCGGGTGCAGCTGAAGGATGCTGGCCGGGCACATCGGATCCACCGGACCTTTCACCATGGCCCGCACAGCCTGCGCCTTGTTGTCGCCAAAGGCAATCAGAACGATCTGCTTTGCCTTCATGATACCGCCGATGCCAAGCGAGATCGCGTGGGTGGGCACATCTTCCTTCCGCTCAAAAAAGCGCTGATTGGCTTCAATGGTGCTCTGGGTCAGCTCGACCACCTGCGTGGCATAGCTGAAGGAAGAAGCGGGTTCGTTAAAACCGATATGACCATTTTGACCCAGGCCCAGCAGCTGGATGTCGATGCCGCCGGCCTGATCGATCAATTCGTCATATCGTCGGCCTTCCGCTTGCAAATCCTCAGCCGAACCGAGCGGAACATGGGTTTCATCCATATTGATGTGGTTGAAAAGATGTTCATCCATAAACCGGCGGTAGCTGCAGGGATGATCGGGGCTGAGGCCCGCGTATTCGTCCAGATTGAAGCTGCGGGCTTTTGAAAAATCGAGCATCCCGTCCTGATGGTATTTGATCAGAAGATTGTAGGTATCGATCGGGGTGGATCCTGTCGCCAGGCCGAGAATGCTGTCAGGCTTTGAAAGAAGCCGGGCGGCGAACAGGCTGGCCGCTGCTTTGGCCGTCTGGGCCGGGGATTCATACACATGTACTTGCATTGCTTGCATACCTCCAAAGTTGGTGATAGTATAGCATAAACCACGGTATGAATACAAAAATAACAGGAAAATTCCAGAAAAAAACGGCAGGAAAAGGATCAATTGAATGACTCTTTTCAATTTGTTCATAGATTAACTCATTTAAATTCATATTTGACAGATATACTTTTTTTGGATAGAACAATCGTTTTGCAAGGAGTTTGGCTGATGATGAAAACAGTTGGAAAAATTCTAAAAATCCTCTTGATTCTGGTTATAATCGCGGGGGTGGGCTATGGCGGCTATCGGTACGTGCAATATAGAAATAATAGTGAAAAGGGAGAAGATATCAATTATTCACGCATCAAAGCCAGTTCGGGCAGCCTGTCGCAGCAGGTTATCAGCACAGGGTCATTGAGCATTTCCCAGACCGAGGTGATCAAGGCCCCTGTCGATATAAAAATCGATGAGCTGCTTGTCAGCGCGGGTGACGCTGTGGAAGCGGGAACCCCCTTGCTGTCTGTGAATGTCAAGCTGCTGGAAGATGCCATCAAAACCATGCAAACGGATATAACCAGCCTGGACAGCGAGATCCTGTCCCTTGCGGCCGCTCAGAGTGATACGGGCGTCATTACCGCCGGAACCTCCGGACGCTTGAAGGCGATTTATGCCAAAAAGGGCGAGATGATCGACGATGTTATGAAGCGGGACGGCGCGCTGATGCTGTTTTCAATGGACGGCCTGATGAAGATCACCATCCCCGCTCAAGCGGGGGCGGCGATCGGGGACAGCTATGTGATCCAGTACGGGACAAGCAAATACACGGGCTATGTGAACCGTGTAATAGGTGATACCATGATCCTGACATTCTCTGACAGCAGGGTGCTTCCCGGCGAGGAGGTCCAGGTGCTGTCGGGCAACGCGATCCTGGCGACTGTGAAAGCGGAAGTCAACCTGCCCTACAAGCTGATCTCCTTTCTGGACGGGCGGATATCCGCGATACCGGGAACCCTCAACGGCAGCATGAGCCGCACAACCAAACTGATTGAGTTTTCAGACCTTTCATTTACGGATGAGTATTTTGAAAAGGTTCAGGAAAGAGAAGATCAATGGGCTGAACTGGAACAGGTGAAGGCGCTGGCGGCCGATCCTTATCTATACGCGGCCCAGGCAGGCATTGTGTCGGAGATCAGCGCGATTGAGAAGGAGACAACAGAAAAGGATCAGACATTGCTGAGCCTCTATGTTGGCGACAACTTTGAGATGGAAATCAGCGTTGACGAGCTGGACATCATTAAGGTTCAAAAGGGCCAGGAAGCGACCCTGGTGATGGACGCGCTTTCAGACCAGAGCTATGCGGCCTCGGTCAGCCGCATTTCACAGCTGGGGCAATCCTCAGGCGGCATCACAAGCTACCAGGTAACACTGGAGGTAAAGGGCGACGAAAAGCTCAAGCTAGGCATGAACGGCACGGCGACCATCATGACGGGCGAACAAAGCGGCGCGCTGCTGATCCCGCTGTCGGCTTTGCAAAGCGATAAGCAGGGCAGCTATGTATGGCTGTACAGTGAGAACTATACGGCCACCAAGGAAGCGCCGGGCCTGAAAAACTATGTAACCACAGGATTAAGCGACGCGGATTATGTCGCCGTGCTTTCCGGCCTCAGCCTGGGGGACGAAGTACTTGTCGTGCGCACGGCGTCCTCCGCCGCTGGGGAAACCAACAACAGATTCAACAGGACGGATGGCGGTATGACCATGCCGATGAACATTGACGGCGGCAACAGGAATTCCCCCGGAAGCGGCGGAAACGGCGGCGGGAACTTCCCCGGCGGCGGTTCAGGAAGGCCGGGAGGAAACTGATGATGATCGAGATGAAGGACATCGTAAAAAGCTATTCATTGGGCGGTGAAACGATCAACGCGCTGGATCACATCAGCATGGACATACAGGAGGGCGAATACCTGTCCATCATCGGCCCTTCGGGCAGCGGGAAGTCGACACTGATGAACATCATGGGGTGTTTGGACCTGCCCGACAAGGGAAGCTATGTTCTGGACGGAAAGGAAATCACAACATATTCCCAGCGCCAGCTGGCCCGGCTGCGCGGCGAGGACATCGGCTTTATCTTTCAAGGCTTTAACCTTCTCCATCGCCTGGATGCCCTTGAAAATGTGGAGCTGCCCCTGATTTATCAGCAGACAGGCGTCAGAGAACGGCGCAAACGGGCCAGGGAGGCGCTTGAGATGGTGGGATTGGGTGATCGCCTGCATCACCGGCCCAACCAGCTGTCCGGCGGCCAGCAGCAGCGCGTGGCGATCGCCAGGGCTCTGGCAACCAGTCCGAAACTGATTCTGGCCGATGAGCCGACAGGCAATCTGGACAGCAAAACCGGTGATGATTTGATGAAGCTGATGGGCGAACTCAATCAGGCCGGAAAGACCATTGTCATCATCACCCATGACGCGAATGTCGCATCCCGCGCCAAGCGGACGCTGCGCATTATCGACGGGCGGATATTTGAAGGGGAAGGAGATCATCATGCAGTCGTTTAGCATGGCCTTAAAATCCATTTCCGGCAACCGGATGCGCTCCTTCCTGACGATGCTTGGCATCATCATCGGCGTGCTGGCCATTGTGGTGCTGGTGGCCATTGCCCAGGGCAGCTCAAGCTATGTCACCAGCAGAATCGAGGGCATGGGCACCAACCTGTTTACGGTCAGCGTCCGCGCCAGGCGCAACAACCCCCTGACGCTGAGCAAACTGCAGACATTGGCGCAGGAAGACGGCATAGCCCATGTGGCGCCTACGCTGAGCTCATCGGGCACACTGAAAGCCGGCCTGATTCAGTATGAGGACGGCAGCCTGCTGGCCACCACCTCCTCCTATGCCGATATCCGTGGATGGACCTTGTCCGACGGACGCTTTATTGCCCAGCCCGACGTTGATAACCGAAGCTTTGTTGCCGTCATCGGCCAGGAAGCCGCGACGGAGATGTTTGGCACAATCAATGCCGTCGGCCAGGTCTTCAGCTATCAGGGCTACAGTTTCACCGTCATTGGTGTGCTTGACGAGATCGGCTCAAGCCTCGCCGGGTCCGGCGATAACCTGATCATTATCCCCTTCACGCTGGGGGAAAGGCTGTTTTTATCGCTGGGGATCAGCAACTTCTATGTATCAGCCGAATCATCCGAGATGGTCAGCCTGGCGGAAGAAAAGATCAACAGCTTCATGGACAGACAGTTTACAAACACCACCTTCGGCTCCTCCTACACGGTGAACAACCAGGCTTCCATGCTGGCCACCCTGCAGGAGACCACCGGCGCGCTCACCCTGATGCTGGGCGGCATCGCGGCCATCGCGCTGCTGGTCGGCGGCATCGGCATCATGAACATCATGCTGGTATCGGTCTCCGAGCGTACGCGGGAAATCGGCATCCGAAAGGCCATCGGCGCGACCCGCAGCCGTATCCTCAGCCAGTTTTTGATTGAGGCCCTGGTGCTCAGCATACTGGGCGGAATCATCGGGCTTATCCTGTCCGCCGTCACCCTGTATGTATTGGAACCCATTCTCTCCATGCCGCTTGATATTTCCCCGCAGGTGGCTACAATAGCCATTGGCTTCTCCGTCTTTATCGGCGTCGTCTTCGGCCTCTACCCCGCGAACAAGGCATCGAAGCTGAGGCCCATTGACGCGCTGAGGCATGAGTGAAGGAAGCATGCGGTCAACAACACCGGGTCAGCTTTTTCGCGGAGGGAAGCAGATGGAAAAACGGTTTGCGCTAAGGATGAGTTTTCTGCTCGGCATGGCCCTGATTGTTCTGTGCGCGTCATGCGCCATGGCCGGGGAGGAATGGTTTTCTGATCAATTTCTGAAGGACGGGGAGGAGCCGGTCCTGACAGAAAACAGCTACCGGAGTGACAGCGTCGCGATCAGCATCCACACCATGCGCGTCGACAAGTCGGACGTCTATGTCGCCGATATCCGTGTGCGCAGCGTCGAAAACCTTCAGCGTGCCTTTGGCGGCGGGACATGGGGAAAAAAACTTGAGTTCATCGGCGATATGTCGGAGAATCATCAGGCGATTTTATCCCTGACCGGTGACAGCGGGGATAAATTCTCATCCGGATGGGTAATCGGCAATGGGGCGGTGTTTCGTGATACCCGCAACATTAAAAGAGACCTTTGCATACTCTACCGAAACGGAGAAATGATGACATTTGCGGGTGCGGACATCGACCACAAACAGGTTTCGTCAAGCACAGGCGATATCTGGCAGACCTTTTTATTTGGCCCTGCCCTGCTGGACGGCAGCGGCAAAGCCATCGGGAAGTTCAGATCCAATGTGTCGCCGGCCAACCCGCGCTCGGTGATCGGCTATTATGAGCCGGGGCATTATTGTTTTGTTCAGGTCGACGGGAGAAACACCAAAAGCGCCGTACAAAGCGGCGAAAGGAATAAAGGGATGACGCTGGAACAGCTGGCCGCCTTGATGGAAAGCCTGGGCTGCCGGACAGCCTACAACCTGGATGGCGGCCGGTCCGCGGCGATGTGGTTTTCAGGCAGCGTCATTTCCACGCAGGCCACGACCAGACGCAAACTGGGAGATATTGTACTGATCACGGACAAGCCCTGACCGGGGGCAGTGAACGGCGAAGAGTATAGGAGGCATCATGCGGAAAGAACACAAACCTCTGTCCCTGTCAGGCCTATTGTATACGGGCTCCGTCTTTCTTCTTTTTATTTTTCTTCTTTTCCCTCACGCCGTCGCGGCGGCATCGGACAGCCTGTGGGTGTCCCCGATGCAGGAACACTCTTCAGGGGATGAAAACACATCCGTTCATTGGTTCTATGGTCAGGGCAGAAAATACTATCTGTTCCTGCCGTCGTACAGCCCGGCAGAAGGTCTGGCCCTGTGGTTCACCGGCGAAGAAAGCCTGACAGTGGAGCAGGACGGGCGCGTCATTCAAAGCGGCGATTCAGCAAACTGGCTCGTGCCCGGCGCGGAATACACGCTGAAGGGAAAAAGAAAGAGCTTTACGCTTGTCGTGATGCAAAGCGCGGATATACCTGCCCTGATGATCAACACCGCATCGGGCAGCCTTGAATATATTCATAAAAATAAAAAGAACAAGGAAACTGGTTCCCTGACCATGATGATGCAGGACGGAACCATCTCCTATGACGGAGCCCTTGATCAGATCAAGGGCAGGGGAAACGCCTCCTTTAATTATGCCAAGAAGAGCTATCAGATCAAGTTGGAAACAAAGACATCCCTGTGCGGCATGGAGAAATCAAAAACATGGCTGTTGATTGCCAACCAGCACGATAATTCCCTCCTGCGCAATCACCTGTCCTTCAGCCTGGCCAGGGAGGTGGGGCTTTCCTTCACGCCGCAGTCTCAGGCGGTGGATCTTTACATAAACGGCAATTACCTGGGAAGCTATCTCCTGTGCGAAAAGGTCCAGGTCGCTGCGGGCCGGGTGGAGATCACCGATCTGGAAGAACAAAACGAAGAGTTGAACATCACGGCGCCGGAAGACAGCAAAGCCTTCGGGCGCAAAGGCTATAAAAAGGGAACGCAAAAAGGGGTTGTCCTGTCTGAAGAACCGGAGGACATCACCGGCGGCTATCTGCTGGAACTGGAATACGCCAACAGATACCCTGACGAAGCAAGCGGCTTTGTTACCCAAAAGGGGCAGTCGGTTGTTGTCAAATCACCGGAATATGTCGGACAGGAGGAAATCAGCTACATATCCGGATTGGTGCAGGATTTTGAAAACGCTCTCTTTTCAAAGAGCGGATGGGACAGCCAAACCGGCAAACACTACAGCGAGTTCATCGACATGGCATCCTTCGCCCGGAAATACATACTGGAAGAGTACAGCAAGAACTATGACGCCAACCGCAGCAGCCAGTTCTTTTATAAAGACAAGGACTCTGTCAGCGAGCTGATCCATGCCGGGCCGGTATGGGATTATGACAGCGCCTACGGCAATTACGGGTCGAATGAAGCATCACCGACATTGAAGCCCAGGGGATTGTTTGTAGCCACCAATCGATCCCGGCCCTACTTCTGGTACCCCAAACTGTGCGAAAAGAAAGACTTCATGGACCTTGTCAAGAAAATATGGCAGGAAGAATACCTGCCGGTGCTTCGTACCATGCTGCTGGGAACAGGGGAGCGGGAAGGCGTCCTGTCCATCGAGCAGATGGCGGCCCCCATACGCGACAGCGCGGACATGAACTTCATGCGATGGCGGATATTCAATTATGAGAAAAGAGCCGCAAGAACAGGGGGAAATTATCAGAAAAACCTGGACTACCTCAACAACTTCCTGACACGGCGCGCCGCGTACCTGTGCGAGCTATGGGGCGGAGAGTTTGATGCCCCCGGACTTTGAATTGATTTTCTCAGAGGATTGTTTTTCATAATGGAAGAGAGGCTGTGAGAGAAGACGCCGACACCATTATCTAATGACCTGGGAAAAAAGTAAGCCAAACCTGTCATCTCACAAAGCCAGCGAAATTGTTGAGGTCATGTAAGCGGTAGGCGTGTTCCTTCCGCCTTACAGTTCCGAACTGAACCCCATTGAGCTGCCGTGTTCAAAGATCTGCAATCGAAGAACCTTGTTTATATATTCCTGAAAGAGACGCCCTCAACGGAACAACGCTTCCTCCGCCAGAATGCAAAGCCGATGGTACAGGTCCATGTGCGTCTGCTGTACCAGGTGGGTCTGCCGGTCCTGCGTATCGACCAGCAGGTCGCATACCCCGGCTAATTTTCCGCCGCCGGCGCCTGTCATTGCGATGGTTTTAAGGCCGCGGGCGCGGGCAACCAGCATGGCGCGGCGCACATTCTCGGCATTGCCCGAGGTGGATATCCCCAGCAGCACATCCCCGGGGCGACCGTAGGCCATCACCTGCTGGGCAAAGACATACTCCCCGCCGATATCGTTGATGATGGCGGTCATCAAGGCGCCGGGCGCCGTCAGATCGATGGCCGGCAAGCCCTGCTGCAGCCGGGCGGCCCAGGGCTCACCCAC
>CAZYKQ010000043.1:9875-14304 GCA_964648235.1 uncultured Christensenella sp. | reverse complement strand
ATAAAATACTCATTCCTCCTTCGCGGATTATTTCCGCGCAGAAGGATTATACCACAAACAGCGGCAGGGAAGCGTTAGGGCCTTTCGGATCCCCTGCCGCTACCCTGCCGGTTTCCGGTTCTATCCGCTATTTCACCGTCACCGCGCAAGCCGCCGTGACCGTTCGTCCATCCGCTAACTTTACCGTTGCCGTAATCGTCGCCTTACCGGCTTTGATGCCTTTTACTACGCCTGCTGCGCTCACCGTCGCGATCTTGCTGTTGCTGCTCTTCCAGGTAATTGGTTTGCCTGCCACCAGAGAGGGCGCGAGGGTGCCTTTCAAAGCATAGGTCTTTTTAACCTGTACGCTTGTTGTGGAGGCATTCAGCATGAACTCCGTCACGGTCACAGCGCACTTCGCCGTCGCGGTTCCCCCGCCCTTCAGCGCGACCGTCGCCGTGATCGTCGCCGTGCCCGCTCCATTCGCCGTCACACGGCCCGTCTCATCCACGCTCGCTACCGCGCCTTTGCTGCTCTTCCAGATTATTTTTCCCGCCCCTGCCGTTGCCGGATTCAGCGTCCCTTTCAGAACATGCGTTTTCCCGACAAGCAGGGTTTTCGTCGTTGTGTTGAGTTTCAGCCCCGATATTATGTAGACTTTGCACTTCGCCGTCGCCGTGCCGCCGCCCTTCAGGGCAATCGTTGCCGTGATCGTCGCAGTTCCGGCCTTGATGCCTTTCAACGCGCCTGAAGCGCTCACTGTCGCGATCTTGCTGTCGTTGCTCTTCCATGTGACCTTTCCATTGGCCGCCCCTGATGGCGTCAGCGTCCCCTTCAGGGTAAAGCTCTTGCCGACTGTCAGCGTCTTTTCTGTCGCGTTCAGGCTGAAACCTGCCACATAAATCGTGCTTTTTGCCGTCGCCGTCCCGCCTCCCTTCAGGGCAATCGTTGCCGTGATCGTCGCCGTCCCGGCCTTGATCCCCTTCACCGCGCCCGAGGCGCTCACGGTCGCGACAGCCGGGTTGCTGCTCTTCCAACTGACCTTGCCTGCCGCCGCTCCCGACGGGGTCAGCGTACTTTTCAACGTGAAGCTTTTGTTTACCATGATGGACTTGACTGTGGCGTTCAGGCTGAAGCCCGCCACATAAATCGTGCTTTTCGCTGTCGCCGTGCCTCCGCCGTTGATATTAACGCTTGCCGTGATCGTCGCCGTCCCGGCCTTGATCCCCTTCACCACGCCCGAGGCGCTCACGCTCGCGACAGCCGTGTTACTGCTTTTCCAAGTAGCTTTCCCTTTGGCCGCTCCTGAGGGGCTTGTTGTTCCAATCAATGTAAATGTCTTCCCGATTAGCAGCGTT
Source organism: uncultured Christensenella sp. (assembly GCA_964648235.1). Classification (GTDB taxonomy): domain Bacteria; phylum Bacillota; class Clostridia; order Christensenellales; family Aristaeellaceae; genus UBA1038. Next base: position 12,967 of record CAZYKQ010000043.1, on the reverse strand, counting down.
TTGACTGTTTGATTCAGGCTCAGCTTACCTGTCTGCACATAGATGACGCTCTTTGCGGTCATCGTCTTACCGTTCTTCAGTTTAACCGTTGCCGTGATCGTTGCCGTACCCGTCTTCTTCGCGGTCACCAGACCCGAGGCGCTGACCGTCGCGACAGCCGTGCTGCTGCTCTTCCAGGTGATTTTGCCCTCCGCTGCCGACGCGGGCGTTAACGTTCCTTTGAGCGCGAATGTCTTTTTGGCAAGCAGGAATTTCTCCGCCGCGTTCAGTGTAAACTTTGCCGGTCTATCCGTGATCGAAAACAAGGCACTTTGATAAACTTCTGCGCCTGTGCTATCCCTGACGGTCAGCAAAAACTCTCCCTCATGACCATCGGTGGGGATAAAGGTTGCTTCATTGTTTATCTGGTTAAATGCACTTTCCATAGAAAAATATGCATCCCCGATAGCGACTGACCATTCGTAGTCATAGCTGTAGTTCCCCGTACCGCCGCTTACCCCCCAGGTGGCGGTGATGGGCTTGCCAAGCTCCACTTCCTTCGGCATGTTTATGGTAATAATCAACTCCGGTTTCTTCACCACGACAGAACATTCGGCACTTACGCCGCTGCCGTCCTGCACCGTCGCCGTGATGGTTGCGGCGCCCGGAGACTTCGCTGTGACCAAACCATACTCATCAACCTCCGCAACGTCCGTATCGCTACTCGTCCACACCAAGGATTGATTATCAGCGTTCGCAGGAAGAACCGTCGCCGTCAATGGAAGCTTATCACCAACATTCAGCTCTTCATAGCTATGTGACAATGTAAGCGTCTCAATCCGCTGCCTGACTTGCACTTCGCAGCTGGCGCTCTTGCCGCTGCCGTCCCGCGCTGTCGCCGTGATGGTCGCGCTACCGGATGACAGGCCGGTCACCAGACCATGCTCATCAACCTTTGCAACGCCCGTATCACTGCTCGCCCACACCAAGGATGGATCATCTGCATTCTCTGGAAGAACCATCGCCATCAGTTGACGTTCTGCACCCACGGTCAGTTCTTCAAAGTTTTGTGGAAATGTAACCGTCTCGACCAGGCGTTTCACACGCACTTCGCAGCTTGCCTCGACTTCCCCGCCTTCTTCAGTTGCTACTCTGGCAGTAATACGGGCCGTGCCCAGGCCGACCGCCTGTACATATCCCTCTGCTGTGACTGTCGCGATTCCGGGATCGCTGCTTTCCCAGCTCACCGACCCGACAGCCGCGTCGGCCGGTTCCAAGGAAGCTATCAGTTGGAATCCCTCCCCGGCAGCAAGCGTTTTTTCCTCTGCGTTCAGCTCAAAACGCACGGGCGAAACGGGAATGATATCAAAATACGTCGATTTTCCAATGGCCTGCCGTTCATCGGCGTCGGTCACCTTGATGCGCAAATAGCCTTTGACCTGCCCGTTCTTCGGTTTGAAGCTGACCGATCCGGCAGCATTGTCCGCCGGTTCCCACTCGGACTCCGACCAAGCGCCGCCTTCTCCCCTGGTTGCCCAGGCAAAGCTCACAGTGTAGGGCGTCTTTCCGCCGCTGATCGTCCAATTGCCCGTGATGTCCTCACCGGCTTTGACCGAGGAAGCCGCGGTACTCACACTCACCGAAATGGGCGCCGCCTCATTGCCGTTTTGTATCGCCGCGCGTCCGGAATTGAAATCTTGCCTGCGCCCGTCTTCGTCCGTCACGCTGACCTTCATGTATACATACTGCCCGAACTTGGGCGTCAAGGAGGCCGTGTCGGCATTTGTGTCTGCGCTGATCAGGTGCTCAATCCCATTCTCATCAATGACCCAATGACATTCCGTGGTGTATGGCTCCTTCCCTCCGCTGAAGGCCCAGGATGCGGTTACACTTTCTCCTTTTTCCGCGTCGACGTCGGGTCGGTCAAGCGTGACCGATCCCGTCAGGGGAGAGGCTGGATCAGCGCCCAGGATCTTGAACCCCTTGGATAGAATATCCCGGCTGTAGCCCGTCTCGTCGCTCACCCGGAGCTCCAGGTAGCCATAGCTGCCGAAACCGGGTGTCAAGGTGATGATCGCTTCCGCCCCGACCTCGGCGGGGATATAGGTCTTTTTCAAATTGCTGTCGACGATCACCCACGAAGCCTTGTCGACCTGCGGCGACAAGCCGCCGCTGAAAGCCCACCTTGCGCTGATCTCCTGCCCCACTTGGACGCTGCCTTCGGACAGCTCGATGCCACAGGAAAGGGTTTCTGTGTCCTCTCCGATAATATTGAAATGTACAGAGGCGTCTGCCGTTCTCCCCTTCGCGTCCCGAACTTCGATATTCATGTAACCCCTGTCGCCAAAATGGGGGGTCAGGCTGACGCTTCTGCTCTCATGCGTATACTTTGCGTCAATCCGATGACTGTCGCGATCCTCATATATGGACCAATCAACCCGGGTGATGCTGTAAGGCAGCGTCCCGCCTCTGATCTCCCAACTTGCTGTGACGGGGTCGCCTTTCTTTACTTCCCGATTATTGAGGCTGAGCTCGACCGTGAAAGGCTTCGCGCTTGGCGTCTCATCCGTGATATCAAAAGAATAGTACTGGCTGTCTGTTCGCCCCACGGCATCTTCGACCCAGATATAAAGGGAGCCGCCCTCCCCGTACCGCGGGATAAAACTGTCCGTCCCGGTCGTCGCATTCGAATGGATGAAATGTTCATTCTGGCTGTATTCGGTGATAATACGCCAATATGTATGTACGGTGTAGGGGGCCTGGCCGCCGGTTATCGCCCATTCCGCCGTGATCGGCTGACCCGCCTTCACTTCGTCCGCGCTTAACCCAGCGCTGATGGCCAGAGACTCAACGGACGGCGCTTCTTCGTCAAGGATGTCAAACTCCACCATCTGGTACCAATAATTCTGATAGTGATGGGCGTCGGATACTTCAATTATGCACTCCCCTTTCACGCCGTATGGGGGAATAAATGTATATGAATCAAGATGAACCCTTGTTTGCGGAAAAGATATAGGCCTCCCGTCTTCATCCCAAATCGTCCAGTAAACATTGACATAAACAGGCTCTGTGGCGCTGCGGATGTCCAGCGTGGCGGTGATGGGCTCGCCTAC
>CAZYKQ010000043.1:0-9775 GCA_964648235.1 uncultured Christensenella sp. | reverse complement strand
AAACAGGCTCTGTGGCGCTGCGGATGTCCAGCGTGGCGGTGATGGGCTCGCCTACACTGACGCTCGTCTTATCCAGGCTCATGGAAACAAGCAGCGGCGTCCAGTCGTCAATGATGCTAAATGTGGCGGATTCCTGCGTCAAACTTTGTCCGGCCTGATCCCTCACGTCCAGCCTGAGAAAACCGCTTTGCCCGGATACCGGAGATAAGTAAGACATGTTTTGCTGCGCTTCCCATGAACTTAGAGGAAAGGTCCTTGTGTGCCCATCCCCCTCGTCAATGACCCATTCGCCGCTGACCGTATAAGGCTGGCTTCCGCCGCTGATCTCCCAAGTCGCACCAATCGCATCGGTTTCATTTATATTCACTGTATCCTTGTTCAGGGTGATTGTGGCTGACAGCGGCAGTTGGTTGTCGATGATATCAAAACGTTTGGATTGTCCAAACGCCTGCAAGCCCCCGGCGTCGGTCACCTTGATGCTCAAATAGCCTTCTCCTTGTCCTCTCTTGGGTATAAAACCGGCTGTATTTGCGCCCGCCGGCGCCTGCTCCAAGTCAGTCGCCTCCCACCAATAACCCTCCTCTCTGATTACCCAGGCATAGCTGACCGTATAGGGCCCTTCTCCCCCACTTATCGTCCAGCTTCCCGTGATTTCCTCACCAATGACAACTGAGGACGGGGTTTCGACAGAGACAGTCATCAGTTCAGCCTTATCTCCGTTTTGTATCGTGATGCGGCTTGACATAAACTCTGCCTTGCGTCCGTCGGCATCGCTCACATACACATTCAAATAGGCGTACCGGCCAGATGTCGGCGTCAGGGCCGCGTTACCGGAAGCGGGGTTGATAGCGATTGTTGTCTCCTCTCCATCAGACTCTGCAACCGTCCACCAGCAGTTGATATCATAGGGTTCTTTTCCGCCGCTGATCTCCCAATCCGCCTCTACGCTCTGCGAATTGGCCGCGTCCACCATCGTCCTGTTAAGGGTAACGGATCCCCTGAGGGGAGGCATCGGTTCGGCTCCGCGAATGATGAATTCGTTTGAGGTGAAGGACGCATGCCGGCCAAGATTGTCCTGTACTTCAACCCACAAATAACCATATGCGCCGAACATAGGTCTTAAGACAGCGCTGTCCGGGTTTGATAAGTCGATCGGAAAGCTGTGTCTATCATTCTGTCCCAGGTGGTCAAAAATGACCCACTCGCCTCTTGCGATCCTCAACTCATCACCGCCGCCCAGCGTCCACTCCGCCATGATTTCCTCGCCCACCCCAACCGCGCCGGGAAGGTCGATATCACAGGTAATGGACTCAAGCGTTTGCCCATTCAAGATCGTGAAATGGTATATCCTCTCTGTCAACTGATTGTCCGCGTCTGTAACATAGAGAAAGAACTTGCCTTCCTCTCCAAATGTCGGTATGAAGGTCATGCTGTTATCATCTGTGGTATCAGAATATTCACCAACTACCTGATCACTAATCTCCCAAAAAGCGTTAACCTTGTAGGGCGGCCTCCCGCCATGGATCTCCCAACGCGCTGTGATGGGCTCGCCAGCTTCAACACTGTCTTTATCAAGGCTCCCCTGAACGATCAATGGTGCTTGTGAAGGAAACGAAGGTGAGTCTGCGATCGTAAATTCATAGTCCTGCCAACCGGTCCCCCTGCCTGCCGCGTCGCTAACGCTGATTTTGAAGCTGCCCGCTCCCCCATAACGCGGAATATAGCTTTCATTTCCTGTCTTTTCGCTCGTATTTGAATGATGATAACTATTCCAATCGGAGATTTCCCATGATGTATCCACCCTGTAAGGGGCTTTTCCGCCCTCGACCGTCCAATATGCCGTGATGGGTTTCCCCGCCTCCACATCGGCCGCGCTTAAATAGGCGGTAACGCTCAATGGTGCCGCGGGCTCTGTTTCAACCACAGTGAAGGATTTTGAGAGGTAGTACACGCGCCCGGTAGCGTCGGATACATCTACATGAAATTTTCCATCGCCGCCGTATGGAGGCACAAAAACATGCTCATCAAATTGTTTTAATGAAGAATATGTCCTTGTAAACCCTTTTTCGTCAGTGATTGTCCAATATGGATTCCATACGCTGTAAGGCTCCACCCCACCGCTAAGCTCAATAGATGCCGTGATTTTTTCACCGACATGTACGTTGTCCTTATCCAAACTAATTGAAGCCAGCAGCTGAGGCCGATTGTCTGTGATCACAAAAGACTCAGTTGTATAGAAATGTCTTCCCAGAGAATCAGTGATGTATAAATTAAACTTTCCGCTTTGGCCGCGCTTTGGTGTAAAGCTCACCTCAGGCGCCTCCCCTTCTCCTTCGCCTGAACCTCCCCAGATATCCTCTTCCCCGGAATCCGAGACCTGCCAGTCATAGTAATAGGTATAGGGTCCCGTCCCTCCACTCGTTACCCATGAAGCTGTGATGGGCGTATCGACTTCCACAGCATCCACCAACGTAATCTCAGCGCTGAGCGGATCAACCACCGGGCTTCCTGTGATCACAAAAGACTCGGTTTTATAGAAATTTCTTCCCAGAGAATCAGTGATGTGTAGATCAAACTTGCCGTTTTGGCCGTACTTTGGCGTAAAGCTCACCTCAGGCGCTTCCCCTTCTCCTGCGCCTGAACCTCCCCAGATATACTCTTCCCCGGAATCCGAGGCCCACCAAGAATAATGATAAGAGTAGGGCGCGGTTCCGCCGCTCGTTACCCATGAAGCTTTGATGGGGGTATCGACTGCCACAGCATCCACCAACGTAATCTCAGCGCTGAGCGGTTCAACCACCGGACTTCCTATGATCACAAAAGACTCAGTTGCATAAAAGTGTCTTCCAAGAGAATCAGTGATGTGTAGATTAAACTTTCCGCTTTGGCCGCGCTTTGGTGTAAAGCTCACCTCAGGCGCTTCCCCTTCTCCTGCGCCTGAACCTCCCCAGATACCCTCTTCCCCGGAATCCGAGACATTCCAATCATAGGAATAGGTATAGGGCGCAGTCCCGCCGCTCGTTACCCATGAGGCTGTGATGGGCGTATCGACTTCCACAGCATCCGCCAACGTAATCTCAGCGCTGAGCGGATCAACCACCGGGCTGCCTGTGATGATGAATGTACGGGTGCTCCATACTTCGCGTCCAAGCGAATCCCTGATTCCGACCTGCACGTCACCTCTATTGCCATACCTGGGGGTTATTGTGCTTCCGGTATCAACATCAGTATCAAACTCTGTCTGATCTAACGCTCCTCCAGGCCCAGTTTCCCAAACCCTCCAACGAACGGAGTACACACTGTAGGGTCCTACGCCGCCCTGTATATTCCATGTCGCCGTAATAGGATTTTCCACCTCCACCGTATCAGGAAGAACAACCTCCACTTGGAGAGGATTAGGTGAGCCTGTAATTGCAAAGCTTTTGCTCCGTTGTTCAATCCGATGCCCTATACCATCCTCTATTTCAATCCCAATCCGACCTTTTATGCCATATCCGGGAATAAACATGCTGCTATTGTTATCAATTTTAGTCATACCAGAACTAGAACCAAAAAACTCATCGTCTTCACTTTCTGAAACTTCTAACCACACCAATCGGACAGTATATGGTTCCAGACCACCTTCGATATGCCAGGTTGCGGTGGCCGGCACCCCCGCTTTGACCTTATCAGGTGTTGCGATGTAGACGAGCAAGGGATCGGGCGAGCCGGTAATATCAAAGGATTTGCTGCTGCGCACCTTTCGCCCTGTCGCATCCATCACCTCTACGGATACATTGCCCGTCGTTCCATAACCGGGGATAAAGGTACTTCCATATTCCGTGTCGATGCCTGCTGAATGCTCACCAAGCTCACCACGGCCTTCAACAGAAACATCATCCCTCATATACCAACTACACTTAACCAGACTATAAGGCTTCACACCGCCCTCAACCCTCCAGGTCGCCTCAACAGGCTTCCCTGCCTTAACCTTATCGGGCGCTTCGACATATATCCGAAGCGGCGCAGGCGAGCCGATAATCTGAAACTTTCTCGATTCATTCGCCTCACGACCGGTCGCGTCTTTAATTCTGACCTCTATGCGGCCCCATAGGCCAAACTTCGGCGTTAAAGTAAGGCTGTCTTCATCGCAATCATCACGATCGAAATGACGCCATCCTTCAAAATAGTCGGACCCCCACCTATCGCCATACTCTTCTATGTAGCTCCATTCGATGCGGTCTATATAGGGGTCTACCCCTCCTTCAATCCGCAAAGCGGCGGTGATGGCTGTCCCTGCCTCTACAGAATCAGGCATATCAATAAAAACCTGCAGCGGATCGGGTGAACCAATAATTTTTATGTCCTGCGACGCGCGGGCCGTGCGCCCGGTCGCGTCTCTGACAGAAACAGTAACCACGGCTTTCACACCAAATAACAAGCTGAAGGTGCTGCTACGGTCACCATATATCGTATCGAGAGACTGTGATTCCATAAAGAATCTACCACTACCACCTAAGCTGTTGTCCCATGTATACTTATCCTCATAGATTTTCCGCTCAACACTACCCATGCTGTAGGGTTCTTCACCGCCTACGATCCGCCAAGTTGCAGTGATCGGTTTTCCTGCCTCCACCGCATCGGGCATTTGCAGATACAATCGGGGTTCATTCGGCGAAACGATATCAAACGCGCTGCTCTCGCTGACCCTGCGCCCTGTATCATCACTGATGATCAACTTTACCCTGCCCATCTTGCCATATTCAGGGATGAGCGTACTGCTCTGCTCGTCATATGCCACGCCGTCGACCGGAACCCATTCCCCATCTTCGTCTTCCTGTATCAGCCAAATCACTTCTTCTATCGAGTATGATCCCTGTCCGCCCTCGACGATCCAGCTTGCCGTGATGGGCTGCCCTATTTCAGTTATATCAGGTATATCAATGTCTACCGATAAAGGGTCGGGTGAGCCGACGATATCAAATTCGCTGAACCGCGTGACGATCAATCCGCTTGCGTCCTTGACCGATACTTCTATCCGGCCTTGACCTCCGTACAGAGGCGTAAAACTGCTTTCGGTATCATTATCAGCATATTCAGGCTCATAAAATTCCCATTCATCATCTTCACTGTCCCGAAGCCCCCAGCGAACACCGTCTAGAATATAGGGTTCTGTACCCCCTTCTATGATCCACGCCGCGGTAACAGGTACACCCACCCCAGTCGCCTCAGGCGCTTCAAGAAGCAGCCGGAGCGGTTTGGATGATCCGGCAATCGTAAACTCCTTGGCTTCGGTGATTCTATTCCCCGTCACATCTGCCACAATCAGTGTCAATCGGCCCTTCACGCCAAACTGCGGCGCAAAGACGCTGCTGCCTTCCTCATGGCCGGCATAAGCAGTGAACCATATATCGTCATCGGCTTCAGAGAGTACCTCCCAAACCGCCTCCTCAACGGTATATGGGCCGACGCCATCTTCAATCTGCCAAGTGGCCGTCACCGGTTGGAATACCTCGACCCCATCAGGAAGATTGATCGTTACAAGCATCGGATCATAGCTAATATCAAACTCTCGTATTTCTGTGATTTCCCGTTCATTCGAATCAGACACCGTGATAACGAAACGGCCTTTCTCCCCAAAGTATGGTATTAGTGTGCTGTCTCCCTCACCTCTCTGTGCGTCCACCTGCTTCCACTCGTATTCATCCGCCTTTTTTATATACCAATCTACGTTTAAATAAGGATAGTTTCTATAGTTCCCCTCAAACTGCCAAGCAGCAGTAATAGGCGTACCCATGGCTACTTTATCCGGCATGTCAATACATAGTTGGAGCGAATCAGGAGATCCCGTAATGGCAAATTCGCGCTGGACACTTATACTTTGCCCGATTGCATCGTTGGCTATCACATAGACTTTTCCCCTGATACCATACCGGGGAGTAAAAGTGCTCTGATTATAAGACACGAAACCTGTACTACTCCACCTCCATCCGGTATAATCGGACTCCTTACCCCATTCATTATCAATTTCAAGAATACTCCAGTCCACTCTTGAAATAACAGGCTTTAGCCCGCCTTCGATACGGAAGTTGGCTGTGATCTGTGTGCCAGCTTCTACTGTATCAGGCATATCGATATACACCGCCAACTGGCCCCCGGTGATGGCAAACTCACGAACCTGTTGAACATCCTGCCCCGCAGCGTCAGTGATCCAAACGGTTACACGGCCTCTCACACCATATAAAGGGGTAAGTACACTGCCGATGTCGATATTAGTATGCTCAACTCGATGAGGCTGCCATTCCCCGTCACCTCTATTCAGGATGTCCCATTGAACCTGATTTACTGTATAGGGGCCAATGCCTCCCTCAATGACCCACGCCACTTCAATAGGGTTTTTTACCTCTATCGTATCAAGCATTTCAATATATACCTGCATCGGATCGGGCGATCCTGTGATCGCAAACTCACGGGATTTCGTCGCACTGTGCCCGGCAGCGTCTGAGACTGATACATCCACACGACCCTTCATACCGTAATTCAGCGTAAATACACTATTGAACCCCGCATGCTCTGTACCAAGATTTTGCCATTGCCCCTCATCGTCCTCATCTGCTTTTTCCATAACATACCAGTCTACCTTGGCAAGGCTATAAGGCGCTTCACCACCTACGATCCGCCAAGTTGCAGTGATAGGCGTTCCTGCCTCCACTGTATCGGATATCCGAATGTAAATACGCGGCTCATCAAGAGAACTGATATCAAAAGATCTGCTTTGCGTGACCCTGCGCCCGCTATCATCGCTGACGCTCAGTTTCAGCATCCCCATCACGCCATGTTCAGGTGTAATTGTACTGGAATGAGCCTCAGGAACAGCATCAATCGCGTGCCATGCCTCATCTTCATCATCCTGAATCATCCAGATCAGCTCATCTATCACATACGCTCCCCGTCCACCTTCAATGACCCAGCTCGCTGTGATGGGATTCCCGACTTCTACCGCGTCAGGTATATCGATCAGAACCGACAAGGGGGCGGGTGATCCTGTAATCTCAAAGTCATGGGATTGTATGACAATCAGTCCAACCGCATCCCTTACCGATACTTCTATCCGACCGTGGCGACCATAAAGGGGCATAAAAGAACTGCCGACATCCGCCTCCGTATATTCAAGTTCCTGATGCTCCCATTCACCGTCTTCCCCATCCCGCACACTCCAACGAACGTGATTAACAGCATAGGGCTCTACACCCCCTTCTATGATCCACGTCGCGCTAACAGGCACACCCGCCTCAGCAGCCTCAGGCGCTTCAATAAGCAGCCGGAGCGGTCTGGATGATCCTGTAATCGTAAACTCCCTGGATTCTGTGATCCTGTTCCCTGTCATATCCTTGATTGTGATATAAAAGCGGCCCTTCACACCAAACCTTGGCGTAAAGACGCTGCTACCCTCATCAAGAATGGCATGGGCCGGAATCCAACCGCCGTTGGATTCCGAAAGAACATCCCATCCTGCATCTTCGATATGATAAGGGCCAACGCCTCCCTCAATTAGCCAAGCGGCGGCGATAGGCAGCCCTGCCTCTATCGTATCTGGCAGTTCAATCTGCACAGCCATCGGATCATAGGTAATATCAAACTCACGGGATTTACTGACACTGCCGCCATTTGCATCTTTGACCTCAACATAAATACGTCCCCTCCCCTCTGACAGGGGGATGAACGTACTGCTTTCCTCATCACTTTCAGCATGGATCCGCTTCCATCCATACTCACCAGGTTTTTTAAGATACCAGTGAATATTTCCAACTGAATAGGGCTGTACTCCGCCTTTGATCTCCCATGCGGCCACAACAGGGTTGCCCGCTGCAACTGTATCAGGCATGCGAATATCTATCGATAATAGATCGGGGTCAGATGATTTGGTGATCTCAAGCTCACGGGAAGCCTCTGAATATTGGCCTATCCCATCATAGCCGCCAACTGTAATTCGGATTTTTTTTCCGTATTTAGGTGTAAAAGTACTACTATTGCTGCCATCGTCATAAGACTGCCAAGAGCCGACAACATAGCTACTTTCTCCGGCATACTGAAGATCCCAATGTAAATGAGCTCGGTACGGTTCAACCCCTCCCTCATACATCCAAGTCACTGTTAGGGGCATGCCCATTTCTGCTTCATCCGGCAGATCCAAAGACACCTTAAACGATTCGGTAATTGAAAACTCATGGACTGACTCCGCGGTGCTGCCGTTTGCATCCTGGACAGCCACTCTCACACGGCCAAGAACACCATACAAGGGCGTGAAGACGCTGCTTGTATCGTCTCCATGATGGTCTACCTCAAACTTGCTCCAATCAGATGCCGAAGCAGGATACTGGGAGTTAGAAATTCCCCATTCAACCTTGGTCACAATATAAGGCTCTGCGCCACCCTCAATGCTCCATGTTGCGGTTGTGGGCTCTCCCATTTTTACAGTATTCGGCGCTTCAATGTGGACACGAAACCAGAGGGGTGATTCTATGTCTTCCGTCTCGCTATTTTCATTAAATCCTTCTCCTGTTGACTCAGGAAATTCTATGCTTTCAGAACTTTGCGTAATCTCGGGATCATCCGGCAGATCCAAAGACTCCTTAAATGATTCGGTAATTGAAAACTCATGGACTGACTCCGCGGTGCTGCCGTTTGCATCCTGGACAGCCACTCTCACACGGCCAAGAACACCATACAAGGGCGTGAAGACGCTGCTTGTATCGTCTCCATGATGGTCTACCTCAAACTTGCTCCAATCAGATGCCGAAGCAGGATACTGGGAGTTAGAAATTCCCCATTCAACCTTGGTCACAATATAAGGCTCTGCGCCACCCTCAATGCTCCATGTTGCGGTTGTGGGCTCTCCCATTTTTACAGTATTCGGCGCTTCAATGTGGACACGAAACCAGAGGGGTGATTCTATGTCTTCCGTCTCGCTATTTTCATTAAATCCTTCTCCTGTTGACTCAGGAAATTCTATGCTTTCAGAACTTTGCGTAATCTCGGGATAGTCCGCATCCTCAGTTTCTTCTACCACTTCAGGCCCATCGATCGTATCAGGATCCTTTAATTCATCCAATTCCTCGCCTGATTCCTCATCAGATTCAGGTATCTGATCCCAGATCGGCTCAGTAACTGGATCCAAGACAAATTCCGATGCTGGCTCCGCCGTAGGTTCCGGCATTGGAACAGCCGTCAGCTCCGGTGTAGGTTCCGGTGTTGGAACAGCCGTCGGCTCCGGTGTAGGTTCCGGTGTTGGAACAGCCGTCAGCTCCGCCGTAGGTTCCGGTGTTGGAACAGCCGTCGGCTCCAACACGGGTTCCGGCGCGGATGCTTCCACGGCCTCGGATACGGACTCCCCCTCGGCAGGGGCCTCTATGGCCGTCCAGGGGAGGATTGACCACAATATCACAAAACTCAGTACCAGAGAAACTATTTTATTAAACCGCATCTTTACGTCCTCGCCCTTCATCATGCTGAGGTTCCAAGATTTCGGAAACAGGCCCTTAAGGACCTTCTCCCCTACCAGTAGCTAAAATAATAGAGGTCGAAAAGCTTTTTGTCAATAGATCTATGAATTCCTTAAGTTTCCAGCCTCGGTTTATGCCGGGCTCCTTGACGATCCTTTTCCCGCCGCTTCCCCAATCACATCCAAAATATGGTATACTACCCCCAGAACAACCCTTGTAAAAAGGAGGCCCCTTATGACCCGCAGGCGAAGCCGATTTTACAAGCTATGGGATAAACAGGTGCCCGGCATCGT
>CAZYKQ010000042.1:0-14454 GCA_964648235.1 uncultured Christensenella sp. | reverse complement strand
CTGGAAGAAAAACATCCTGCGCGTACTGGAGGCGGCGGCCCTTGCGCGTCAAAGCGGGCAGCGCTTCCGCCTGGTACTGGCGGGCAAGGGGCCGGACGAAAGTGCCGTGCTCGCAAAAATCCAGGAGTTTGGCATGGAGGAGATCTGTACCCTGCCCGGTCATATCACCGACACCGCCATACTGGACGCGCTGTACTCCATCTCTTCGCTGTTTGTTTTCCCCTCCCTGTACGACAACGCACCGATGGTCGTGCGTGAGGCCGCCGTGATGGGCCTGCCCTCTGTCATGGTGCGCGGCAGTGACGCGGCAGTGGTGGTTACAGACGGTGTCAACGGCTTTTTATGTGACGACAGTGCGGAAGATCTGGCCCGCGTCATCACCGAAGCGCTGAGCAACCCCGAACGGACAAAAATGATCGGCGAGCAAGCGCGCAAGGATATCCCCGTCTCCTGGGAAAGCCTGATGCCCCGCGTGATAGAGGCCTATGAGGATGTCATCGACAACTACCGGGGCCGCAGCAGACGCAAACCATACCGCCATCCCAACTCCTATACCATATGGGACTCGGAGGGGGAATGAGCGAGCGCTTGGAGGACCTTCAGGGGACAGTCGCCGATACCGTATTTCGCAACGACGATAACGGCTGGTCGGTCATTGAGATACGTTCCCAGGGCGATATCATCACGGTCGTGGGCCCTTTGCCTGCCCTCTCAACCGGAGAGACCTGTCTGTTTCAAGGCGAATGGGTCCATCATCCCCAGTACGGAAAACAGTTCAAAGCAAAAACCTGCAGCATTCAGACCCCCACTACCCTGCGCGGCATCGAGCGGTATCTGGGCAGCGGGATCATCAAGGGCGTCGGGCCCAGCACCGCGAAGCTGATTGTAGAGCATTTCGGCCACGACACGCTGGACGTGCTGAGTGAGGATCCTGTTCGCCTGCGTGAAATCCCCGGCATCGGTAAAAAGCGCTGTCAGCAGATTGCCGACAATTTTCAGGAGCAGCATCTGCTGCGGCGAACCATGATCTTTTTGCAAACCTATGGTTTGTCTGTCGGCCTGTCTGAAAAAATCAGCAAAAAATATAAAGAGAGAGCGGAGGAAGTGATCCGTCGCAATCCCTACCAGCTGATCGATGATATCGATGGCATCGGTTTTTTGACGGCCGATCGCATCGCTTTGTCGCTGGGTTTCCCCGAATCGGGTGACAGGCGGCTCTGCGCGGGCATCAAATATGTGCTGGAAGAGGCCTCCGCCTCCGGCGGGCATACCTGCCTGCCCCGACATCTTCTGGCGCAACAGGCCGCATCCCTCCTGCGCTGTGAGACCGCCCTCATAGAGACCAACCTCAGCGCCTTGCTATTGTTTAAAGAGCTGACGGCGGAGGTAATCCAGGATGAAGAAGTTATTTTTTCTCCCGATGCCTATATGTGCGAATGGGGCATTGCGCGCAGCCTGGTAGCGCTCAGCGCCCACGCCCAGCAGATGATCAGGGCGCATGTCACCAAAGAAATTACACAGTTTGAACAGCGCGAGCATATCGCTTTCAGCCCCACCCAGCGAGAGGCATTGATGCAGGCGACCCAGAGCGGGGTGCTGGTCATCACCGGCGGGCCGGGCACGGGCAAAACCACCCTGCTCAACTGCATTTTGCATATTTTGGGCGACGATGAAGGCACGCTTCTGGCAGCGCCTACAGGCCGGGCCGCCAAACGCATGAGCGAGGCCACCGGCCGGGAAGCTAAAACCATCCACCGTCTTTTGGAATTTGCGCCCGAGGGCGGCGGTTTTTCACGTGATCGGGACAACCCGCTGGACTGCCGTTGCCTGGTGATCGACGAGGTATCCATGGTGGATATCTACCTGATGCGCAGCTTGCTTCGAGCGGTCAGGGAGGGAACCCGCCTGATTCTGGTTGGAGACAAGGATCAGCTGCCTTCTGTCGGTCCGGGCAATGTGTTGGGTGATATCCTTTCAAGCGGCATGATCCCCCACGCGCGTCTGAACGAAGTGTTTCGCCAGGATGAACGCAGCATGATCGTTTCAAACGCCCACCGCATTAACCGCGGCGAAATGCCTGTGCTGAACACCCGACAGGGAGACTTTTTCTTTGAGCGCAGCCGTTCACCCGCGGCAGCCGCGCAAACCATTGTAGAACTGTGCGCCGCGCGCCTGCCCAAATACTTGGGGCATGAAAACAGCGCGAGAAACATACAGGTCCTTTCTCCCACCAAAAAAGGAGAGTGCGGGGTGCACCGCCTCAACACCCTCCTGCAGCAGGCGCTCAATCCCAGGAAGGAAGAAGAAAATGAGATCCTCTATAACCAGACCTCTTTTCGCCTGAATGACAAGGTGATTCACACGAAGAATAACTACATGCTTGCCTGGCGCGGTCAGGGCGGGCTGGAAGGCTTGGGCGTGTTCAACGGTGATGTCGGCCATATCATTTCGCTCGATGGGGAAAACCGGGCGCTGACCGTGCTATATGATGATGAACGCGAAGTGGATTACGAGTTTGCCCAGCTGGAGGAACTGGAATTGGCCTATTGTCTTTCCGTGCACAAAAGTCAGGGCAGCGAGTTTGACGCGGTTGTGATGCCCGTTGTCGGCGGACACCATCTCCTGCTTAACCGGAATCTCCTGTATACCGCCGTTACCAGGGCAAAACGGCTTCTGGTCCTGGTGGGCTATGAGGATGCGATAGCCTCTATGGTCGCCAACAACCACAGCCGCAAACGCTACACGGCTCTGGCCTTGAGGCTTTTAGAGGCTCAGGAGGCTTTTCATGGATGAGCGGATCAAAACAATTTTGTTTCCTCGGGTACTCTGCCTGAGCTGTGATGAGCCCCGGCAGATCGACCCGGGCCAGCCTTTGTGTGACAGTTGCCTGACAGAGCTTGAAGCCCTGCTGCTGACATACCATATCTGCCCGCACTGCCTGTCCCCCATCCGTCACGGGGACCCTTGCCGCTACTGCGCGGATGGCGGAATGCACCATATCAGCGCTGCCTATGCTCCTTTCAGTTATCACGGCGTCAGTCAGAAATTAATCAGCCGGCTAAAGTTTCAAAGCATCGCCCGGGCGGCACAGCCGCTTGCGGACGCCATGCTGGATTGTTTGGCAGGCGCTTCCTTTGATCTGATGGTTCCTGTGCCTCTGCATCCGGGTGACCTGCGCAGGCGCGGCTTCAACCAGTCTGAGCTGATCTGCAGTCTGATGGAAAAATCAGGTGCGCCTCCTTATGAAAACGCCTTGATCAAAATCAAAAAAACAAAAAAACAATCCTCTCTCAGCCATCAGGAGAGGGAAAACAATGTCATGGACGCTTATCTATGCGTTTTGCCGCTTTGGGGGAAAAACGTATTATTGGTCGACGATGTACGCACAACAGGGCATACCGCCCGCGCCTGCGCGCTTGAACTGTTGCGGGGCGGTGCATCCCGGGTCAGCCTGCTGACAGCGGCCATAGCCGGCAGTTATTCAAGCTGATCCTGATCGCCGCTGGCTGCCAGATAAGCGGCTTTGATCACGTCCCAGCCAAAACCCCGCCTGGCCAGATAAGCGCTGCACTTTCGACGCGCCTCCGTCGGCTCAAGCTGCTTTTTGCCCAGGTATTTGCAAGCCAGCCTGGTCGCCGTGTCCAGCTCATCCTCGAGGCTCAGGGTATCCAGCGCCTGTCGGGCCGTTTCTTCGGTGATGCCTTTCTGACGCAGCACCATGGCGATCTTGCGCGGACTATTGGATTTCATTTTCTGACGAACCAGATTCTCGGACAGCCGGGCATCATTCAAATAATTTCCCGCCTTTAAAAATTCGCATGCCTGCATAGCGCTGCTTCTGGTGAAAGCCGAGTCCGTCAGCTTTTTTATGAGCTGCTGTTCACTGTGGTCTTTCTTTGAAAGCCACCACACCGCTCTCTCCAGCGCCTTTTTATTCATTGTTTTTTCAACGGATTGAAAATAGCTGTCCTCATCAAAAATCTGCCCCTCCCGCAGGGGATGTTCCCGCAGGACAGCCCGGGGAAGGCTCAGGGTGCCGCCGTCTTCAAAGGTAAGCACCATCAAGCTGCCCTTGCGTTGAATCGATACGATCATCATGCCCAGGTATCCTCATGAAAGCTGAACCGCAGCAGATCGCCTACGGCGTCTGCCAAAAAGCCCGATCTTGCCTCCGAGATGCCCGCGGACAGGAAGATCATGCCCCGCCTTTTAAACGGTTCAAAAAAGGCTGCATGAACCGCGCCGTAAGCCTTGCCCTGGTGTCCGTAGAGCTGACCCTGATAGATATTGTTGTCCTTCAGGCCAAAGAGTCCCAGCCCCTGCTGCAGCCTTTGTTTCCCCCTGCCAAAATCGCTTAAAGGCTGTCGCATCATCTCCATGCTTTGCGCTGACAGGTAAACCTCTCGCATCAAAACCTTCATCAGCTTCTGAAGCTGCCGCGCGCTCAGGCAGCAATTACCCTGCGCCAGCGTGTAATGACGGGCGGGATCAGGTACATCCATGCCGGTGTCCGGCCGGATACGCCTGGTTTCGGCGTCAAATCCTGCTTTCCTCTGCGGCGGGAAAACCCGCCGCGCGTCTGCCAGCTCCCCTGTTACCCGCTGAGGGTAGAAGGTGGCAGTAACCCCCAGCGGCTCAAAAAGATGACGCTGCATGATGCCCTCAAAGCTATCGGCCAACGCTTTCTCCAGCACGCACGCGACTGCCCCGGCGCCAAGGTTTGAATAGGCCCATTTGCCCTGCATGGATTCATTCAGACTTTTTTTCAGTACTTCCTCCAGCTCAACGCCCTGTACAAGCCCTTCCCTGTAGGCAGCGCCATCCACAATACCGGCTGTATGGCTCATCAATTGCCTCAGCGTTATCGGGCGCGCGCAAAGGGCGGTGTCCGCGTCAAGGGAAATCAGCCCCTGCTCCGCCAGCTTCAGCACGCACATGGCCGTTACCATCTTTGAAATGGAAGCGATACGGAACACCGTATCATCCCGGGCAGGCCTGTCCTCTCCCGCCATGCCGAAATGATAGCTGATCAGGCGGCCTTCCATATCAAACAGCCGCAGCACGCCCCCCAGGCATCGATGGGCGCGCAGGATACGCAGCAATTCATACTCAGCCTCCTTGCGCAAGCCGATGCCCCGTACGGTGTTTACCTGAGGTGTGACTAACTTCAGCGCGGCCTTGTAGATCACTTGCTTCATGATGTCCGCCTCTTGCGCGCGTCAGTCAGCAGTTTCAAAGCACCGGCGATAATAAGCATCAGGCTGAGCAACTGGGATATCCGCACATTGCCCCACATCAGGCTGTCCGTTCGCAGGCCTTCGATGACAAAGCGGCCAAAGCCATACCAAATCAGATACCATGAGAACACTTGCCCATGTCTGCCTTGAGCCTCTATCTTGATTCTGTTCTTGTACAACAGCCAAAAGCCTAACAGGTTCCACACAGATTCATAGAAAAAGGTGGCCAATTGCCAGGTGCCGGCGATGTTGACCGCTGCCGGGAAAAACTGCCAGGCAGGGTTGGTCACCGCGTATCCGAAGGCCTCCTGATTAAAAAAATTACCCCAACGCCCGATAGCCTGTCCCAGCAACAGCGAGGGCGCAACCACATCAGCCAGCTGCAAAAAAGAAATTTTCCGTCTTTTTGCCAGAAGCCAGATGCCGGCAGCCCCGCCGATTACAGCCCCATAGATGGCCAGCCCGCCTTCCCATAGCTTCAAGATATCACCGGGCCGGGTTTTGAAATAATCCCAGGTGAAGGCGACATAATAAAGCCGGGCTCCCACGAGTGCCGGCGGCAGAGCCCAAAGTACAATATCAATGCCTGTATCCTTTGGAAGGTTCAGGCGTCTCTCCTCTTTCGTGCACAAAAAGGCGGCAATGGCCAGAGCGGACGCTATCAATACACCATATATATGCATGTCAAGCCCTCGAAGCTATCTGTTCAAGCAGCTGAATGATGGGCAAATGCTGCGGACAGGCATCCTCACATTGCTGGCAGGCTACACAGCGGGCCGCGTCTCCCTCAAGCTTCCGGATCTGGCGATAGGCCTCATCAAAGCGGGCATCATCTTCAAATTGATAGGCATCATTAACTGCAGCAAAGATGCGCGGGATCAATACGCCTTGCGGACAGGGCTGGCAATAATCGCATGCCGTGCAGCCAATCGCGATCCGCTCCAGGTACGCCTTTTTCAATTTCTTAACAAAGGCTCTGTCCTGCTCCGTCAGGTTGTCAACGCTTATGCGGGTAAAGATGTCCATGTTGTCCTTCACCTGTGCCATGGTCGTCATGCCGCTTAAAATCGTAACAACTTCCTTGAAGTCTCCCGCATAGCGGAAAGCCCATTCAACCGGAGTATACTGTTTGTCATACCCTTCCATCATGGCGCGCACATTCTGCGGAGGGTTCGCGATGGCGCCGCCGCGAAGCGGCTCCATCACGACGATGCCTATGCCGCGCTTTGCGGCGTAGCGCATGCCTGACTCGCCTGCCTGATACGCGTCGTCCAGATAGTTCAGCTGAATCTGCGCCAGTTCCCACCCATCATAATCATCCACGATCTCAAGAAAAGCCTCGTATTCATCATGAAAGGAAAAGCCGATGTGCCGGATCCGCCCGTCTGCCTTGGCCCGCCGGATGAATCCTTTGTAATCAAGACGTTTCAGCTTATGAAAGGCAGCGCGGTCAAGCGCGTGCAGCAGATAAAAATCCACATAGGATACATCCAGTTTTTTCAGCTGCTCATCCAGAAGCCTGTCCATATCCGCGTGCTCATTAACCAGCCATTGAGGCAGCTTGGTGGTCAGCTTCACGCGCTCACGGTAGCCTCCCTTGAGTGCCAGGCCAGTGACAACTTCGCTTTCCCCTCCGTGGTAGCCGTAGGCAGTATCTATGTAATTGAGCCCGTGATCAATCGCGTATCGTACCATGCGGATTGCCTCCGGGCGGTCAATCACCGTTTTGTCCTTTTCTGTCAGGGTAGGAAGACGCATCATGCCAAACCCCAGACGGCTGACATCAAAACCAAGTTGTTTAAATGGTCCGTAATTCATGCTTCAAATTTCTCCATATTCTTTATCCACCCAAGCTCTCTCATCCCGCGCAGGACAGGCATATGGATCAGATGATCTTTTTGGTATACATATTGAAAGCTTGAAAGCACCTGGCGCCCATCCGGCCAGAATACAGCACCCGTGCCCTCCCCGGACAGCCCGAGGCCCTCCGCCCCGTCTTTGGGTTCTATGGTGCTGACCCGCATATGGCACCGATTGCCAAGAAGCAGATCAAAAGTCCCCATTTCAGGGTCAACGGCCAGATGATTGCCCGTATATCCGGACAGGCCGAAGGCCCTGTTGCCCATCCAAGGGGGCACTTCACTCAACCGCCGCACGGCGCTCTTTGAAAAGCACAAATACCCCAGATACTGGCGATATCGTCCTTCGTTACGCCCGGTACGGTTTTTCCCGATTTCAAGAAGTATCCGGCGGCTCAGCAGAGCGCCCGATAAAAGCCCCTGCGCAAATTGTACCATATCCGACGCGGTTGCGAAAATCCCGGCATGGCCGCAAAGGCCTTTTCCGCCGGACATAAGCATCCGGGCCTTTGGGTCATGAGGCAAACCGGGGGTGATATCATCGTTGTACAAATACTTCCCGCCAATGATCCTGTGCTCATAATTGTAGTTAAGGCAGTCTTTCATCCGATCGTTTGGAACAGAGGCAAATGTGTTCTTTATGCCCAAAACTGAAAAGATATATTTCTGAAGATAATCTTCATAAGACATCCCGCTGGCGCATTCCACCACATATTTGCAGACCAGGGCATTCATATCAGAGTACAGCTTCTCCGGCTCCGGTCCTTCAAAGCGCCTGCATTCAAAAATCACACGCAGGCTCTCATCGGCATTGGCCTGCGCGTCTATCCGCTCGGGCGTACGCAACACGGCCTGATAGGTCAACGTGTCATACAGGCTGGCTTCTCTCAGGTGGACAAAGCGGGGATCGATCCGCCCGATCCCTTGATCAAAATCAAGCGCTCCCCGTTCAATCAATTGCAAAACACATATCGCTGTAAACAGCTTTGTCAGGGATGCCAAATCATAAAGGCTGTGTTCCGTAATCGGCTTTGTGGCTGCAACAAAACGTCCGTTTTCAAGCAGAGCTTCCTGAGCATACCCCTTGTACATCGTCCTGCTCTGCGTCGCGGTACCGAAGCTTACGCTCGCGCCGCTGAGCATGCGCCACTCATTCGTCAGGCGGTTGAGCCCCTGCTCCAGGCTTATCTCATTCGAAGTCAAGGTATCCAAACTTCTGGGGCATATGAAAGTTTGCCTCCCCTGTCATTTGCCAGGACTGCAGAGCTTTACCGGCAATACGGAATGCCCCAAAGCGCCAGCTTGAGCCGGGCTGTGGCCTGCCTTCAAACGCTTCATAGGGAAGAGTCCACAGCGACACCAGGGTGCCCGACCGTTTATCATATGACGTGTCACTCAACCAGCCTTTGGCGTGCCAGCTCACGTCCAAATGACGTTTGCCTTTCTCATCATAGCTGATGCGTCCATCAAAGCGTACATCCCATGGGCTGGACTGCAGTTCATAGTAGCGGTCAGTCATGCTCCCCTCACAGATAAACAGCTCAAACACATCCTGTTTCCACAGCGGCTCATCGTGCAGCTTGAAGGTGGATCGGCGTTCCTTGGCTTTTCCCTCAAAACGAAGGTATAAGCACCCCCGGATATCATCGCGCAACCATTGAAAAAATGTGTCCAACTCAGGCTCTTTTCCTGTGACAACATCAACCAGCCTGGCCTTGGCCGCCTGTTGCCATACCGCGTCATCCGGGCCGATGGGCTGTCCATGATTGATGTCCCTGCAGGGATAACGGTCCAACTGTTTCACGATCATTCTCCTTTTCATTTCATTTTTAGGCGATGGATTATCGTGCAGCGCGGCCTTCAAGCGGCAAATCCGATGCGGTTTTTTGCGCCTGTGATCATTCTTCCTGGTTGGGAATGTCCCGCCGAATCAACTTGTTGCTTGTCAGGAAGCGTTGTCCCCGCGCTTTCCTTCATTTTTTGCATGACATCGTTTTGAGCGTTTACAATATTGTACCCTTCAGATCGATGTTAATCAACTGAAACGGATTGTTCTTTGGGCCCTGCGTCTGGCATCTTGCTGATGGCCGGTTGGCAAATCAGGCCTTATCTTTTCTTTTTCCGTTTCTGCGCTTTGCCTGACTTTTGACCACCGGAAACTCAAAATCACCTTACCTTTCATTCTGAACCCCTGAATGATATACTATGTGACGGAAACATTTTTTGCCTTCGGATGCAAGAACAGGCGAATCTCACCCGTTATATAAGAGAAAACTCATGCCCCTTGGAAGGAGTGGAACGAGATGGATCTGATCAGAATGTTATTGGTATACATGTCCATGCTGTTGTCCTCATCCGCCGTCAACAGCCCGGCACTGACCCCTATACCTCCTAATACTACAACACCCAGCCCGGTTGTAACCGCAACAGCGCAAATAACTCTGCCGCCGACGACGGCTCCTACGGCCACGCCGACGGCAACGCCGACGCGCACGCCCACCCTGTCCATGGGAGACCGGGGCGAGGCTGTGCGAGCCTTGCAGGGCCGTCTGCAGGAGCTGGGCTATCTGACCGGAAAAGTTGACGCCATATTCGGCAAGCAAACCAAGGAAGCGCTTCAGTACTTCCAACGGCTCAACAATCTGTCGGTGGACGGGATCGCAGGGCCTAAAACCTACCAAAAACTGTATAACGATCCTAACGTTGTACCGGCGCCGGTACAGACCGCCACGCCACGGCCTGTTACAGCCAGTGTTCCGGTGTACTACCGCAACAACAAGGGCGTTCTGCTGGGAAGCGATACGGTCCTTCTTTCCCAGGGGACAAGGCTCGTCACGCCTAACCCCAGGTTGATCCCGCGTAATCATACCTTGATCAGCGCCGCAAGCGTCAGCGTCAGCGTGGATGCCCGAGGCAGGGCGGTTCCGTCATCGGTTGTGTTTGTCTATCAGCCCGATAGTGAGCGGGTGCCAGTGATGGTGCCGATCTACTATCGCACCACCGGCAATGAAACGCTGGCGACTGACAGCATTTCGCTGCTGCCCGGTGAAAGTCTGACCATCGCGGTCAACCCTGGTAAAGTACCCGCGGGCTATACCCTGGTCACATCCGGCAGGCTGTCGGTCACCGTGTCCGCTCAGGGGATCCCAACGCCAAGCACACTGACCTTCATCTACAGAAAGGACGCGGTGAATGTAAATGTCACAGTCAACTACCGCGATACTGCAGGCGCGCTGATCGGCCAGGAAATAAAGACACTTGGCGCAGGCACCCATACCATCACTGCCAATAACAGCGCCGTACCTTCCGGCTACACCCTTCAGGGGAGCAGCACCCAGCAGGTCACGGTATCCCAGTCGGGTACCGCGGTGCCCGCAAGCATTACCTTCGTATACAAGACCGATCAGGTGACGGTCACAGTGCCCGTCAGGTATGTTGACCAGGCAGACGGCGCTGTGTTGTACAGCGACAACGCCGCCGTCACCAGCGGGCAAAGCGCCGTCATCAACGCGGATCAAAGCAAGGTGCCCGATGGTTATATCCTGGTAAGCAGCGGCACCATCACCATCACCGTGAACGCGCAAGGCGTAGCCACCCCCTCCGAGGCCGTCTTTACCTGGCGCAAGCAGGGTGTAGCGCAGGTGGAGGTACGCTATGAATCCACAGATGGCGCGCTGCTTGGCGGCGAAAGCCTCACCCTGACAGAGGGAACCCACACCGTCACCGCCAACGACGGCGGCCTGGCCGGTTGGGTCAGACAAGGCGCGGCCACACAAAACGTCACCGTAGATCAAAGCGGCACGGCAGCACCTTCTGAAATCGTGTTCCTTTACGAAAGGCAGATAACCCCGACGGCTGAGCCGACCGCGACGCCCACCCCGGCCCCGACTGAAACGCCTACGCAAGCGCCTGCCCCTGCCCTGCCCATCACCTACACTATCGAATACCTCAGGGATGAAGACAGCGCGCTGATTGGCGGCTATACCGAAATACTGGACGAGGGCACACACCAGCTCACCGCGCGGGATGCGCAGCTAGGCAGCGACTACTACCTGATCGCCGCCGATACGGGCGCAAAGGAAGTCACCGTTTCCTCAGACGGCACAGCCACTCCCCTCAAGCTGTCATTCCGCTTTACAAAGCCCGCGCCGACCGCGACACCGGAGCCTACGGCTGAACCAACAGCTGAGCCAACGGTTGAGCCGACGACTGAGCCGACGCCGAAACCTTCCTTCAAGAAGTTCCCCAACTTCGGCGGAACCACGATCAAAGAAGGAAGCTTCCCGCTGTACACCGGCCCCGGTATAGATTACTACAGGATCGGCGATGCCGCTGTCAGCGGAGGCGAAGATGTCTATACCTACGTAATCGACGGCAGCTTCGTCCTGATCGGCCGCGAAGTGACCGGCGGATGGCAGCTGGGCTATGCGCCCCTTGCGGCCATCAGTGTTCCTGTCAATCCGGCTGAATGGAGTGATGTCAGTATGACCACTGTCACGGCGGCTTCCTTGAGCGCTGATCAAATCGGCGGTAATCACGCCGATGATGTAAACATCCCCGACGGAACGACTCTGATCGTGCTGGCCGAAGTAAAGAACAGCAGCCTGCTCTACGTTCAGGTGCCTGACGCAGGCGGAAAGCCCGCGCGCGGCTTCATTCTCAGAGATGCGCTTGGCCTTTAATATCCGATCCTTTACCCGGGGATGCGGCAGCGCCGCATCCCTTTTCTCATGGAATCTTAATGAACCGATACTTGCTCATTTAATCTTCCCGCGATATGATTCTTATGCAAGGAGGAGGGTCACATGGATCACTTTGAGATGGTTGAAAAACTGCGTCAGAAGGCGCAGGTTAGTTATGAGGATGCCAAAGCATCACTGGAAGCCTGCAACTGGGATCTGCTGGACGCTTTGGTATATTTGGAGCAGGCGGGCAAACTGCAAAGCGAGGGAAAAACCAGTTACTCCACGCGGCAGGAACCGAATCCTGTCCACAAAAGCTCCCCCGCCTATTCGGGCGGCATCTTTCAGCGTCTGTTTGATCTTCTGGTTTCTTTGATCAATCGGCTCAACGAGGTCGACCTGGATATTAAAAAAGCCGACAAAACGCTGTTTTCATTGCCGGTGATCGCCTTTATCCTGCTGCTGGTCTTTGCCTTCTGGATCACCCTGCCTTTGATGGTGGTAGGCTTGTTCTTTGGCCTGCGTTATCGCTTCAAGGGATACAAGGGTGTGGAAAATGTCAATCGTGTCATGGACAAGGCCGCCAAGATGGCTGAAAACATCAAGTCCGGCGCAAATGATCGGGAGCCCTGATATGCAGACCATCCTGTTAATTGAAGACGAAAAGAAAATCGCCCGCTTTATAGAGCTGGAGCTGATCCATGAGGGCTACCGTATCATCAAGGCGGAGGATGGCCGCTTGGGGCTGGAACTGGCGGAGAAGGGCGGTTGGGATCTGATGCTCCTTGATATCATGCTCCCCGGCCTCAACGGCCTGGAAGTGCTGCGACGCCTGAGAAGGACCAGCGACTTGCCCGTCATTATGCTGACCGCCCGGGATGCTGTGATGGATAAGGTGACGGGCCTGGATACCGGCGCGGATGATTACATCACCAAACCCTTTTCCATTGAAGAGCTGCTGGCGCGCATTCGCACGGCCCTGCGCAAGCAGCAGGCTGCTGCCCTTCCCCGCCTGTCGGTAGGACCGCTTCAAATGGACATTGCCCGGCACGCCGTCACCGTAGGGGGCGAGAACATTGATCTGACGGGGCGCGAGTTTTCCCTGCTGCAATATCTTATGGAAAACCAGTCCATTGTGCTCAGCCGCGATGTGTTGCTGGAAAAGGTATGGGGCTATGACTATCCGGGGGAAACCAACATCGTTGATGTATACATCCGCTACTTGCGAAACAAAATCGACGAGGCATACGGAGTGAAATTACTTCATACAGTGCGCGGCATCGGGTATGTCCTTCGGGAGGAAAAGCGTGAAGGCTAAAGAATCCAAGCGGATGACCTCCATCGCCAGCCGCATCAACCGCCACCATGTCGCCAGCTTGTTCTGGACGCTGGTGGCGGTGAACTTGGCTATTCTGCTGACCACCCTGTCCATCTGGGCTTATATGGCTGAGAAAGAGGCCCTGGGCAAAGCCTGGACAATGGCTATACACCGGCGTGCGGAATGGGCGAAGGGGCTTGGTTTCTTTGATACACTTCGCTCCTTTGTTTATCAGTTTTCACTGCCTGAAGGAGAGGTATTCCGTGTAGAAGCCGGCAGCTTTTTAATCACAGTATCACGGGCTTCCATCGTTTGCCTGGTTTTTGAGGGGATTACCCTGGTGCACCGCTGGCGCAGCGGTCGCCATCAGATCATGCGGCTGCTGGCACCCCTGCATCAAATGAGCGAGACGGCTCAACAGTTGAGCCGAGCCGGTTTTGACGAGCAAAAGTACCATGATCTGGAGCATGCTATTGAAGAGCTCAGCCCTACAGCCCCTGACGCCCGCCTGGCCACAGGCGACACTGATCTGGAGGGCCTTGAAAACGCAGTCAACAACCTTTTAAGCCGTCTTCACGAAAGCTATAAGCATCAGATACGCTTTGTATCCGATGCCTCTCACGAGCTCCGCACCCCTATTTCCGTCATCCGCGGCTATGCCGAGATGCTGGATCGCTGGGGAAAGGAGGATAAAAAGGTTCTGAGCGAAGGCATTACCGCCATCCGCACAGAGACCGACAACATGCAAAACCTGGTGGAGCAGCTATTGTTTCTGGCCCGCGGCGACGCCGGGCGCAATCAACCTCAGATGAAACCTCTGGATCTGGCAAAGTTGATGCAGGAGCTTCATGAAGAATACATCATGATCGACAAGGCTCATCCCTGGCAGCTGCTGGAAAATGGTCCCGTGCCCGCCATGGGGGATCAGCTCCAGCTGAAGCAAGCCGCCCGCATACTCTGTGACAACGCTCTGAAATATTCCCCGCAGGGGGAGCGAATTGTCCTGCGTGCCTTTTTGGACGAGCAGAACGCGCCTTGCTTCTCGATACAGGATCAGGGCCAGGGGATCGGCACCGCTGATATCCCTCATATCTTCGAGCGTTTCTACCGGGCTGATCCCGCACGCGCCCGAAACTCCGGCGGTACAGGGCTGGGCTTGTCCATCGCCAAGTGGATCGTGGACAGGCACGGCGGCTACTTCAAAGTGATCAGCCGGGAGGACGTGGGCACCAGGATCACGGTATGTCTTCCGGTCTCAGCATCCGGAACAGGTTCCATCAACACATAAATAGCAATATTATAGTCCTTCCAGCCTCTTTAATCTCATCTTTCCTTCAGCCTCCGAAACGAACTGCTCC
>CAZYKQ010000041.1:0-14530 GCA_964648235.1 uncultured Christensenella sp. | reverse complement strand
CTCCTTCCAGGGGAAAAGCCCTGGCCGCGTGCCGAAGCGCCTTTACGACAGGCAATTCTTCTCCGGTCAGGAAACGGATCAAAGCGCCGCCGCCGGTGCAAAGATAGCCCATTTTGTCATTGAGGCCATATTTCTTGGTCGCGGTGAGGCTGTCGCCGCCGCCCACCACAGTATAGCCTTCCGTCTCTCCCAAAGCCTCCCAGACCATCTTTGTGCCCAGCTCTGTCTCGGGCTTTTCAAAGACGCCCATGGGGCCGTTGACAAAAACGGTCTTGGCCCCGCGGATGATCTCCTGATAGGCACGGGCTGTTTTCTCGCCGATATCCAAAGCGGTGATATCAGCGGGAACCGCGCCGATGTCGGCCTCCCTGCGCTGCCCGTCAAGGACATAGGCAAGGTCATGGGGCAGGATGATCCTGTCTGCATAGGCCGCGAGAAGGGGCTTCACCTTCTCCACAAATTCATCATAATTGGATTTTCGGATAAAGTCCAGGCTGCCCTGCCCGATGTCCTCTCCCTTGGCCAGCAATAAGATATTACCCGCCAGACCGCCGGTCAGCACCTTGTCCGCCACCCCGGCAGAAAGCGCCGTTTCCAGCATCGCGAACGCATCCGAAATTTTGGCGCCGCCCAGCACAAACACGCAGGGGCGTTCCGGGGCTTCCATCAGGCCGGAAATCACGCAGTATTCCTTTTCAAACAACCGTCCCATGGCGCTGGGCAGAACCTGCTCAAAGCCACATAGGGAAGGCTGGTCACGGTGGGCGGCGGCAAAGGCGTCGCAGACATACAGATCAGCAAGAGGGGCCAGCTTTCTGACCACCTCGGTCTGGGCCTGGCGCTCATGGCTGAGCCGCAGCTTCAGCTCGAATAAGGTTTGCTCTTCCGCGCAAAAACGCACATTGTCAAGCAGCAGGATATCCCCGGGGACAAGGTTTTTGATGGCCTCGCGGGCCGTGGGCCCGCAAACATCATCCACAAAGCGAACCTCCCTGCCCAGAAGCTGTGAAAGCACCTGGCTGTGAGGCTGCGTGGTATAAAAATTATCATATTCAATATCGCTGCCCTGATGGGCCATCAGCACCAGCTTTGCCCCTTTTTCAGACAGCTCCCGCAATGTGGGCAGGCAGGCCTCGATGCGAGCGGTGCTCTTCAGCTTCCCGCTTGGCCTGTCCACGGGCTGGTTAATGTCCACACGGCACAGGACGGTCTTTCCCGACACATCCATGTCGTCAATGGTATGGATGCCAAATCGCATGGCCTTCCTCCTTATGATACAGGGGCAAGGCGGCATCGCTGCCGCCTTGCCCGGCAAATTACTTGAATTTACCTATGTTCAGATATTCGTTGGTTTTTCCGGTCCCTTCTTCCCTGGTCTCCTGCATGCGCATGGAAGCGCGAACAGCGTCCAAGGTTTCGGGAATGGTGACAGACTCCTGGGGAATGTTAATGGCAAACATGATATCGTCGCCAGACTCTACGACGCTGTCGCGCCACAGTCCGATCTCGTACATATCGCCTCTGGGATTTCCCAGATCCCTGGCATAGCGGAAGAAGCTGGCGTTGCCCTTGAACCCTTCATCGATGGAAACCACACGAATGCGGGGATGCGCTTCAAAGCACGCGAGGGTCTCTTCTTTGGTGATCTTGCGCCCGTCTTTTCCGCTGGCCAGCACGGTGATGATATGCCCATGCGTCACGGGTGTATGCACCAGAATACCGGTAGCTTCCACATGGGGCATGATGGTCATCAGGTCGACGGCCTGGTGGCTGGGGGCCTTGTCCATTTGCAAGGCATTGGTCAGCCCGCGATGGTAATCCCCCGGGTCAGCCACGCGGCGGATGATGGTAATGGCAACCTTGGAAACGCCCACGGCCCGGTCCAGGGCATCCACTGCGCGGATAAGGCCGGTGGTATTGCAGCTGGTCAGCTTCAGGTAGTCGACACCCAAGCCCTTCTCATAGTTGGCATAGCCGTGAAAGAACACATCCGCCACCGAGTTTTTCTCGCCGCCCTGGAAAATGGCCTTGACGCCTCTTTTCTCGTACAGCTCTTTGTTCTTGGCGCCTACGCCGCCGGGCGCGGAATCCAGCATGATGTCGACCTTGCCGATCAAATCCTCAAAGCTGCCGGCGACGGGGATGTTCAGGGCGTCAAACTTGGCTTTGTCCGCCCCCGGAACCAGATATAAATCATAGGGCATACCGCGCTCTTTCAGGGCGCGGATGGACAGCGTCGGCTCCAGATCCGCTACGCCGACCAGCTCCATATCGCCCTGCAAAGCTACACCGTCAGCCAGACGCTGACCGATGACGCCGTAGCCCGCGACGCCCACTTTGATCTTTCTCACAGTAATTCCTCCTTGCTTGTTTAAATATTTCTTTACACCTTGACCGGCGCGCCGCCCAACTCGTAGGACTTCTTGGCCGCCAGCGCGATCAGCACCGGCTGCAAGCCGTCGATGGCTCCGACCAAGGTTTCCTTGTCATTGAGGCAGGCATCCACAAAGCCGGCGGCCTCATGAATGAAGGCATCGTTGTAGCGCTCCAGGAAGAACCACAGAGGCTTCTCTTTGTTGACGCCCTCAGCGGTGAACAGGGTGGTGTTGTTGGCGGTTTCGTTCTCCGCGTGGATCATGCCCTTGGAGCCGAAAACCTCCACCCGCTGATCATAGCCGTAAACGGCCTGACGGGAATTGTCGATGACACCCAGCGCGCCGTTTTTAAACCGCAGCATAATAATGCAGGTATCCACATCGCCGGCTTCGCCGATTTCGGGATTGATCAGGCAGGTTCCAAAGGTGGATACTTCCTCCACATCGCTGCCCGACAGGTAGCGCACCATATCAAAGTCATGGATCGTCATATCGACAAAGATGCCGCCGGAGGTCTTCACGTAGGATACGGGCGGGGCTTCCGGGTCACGGGAGGTAACCTTGACGATTTGCACATCGCCCACGCCGCCTGCCTGCACGACATCGCGCACATGACGGAAGTTGCGGTCAAAGCGGCGGTTAAAGCCCACCTGATACTTCACGCCGGCCTTCTCGACCTCCTCCAGAACCTCACGAATTTTATCCAGATCATGATCAATAGGCTTTTCGCAGAAGATATGCTTGCCGGCCCTGGCGGCTTCAACAGAGATGACAGAGTGCGTGTCCGTTGACGAGCAGATGAACACCGCGTCGATGTTCTTATCTTCCAGAATCTTATGGTAATCCTCATAGGCATGGGGAATGTTCAGTTTTTTCGCCAGCTCCTGCGCGGCCTCGAAGTGTACGTCCGATACCGCCAGCACTTCCGCCTCAGGGATAGCATTGACCAGGTTGGCCGCATGCAGCTTGCCGATGCGCCCCGCGCCGATGACACCGATCCTTAGTTTCTTTTCCATATCCTTCTTCCTTTCCCTGCCCCGCGTGATGGGCATGTCCCCTTTATATTCATTAATATTTACGCGCGTTCTTCATATGGTCCAGGTGATCCTGCCAGCAGGCGTTCACCTTGGGATTCTCCGCCACCTCCGGCGTGCCCACGCGCCACCAGGCGCCATACCCCTCGGTCATGGTCTTGGGCAGCACCTTGATGTCAAAGAGTACAGGGCGGTCCGTGATGGCTTGCGCATCCCGGATGGCTGTTTCCAACTCTTCCATGCTGCGCACACGGTAAGCCTTCGCTCCGTAGCCTTCCGCGATGGCGGCATAGTCGACCGACAGGAAGTCCCCGTCATGCTTTCCGCTTTCGCCCCTGTAGCGCAGCTCGGTCAGCAGGCTCTCGTTGCCCTGGGCCTGCTGCAGGTTGTTAATGCAGCCGAAGCTGGCATTGTCAAACAGACAGATATTGATCTTCAAACGTTCCTGCACCGCCGTCAGCAGCTCCGAATGCAGCATGACAAAGCTGCCGTCGCCCACCATGGCATAGACCTGTTTGTCCCCAACGGCAAGCTTGACGCCCAAAGCGCCGGTGATTTCATACCCCATGCAGGAATAGCCGTACTCCATGTTATAGCTGTCGGGCGTCTTTGGCCTCCACATGCGCTGCATGCAGCCGGGGAGGCTGCCGGAGGAGCCGATCACCGTAGCGTCGTCCTCGATCAGATTGTTGATGGCCGCCAGCACCTCCACCTGGGTCAGGGAGGCCTTCAGGTTATCGGCAAAGCGCTGGGCTGAATTTGAGTTGGGATCCTGAACGATGGGGGTATAGCCCGCGCCTGTGAAACGATGATGTTCCAGGCGTTCCCATTCGGCCTCCCACTCGCTTCGCGCTGCCTTCATCTCATCGCCCCAGGCACTTTGATACCCCGCGAGCGCTTCCTGCAAAGCAGGCAAGGCTGCTTTGGCGTCCGAAAGGACAGGCACGGCATCCAGTTTCCGTGCCTGGAAGGGCGAAATGCTGATGTTGACAAATCGCGCGTTTTCTGGGAACAGCCACTTGGACGCGGTGGTGAAGTCCGTATACCTTGTTCCCACGCCGATGATCAGATCTGCTTGCTTGGCAATGCGGTTGGCCGCAGAGCAGCCCGTCACGCCAACGCCGCCCATGTTGAGCGGATGGTCCCAGACCACGGCGCTTTTCCCCGCCTGGGTTTCGCCAAAGGGGATTTGGAAGGCTTCGGCAAAAGCACGAAACTCCTCATGCGCCTCGGCATAGCGTACGCCGCCGCCGCAAATCAGCATGGGCCGCCTGGCGGCGCGGATGGCCGCCGCGGCCTCCTCAATGGCTTCCTTCACAGGCGGCCGGGTGTCGATCACGTGGACGCGCTTGTCAAAGAAGCTTACGGGATAATCATAGGCCTCGCCCTCGACGTCCTGGGGCAACGCCACACAGACAGCGCCGGTATCCGCCGGATCCGTCAGCACGCGCATGGCGTTCAGCATTGCGCTCATCAGCTGCTCAGGGCGGTTGACGCGGTCCCAGTAGCGGCACACAGGCCGAAAGGCATCGTTGGTGGACAGGCCCAGTTCGTGGGTTTGTTCAATCTGCTGAAGCACCGGGTCAGGCTGACGGCTGGCGTAGACATCGCCGGGCAGCAGCAGCACGGGGATATTGTTGGCCGTGGCGGTCGCCGCGGCGGTGACCATATTGGCGGCGCCCGGCCCCACGGAGGATGTGACCGCAAAGATTTGCTTGCGCTTCATCTGCTTTGAAAAGGCAACCGCGGCATGGGCCATGCCCTGTTCGTTTTTCCCCTGATAGAGCTCAAGCTCCCTTTTTTCCTGCAGCAGGGCCTGACCCAGACCGACCACATTTCCATGGCCGGGCAGCATCATAACGCCCCGTACAAAACGGTGTTCCACGCCATGATGGCGGACGTACTGGTTTTCCAGAAACCGAACCAAGGCCTGAGCCATGGTCAAACGGATGGTGTTCACGATTTATTCCTCCTTGAGGATGAAGATATGGTCATTGGCGTCATCCTTCCACAGCCAGGCATGTTCCGGCTCATCAATGCGGGTCTTGCGCCAGGGATCGCCCGGCAGATGGCGGATGCCCCAGACATAGCACATGGCATATCCGGGCGCCGAGACTTGCGAATGAAAGCCGTTGAGGATAACGGTCAGACCGTTATGTTTGGAGGTATACACTTCACCGTCCGCGAAGCTGGCCCCGAAGCCCTGGGGATGATCAAACCGGTGAAAGTAAACTTCCGGCTGGGGATGGTAATGAGGCGGATAGCTGCTCCACTTCCCCGGCATATTGAGCACCTCACCCAGCACCATGTTGGAGTAGGGGGCGCTTTCATAATCGAAGAAGGTTTTGATCTCCCGGCGCATGCAACCCATCAGCTCCCCTTTGGCTCCGGCATGCTGCACATGAACGTCCTGGGGCGCGTACAGGCGGGAAGCGAAGGGCACAAGGTTTACGGCTGCCTGCATATAAAGCTCTGAGGGAGCCAGGGCCGTAATGACAGCTTCTGTCGCCCGGCCCAGGTGAAGGCACCAGGCATCGTGGCGGAACTCATCAGGCCTGTCCGCTTCCTGGCTTTTTCCCACCCACTCAAAGCGCACCTTTCCCTTGAGAAGCAGCGCCGCGACTTCCTTCTCGGGCTCATACACCCGGTAGCTCTGCCCTTTCTCAAGCTGCAACAGGCCCACATCCATGCCCACAGCCGGGTCACGCTCGGCGCTCAGGTAGGGCGTATAGCCTGTCTGGATTTCTTTTTGGATATACATGATTAAATCCCCGTATTTTCTTTGATATAAGCCCTGGCTTTTTTAGCGTACTCCAGGGGATTTGCCTTTGCCGGATCCTGCTCGGCCTCGACCAGCAGCCAGCCCTCATAGCCGTTTTCGTCAAGCGCCTTGAAGATCGGTCCAAAATCCACGCAGCCGTCGCCGGGCACGGTAAAGGCGCCCTCACGCACGGCCTTTAAAAAGCTCCATCCCTCGGGCTTCACCCGGTCGACCACATCGCGGCGCATATCCTTCAGGTGCACATGGCCGATGCGGTTGTGATGCTTCTTGAGCATTGAAAGCGGATCCTCGCCCGCGAAAGTGAAGTGACCCGTGTCATAGCACAGGAAGACATACTCCTGATCCGTGTTTTCAAGCATGCGATCCGTTTCTTCGGCGGTCTGCACCACAGTGCCCATATGATGGTGGAAGCAGAGTTTGAACCCCTTTTCTCTGGCCTTTTTCCCCAAACGGTTGAGGCCATCGCAGAAGCGGTTCCATTCTTCATCATTCATGACATATTTCTTATCACCCAGAACCGGCGTGTCGACCTGGCCCTGTATGGAATAACTCTGTTCAGAGACGTTGACACGGTTTGCGCCGACCGCCGCCAGGAAGTCCAGTTCCTTGACAAAATCCGCCTCGACCTCCTCATAGGGTTTGGTCAGCAGGAAAGAGCTGTACCAGCGCGAGGCAACCCTCATGCCGCGCAGATCAAGCTCCCACTTGAGTTCGGCCGGGTCTGTGGGGTACTTGTTGCCAATTTCAGTACCTGTAAAGCCTGCCAGAGCCATTTCACTGACGGTCTGGCGAAAATTGTTTTCCGCGCCCAACTCCGGCATATCGTCGTTGCACCAGCCGATGGGGGCCATTCCGAGGTTTACCTTTTTAGGATCAAGCATGTTTTTGTTCCTCCTACTATATTGTGGCGAGCTTCCTCGCCCGGGCTTCAACTTTGCCGCGGACCACGTCGATGGTGACCGCCAGAATAATGACTGCGCCAATGACGATGTACTGGATGTCATTGCCGGCGCTGAACAGGTTAAGGCCGTTGCGGATGGTGGATATCAATAGCGCGCCAAGCAGCGTGCCCCAGATTGTCCCCTTGCCGCCCCTGAAGGAAGCTCCGCCTATGATACAGGCCGCAATGGCGTCCGTGTCATAGGTAGCGCCCGAGGCGGTGTTGGCCGTGTTCAGCCGTCCTGCCAGCACGACCCCCGCGATACCGCACATCAGGCCGGAAATGGTGTACACGATGGTAAGCACGTTCTTGGAGCGGATGCCCGCCATCCTTGCTGCCTCAGGGTTGCCTCCCACACAGTAAATCTGCCGCCCCAGGGCCGTATGATTCAGGAAGACATGGAATACCGTGTAAACCAAAAGGACCAGCAAAAAGCTGACCGGGAATCCGAAGCTGAAAATGGTATGCTTGCCGATCCACAGCACGCTGTCAATGCCCTTGTTAGTGAAGCCGATGGTCTGGGAATTGGTGATCAGCAGCGCAATGCCCCAGAATACAAACTTCATGCCCAGGGTAGACACGAAAGGATGCGGCAGATCAAGCCGGGTCAGCAGCGTCCCGTTGATAAAGCCCGCAATGGTGGAGACAATCAGGGCTGCGCCTATCAAAATCACCGGGTTGGTAATACCGAATGTCTGCATCAGCACTGCGATCACACAGGTAGACAGAATGGTGTTATAACCCACCGATAAGTCGATGCCGGCCGTAATCAGCGCCAATAGCATGCCGGAGGCGATCAGGCAGTTAATGGACGTCTGCTTGAGGATGTTCATCATGTTGCCGACGCGCAAAAAGCGGTCAGGCAGTGTGATGGCAAACACCGTAAACAGGATCGCGAGCACCAGCAGCGGCCCCAACTTCATCAACAGATCGCCGATGCCCTTTTTCTTGACGGCGGGCGTGTTCACATTACTCATGCCAGTTTTCCTCCCCACGCAGCTTTCATAATATCTTCCTGATTAAAATAGTCGTCATTCCGGTCGATGGTAGCCATGATCCGGCCCTCCCGCATGACCACAACCTTGTCAGCCATGCCAAGCACCTCGGGCAGCTCGGAAGAGACCATAATGACGCACTTGCCCTGACGGACCAGGTCGTTCATGATGTTGTATACTTCCACCTTGGCCCCCACATCGATGCCGCGGGTCGGTTCATCAAAGATATAAATATCCACATCGCAGTTGATCCACTTGCCGATGACCACCTTCTGCTGGTTGCCGCCCGACAGCTGAACCACGACTTCATTGACCGTGGGCGTCTTGATCCGCAGCGTCTTGACCATCTCCCGGCTGTTGTCATCAATCTCACGGCCTTTGAGCATCGGCCCGTGTTGAAATCGCCTCATGCTGGCCAGGATCAGGTTGGTTTTCACCGGCTGTGACAGCACCAGCCCCTGGCCTTTGCGGTCCTCCGTTAAAAAAGCGATGCCATGGCGGATCGCGCTTCCGGGATCCTTGATATTAACCTTCTGCCCCCGGATGTAAATATCGCCGCCGTCGGGTTTGTCTGCCGAGAAGATGGCCCGCATCGTTTCGGTACGGCCCGCTCCGACCAGCCCCGCAAACGCGGTAATCTGCCCCGCGTAGGCCTCAAAGCTCACGTCCCTGATAACGCCTGTCACGCTGAGGTTTTCAACCCTCAGCATGCATTCCCCTTTTTGACCCTCAATCTTTGGGAATTGATTATCAAGACTTCGGCCGACCATTGCCCGGATCAGCTTGTCATGCGTCATCTGCGACATATCTTCCGTAAGGATATGCTCGCCGTCGCGCATGACCGTCACCCTGTCGCACAGCTCAAACAGTTCCTCCAGCTTATGCGATACAAAGAGGATCGCGATGCCCTGGCTCTTGAGCCTGCGCACCGTATCCATCAGCTGCTTAACCTCCCGCTCCCCCAGGGAAGAGGTCGGCTCATCCATAATCAGCAGCTTGGCCTGGGTCGTAACGGCTTTGGCGATCTCCACCATTTGCTGCAGGCCGACGCCAAGTTTGCCGCACTCCTTCCTTGTATCAATATCCTCCTGCCCCAGCATGGCCAGCGCTTCCTTGGCCTCCCGGTGCATCCTGGGATAATCAAGCAGGCCCATGCTATTGACAACCCTGCGCCCCATGAACACATTATCCACGACCGAAAGCATTGGTACGATGTTCAGCTCCTGGTAGACGCAGGTGATGCCCTGCTCCCGTGCCTGCACAGGGTTTGAGAAGCTGACACGCTTGCCATCGACATATATCTCGCCCTCTTCGGGCACATACACCCCGGTCAGCACCTTGATCAGCGTGGACTTGCCCGCGCCGTTCTCTCCGATCAGCCCGTGAATCTCGCCCGGCCTGATGGCTATGTGCATATCCCGCATGGCGACAACGCCGGGGAATTTCTTGGTCACATGCTTAAGTTCCACTACATAGTCGGACATGTTATACCCCCTGGTCATCCAAAGGCGAAGCCTGTTTCCATGAAAAGGCGGACGATCCGAAGGCCGCAGCTTTCGGACCGTCCGCGCGGCCTTAACAGCTTCTAAGTCTTACTTTTTCAAAAACTCGGCGTAGTTGGCAGCGTCGATGATGACGGTGGCAACAGGAACGACCTTGTCAACTTCCTCACCATTGAGGGCCTTCAGCGCGGTCTCAACTGCCAGATAGCCCATCAGTTCGGGCTGCTGGGCAACGGTTCCGGTCAGCTTGCCTGCGGCGATCAGCTCAACGGCGCTCTGGTTGCCGTCAAAGCCCATGATGCTGATGCCGGTAACATTGCCGGCCTCAACGGCGTTCATCGCGCCGATGGCGGTATCATCATTCATGCACAGCACCAGGTTGATGCCGTCGGGGTGGGCGCTCAGCAGGTCTTCCATCACCTTGGTGGCTCCGTCGGTGGTGTTGTTGCCTGACAGCATGGCGACGGGCTCCACGCCCAGCTCCTGCAGAGCGAGCTCATAGCCGGCCTTGCGCAGGTTGGAGGTGTTGTCACCCTCCTGGCCGTAGATGATGACGGCCTTGGTTTCGGCGCCGTTAATGGCTCCGCCGTAAACGCCGCCGGTATAGGCAGCATCTTTATTGGAGGTGCCGACAAAGGATGTCTTGGCTTCATAGTTTGCGTCGGTGTCACAGAAGACAACGATGCCCTTGTAGCCGCTGGAGGTGATGGCGCCGATCACAGCGTCTCCGTCAAGCGGAGCAATGATGATGGCATCCGGGTTGCCCGCCAGCTGGGTCTCCAGCTGGGCCACCTGCTCGGCGATCTCGGTCTCGGCGGCAGCGCCCTGCACATCGATGCTTACGCCCAGCTCGGCGGCGGCACGGTCACTTCCGGCCTTCACCGTCTGCCAGTACTCACTGGACAGCGTCTTCAGGTTAATGGCGATGTTAAAGCTCTTCTCAGCAGCCATAACGGGCAGGACAGCAAAGCTCATCAGGGTCAGCACCAGCAGGAACGACAGTAGTTTCTTCACAAGTAATACCCCCTTTTTTATTGCGCCGGTACGTTAACATGACCGGCCGTTTATACTATAGATTCTACCCGCAACAGGTGAATAAGTCAATACAAAATGAGTAAGTCAACCAAAAAAGCTTGAAAACTTGTGTGTTTTTTGAGATAATACAAGTATAAAATTTTAACATGCCTGGGGGAGAAGAAAAACACATGAAACTGACGCGTCTGGATGCCATGGAGCAGTACATCCTGCAAAATGAGCGGGTCACCATACTACAGCTTCAAAAGCACTTTGATGTATCCGTCAATACCCTGCGCCGCGACCTGGACGAGCTTGAGCGCAGGGGTCATGTCGGCAAGGTTTATGGCGGAGCGGCCGCCCGGATGCTCCCCTCCCTCACCTCCATGCCCAGGCGTTTTCAGATCAACACCCAGCAGAAACTGCACATCGGGGAGCTGGCCGCCTCGACCATCCCCGATGATTCCACCGTCTTTATCGATTCGGGCTCCACCACCTATAACATCGTCAGGTTTCTGGCCAGCAAACGGTTGACCATGGTCTCCCACAGCCTGGTGGTGCTCAGCGAGGCCAGCCGGCTGGAAAAGGTCAACCTGATTTCACCCGGCGGCATCTACAACGCCTCCCTGGGTGCTTTTGTGGGCGTATCCACCATCGACATCATCAAAACCCTCTCGGTTGATGTTGCCGTAATGGCCGCCACCGGCGTATCCATCAAGCACGGCCTGTCCAACACCACCTACTTTGAGGCGGAGATCAAGCGCGCCGTGGTTTCCGGGGCAAAAAAAATTGTGCTGATGGCCGACCACTCCAAGTTTGACCGGGAAGCTCTGATTACCTACTGCCCCCTGGAGAGCATTTCTGCTTTGGTGACAGACAGAGAGCCCGGCAAAAAATACATGGCTTTCTTTGAACAGCACGGAATCGAGGTGCTGTATCCCTCCTCTCGCAGATAGGATGCCGGCCTTTTCAATCTTCTTTTCCCGCCGCGCAAGTTTCTCTTTTTATTGTTTTACTGCTTCTCCAGCGCTTTTTTCAGCGCGGCCAGTTCGCTGTCCGTTAAAATACGCCATTGCCCCGGCCTCATTTTCCCCAAGTGAATGTTCATCACCCGCAGGCGTTTGAGTTTGATCACGCCGTAGCCCAGGTATTCGCACATCCGGCGGATCTGGCGGTTAAGCCCTTGAACCAGGATGATGCGGAAGCTCCTTGGCCCCGTCTTCCATATCCGGCAGGGAAGCGTCAGCCGGCCCAGCACGGGCACACCCTTGGCCATTTGAGAGAAAAACTCCCCCGTAACCGGCCTGTCAACCGTCACCTCGTACTCCTTTTCATGCCGGCCGGCCGCGCGCAGAATACGGTTGACAATGTCGCCGTCACTCGTCAGAAGAATCAATCCTTCCGAGTCCTTGTCCAGGCGTCCGATGGGGTATACGCGAGCCGGGTAGTTGATAAAACTGACGATGTTCATCGGCTCCTTCAGGTCAGCGGTGGATACGATGCCCACGGGCTTGTAGGCCGCAAGGTACACTTTATCCCCCCTGGCCTGGATGGACCGGGTGCCCACCATGACTCTGTCCCCTTCCTGCACCCGTTCGCCAATATGGGCCTGAATTCCGTTGATTCTGACTTTGCCCTGCTCGATCAGCCTGTCGGCTTCCCGCCGGGAACAAAAGCCGCTATCCGCCAGGTATTTGTTCAACCGCCGGTCGTCCATCGCGCTGCTCCTCGCTTGATTTTTTACCGGAGCATCATATCATAAAGTCTGTCCGCTCTCAACGAATGAAAATCATTCAATCAACGCCAATACCAAAGCGCATCAATACCCCCTCTCAGCGCGGAGGGGGTATTGATGTGCTTTTTTCATCAGTCCATTAAAGGATAAAGCTCGGCCACCCTTTGGATATATCCCTGATCCTGAAAACTGAAACTTTTCAAGCCGGGCAGGGTCGGATCATAGCTGAGCGGCATGTTGATATACAGCAGCACTTTGGCATCACTGTTCAGACGGCTTGCGATGTGATAGGGAATGTTAAAGGCCATCTTTACATTCTGAAGCCTCAACGGGTCAACCGTGGTCACCGACCCGATATCCTTAAAGAAGGTATAGAACTCCGCTTCCCGGTTTACAGTAACGCCGTTAACCAGCAGATAACTGACGATGACCATGCCTGATTCGACCGTCACCCTCGCCTCGCCGACCACCCGGCTGGCGGCGGCAATCAAAGGAAAAGCATACTCTGCATTGAGGGAAAGATCCATCGGTGTAAACATCCAGAATTCTTGGGTCAGGTCGTTCCTGAAACTGAGAAAGAGCGGCCCCTCACTGGTCAGAACCTGTCCGGATTGCACGGGAACGGGGCTTGTCGTTTTAGGCGTTTTCTTGGTCGGTTTTTTTGTAGGTTTGGGCGTAGTTTTTGTTTCAGGCGTCGCAGTCGGCACAGGCGTTTTGATTGGAATCAAAGTCGGTGTGTGGATGGGGGGAATGCTGACTCTTATGGTAGGGACTATCGTTATGATCGGAGGAATCCAGTTTAATGACAAATCTGCGCTGAGTTCTGGGCTATTCAAATCGCCGGAAGCCGATAGAGGGGCAGCACAAAGCATGATCGCCGCCATCATCAGCGATGTGATCCATACTATTCTAAACCGTTTCATAGTGAGTATCTCCTTTATATCGGTATCAAAAACATCGGGAAACCTGGAAAAGTAAAAAGCTTGATACGCAAAAAGGCAAGATAATCCTTGATCATTCTTGCGGAGAAGTACAAAACAGCCTCTGCTCATCCTTGGGAGGCCGGCCTGTATTTGGTCTTGCTGCTTACGGTCTTTTGGTTGACGGTCTTGCTGTGATGGGTCTTGCGGTGCGTTCCGACGTCACTCGGACAATACTGTTCCAAAAGAAATATACCCGTTCCCCTGCACTGATCACATCCCGTATTAATAAAACTTTGACACAGAATCCGGTTTAAAAATCAAAAGGCCCCTTCCGGTACAGAAGGGGCCTCTTGAAAATAATCCTTATGAACGCCTGTTTCTTGCCAGT
The DNA here is from genome assembly GCA_964648235.1 of uncultured Christensenella sp. GTDB lineage: Bacteria > Bacillota > Clostridia > Christensenellales > Aristaeellaceae > UBA1038. The sequence continues at coordinate 842 of CAZYKQ010000041.1, read as the reverse complement.
TGACGGTTAATGTAGGCCTTCAGCTCCTTAAAAGCGCTGCGCGGGTCAATTTCGTCCAGGCTCTCGATCAGCAGGGCAACCGAGGGGTCATCCAGGCTTTCCTTGCGCCCGGAAATGAAGGCCGCCCGGCTCTGGATAACAAAGTACAGGATATTCTGCTGGTCAGCGCCGGCTTCCATCATATCGGATACCGTCTTGCTCTTGGCGGTAAACTGAATAAAATCCTTGTTCATCAGCTGAAAATTCAGCTTGCCCTTTTCATCGCTGTAGCGGTCTACGATGGCGGCATACTCGGGCGACAGCGTCATATCCACCTGCTCAGCAGGTGCCTCTTCCAGCACATCGTCAATTTCAACCGGTGACGGCGTCAGCTTAATGTTGCCCCTTGCCGAGTAGGGCAGGCCGACGGTCAGCTCGAAAGCCTCATCAAAGGCCTCCATCGGAAACAGATCGGCATCAAAGCTGCGGTAAGGAATCATCTCCCCGGTGCGCTTATCCAGCGTGCATACCCCGCTCTCTTCCCCGTCAATGCGCTGTATTTTAATACCGGCCCCGCCTGAAGACAGCTTCTGCTTATAGGCAATCGCCGGGATCGTGGTCAGTTCAACCGCCTTGGTACGAATGATGTTCATGTTTTTTCCTCCTCATTTTTAATTTATATGATTTACCCTGTATCTAAGATAATATACCCGGATAGCGGGCAAAAATCACATGTTATTAAAAAAGAGCCGCATAAAAGGCTCTTGTTGATGTTTATTCCCGGCCTGCCAGCCTCTTTTTGTAGCCTTCCATCTCCCTCTCATTCGCCAGGACATAATGCCCCGGTTCAATCTCCTGCCATG
>CAZYKQ010000040.1:0-15377 GCA_964648235.1 uncultured Christensenella sp. | reverse complement strand
ATTGTACTATTAATGTATTGTGGAAGGGGCGATGAAGATGCGTGCTGTCAATACACAGGATATCAGTAAACCGATACGCGATATAGCTTACGAAACGCTCAAGCAGGCTATCATTACTGGTGAGCTGCCTGCCGGCTACCGTATTGTGGAAACGGTGTATGCGAATAAGTTGCATATTAGCCGAACGCCATTGCGTGAAGCCTTCCGAAAGCTGGAGCTGGATGGCCTTGTATCCTGTGAGGTGCGTCGCGGTGTAATTGTCCGTGCCTTTACTATTGAGGATATCGAGGAAATTTACGGCATCCGCAATGCGCTGATGCTGTTGATTACGCCGTCTATTATTGAAAACATTACCGGGGAAGATATTAAGGAGCTGGAAGATATACTGGCTGTGATGGATATCAGCGAGCGCGAAGGAGATTGCGGCGCGCTGGCCACACAGAACAGACAGTTTCACCGAAAAATTGAACACATCTCAAATAAAAAGCGGATATTGCGTGTAATTGACAGCCAGGAGGAATACATTATACGTTTTTCTGCTATGGCCATTGCCAGTATTGTACGCCGTACCAGCGCTCACCAGGAACATCGTCTGATGCTCACTTATTTAAGGGAACGCAGGGAGGATAAGTTTACAGAGCTTATGCAGCGGCATTTAGAGGAAAGCAAAAGCGTCTGCCTCAAGGCGGTGGAAGGCCATGTCGGCAATACACAAAGAAAACGCGCTTAATTTGTTTCAATCCCTGAAGAGATTAGTTTAGAGATCCATTCAAATCATTCAAGGAGGCAGCTATGACCGATATCCAGATTGCTCAGGCAGCGAAGATGATGCCCATTGAAGACCTCGCGAAAGGTATTGGTTTCATTCCGGAATCTCTTTCACCTTATGGCCGCTACATTGCGAAGGTAGACCCAGCTTATTACCGTGATCTGCCTCGTCGCGCAAAGCTTGTTCTGGTAACCGCCATCACTCCGACGCCTGCGGGCGAAGGAAAGACAACCATCAGCATCAGCCTGGCGGATGGACTGCACTATAATGGCAAGTCGGCCATGCTTGCTCTGCGCGAGCCTTCTCTTGGCCCTGTTTTTGGTATGAAGGGGGGAGCGACAGGCGGAGGTCGTGTTCAGGTCCTTCCCATGGAGAGCATCAATCTTCATTTCACAGGTGATTTGCATGCGATTACAACTGCGAATAATCTTCTGGCGTCTATGATTGATAACCACATCCAGCAAGGCAATGAACTGAATATAGACCCGCGCCGCGTGACTTTCAGACGCTGTATGGATCTCAATGACAGACAGATGCGCAGTGTGGTCAGCGGCCTTGGCGGCAGCGCAAATGGTATGCCGCGTGAAGATGGTTTTGATATCACAGCTGCTAGTGAAGTGATGGCGACATTCTGTATGGCCCAGGATCTTCACGACTTAAAGACCAGATTGGCTCGCATTGTCGTTGCGCGTGATTATAAGGGACAGGCTGTAACCTGTGGCCAGATCGGCGCACAAGGGGCTATGACGGCTCTTTTGCGTGATGCCGCCATGCCTAATCTGGTTCAAACCATTGATCACACGCCCTGCCTTATTCACGGCGGTCCATTTGCTAATATTGCCCATGGATGTAACAGCGTGATCGCAACGAAGCTTGCCTTGAAACTGTCTGATTATGTCATCACTGAAGCAGGATTCGGAGGTGACCTGGGCGCTGAAAAGTTTTTAGATATTAAGTGCCGACAGAGTGGGCTATGGCCTGATTGTGTTGTTTTGGTTGCCACTATCCGTGCACTGAAACATCATGGCGGTGTTGCCAAGGCTGACCTAAGCGCAGAGAACGTCCCGGCGCTTGAAAAAGGGCTCAGTAATCTTCATCAGCATATTAAGAATATACGTGAAATATGGAAACTGCCGGTCGTTGTTGCTCTCAATCATTTTATGAGCGATACACAGGCAGAGATAGATACTGTATTGCGCGCGGCAAAAGCGGAAGGCGTACCCTGTTCTTTTAGTGACGGATGGGCACAAGGTGGAGAAGGAGCAACAGAACTGGCTAGCTGTGTAACGGAGTTTCTGGAAGGGAAAGAAACACCCGCTCCTTCTTACACATATTCTGATGAGCTTGGTTTGGCGGAAAAGATTGAATCTGTTGCCAAACGTGTTTATCATGCCGGCCATGTAAACTTTTCTGCAAAGAGCCGCAATACAATCAATCAACTGGAAGCGGATGGATGGGGGAAGGCACCTGTGTGTATTGCAAAAACCCAGTACTCTTTCAGCGATAATCCTAAGTTATTGGGCGCACCCGAGGGCTTTGAGTTGAGCATTCGTGATGTGCGACTGTCTGCCGGAGCAGGCTTTGTTGTGGCTTTCGCGGGTGATATTATTACAATGCCTGGCCTGCCTAAACAACCGGCAGCCTTACAGGTTGATGTAAATGATACCGGTAAAATCGACGGAATTTTTTAACTCGGACTATCTGAGGGGAGTTTAATGAAAAGGTTTTTATCTTTTATCTTGTTGATATTCATACTTTCTACGTTGTTTCATGCCTTTGCCGATGAAGAAGTGTCGCTGTTTACAAAACCAACTGCTGAGCCTATGGCAATCCCTGTGCAAGAGGGATCATTGGAAAATATCGAGGAAAAGAAGCCAGAGGAGCCTGTAGTCCTCCAGCCTGATGGCAGTGTTCAGATTACTATCAGTGCCGGAGGCGATTTGACCTTTGGAGATGACGTGCGCAAACGTAAAAAAATATTTGAGCGCGAGCTGAAACGCCAAAATGGAGATCTTAGCTTTGTTGCCCGTAATATCCGCAGCATTTTGGAAAAGGACGATATGACCATCGTCAATTTTGAGACTACACTGACATCCGCGCCCGTGTATAAGAAGAACAATGATTTTGTTTTTTCAGCGCCCCCTGAGTATGTCGAGATTCTTCATCATTTGAGTATTGAAGCCGTCACATTTGAGAATAACCACGCCCTTGATCACGGTGAAGCTGGCATAGAAGAAACGAAAAAGGCGCTGACAGACGCAGGCATCACTTGGAGCACAGAGACCAATCCTGCTGTTTACGAGACCAAGGGAGTTCGTATCGGCTTATTGGCATATCAAACATTTGATGGAAATTATCCACGCTTGAAGGAAAAAGTTCCGATGGATATAGCCGCTATGCGTCAGAGTAGCGATATCGTTATCGTCAGCTTCCATTGGGGAGCCGAGCTGGACTATGCTCCTAATAAAAACCAGCAGGAACTTGGCAGACTGACGATTGACGCTGGAGCTGATCTGGTTCTTGGGCATCATAGCCATCGTATTAATCCAATCGAAGAGTATAACGGCAAATATATCGTATACTCATTAGCTAACTTTAGCTTTTCGGGCAATGAAAAGCCCAGCGATATGTCCTCCTTTATTTTTCAGATAAGATTTAATGTTAAAGATGGGCAATCGAAGATCCAAGGTTTTCGCATTATTCCCATGCGTATATCTTCAAAGACGGACTATAATGACTTTATTCCGACACCTTATACAGATCAGCGCCTGATTGATAATGTAACCAATCTTCTTCTTACGAACAGCAAAAAACTTCCTAATGCAGTGATATATTATCCTCTTGATTGGGAGTAAAAAATATCTGATGCGCGCAAAGATGATGATAATGAATGGAAATACAGAGGCGTCAGCCCTCTCGCTTCTTGTGCAACAGATGATGACGGACCTTGCGGTGGCCTTTGGACACTCTTTCATGATAGTAGAAGAAAAAATATCCAAGCTCTCCTTGGACGATTATGGGAGTGCCATGACAGAGGAAGCGGTTGAAGCTGCATGCCAATGTGAAGGAATATTGTGCATTTCTCCTGACCAAGAAGGTGTTTTTGAATTGGCGGAAGGGCTTGCCTGTATACTGCAATGCCATGTTTACAATCTTCCTTCAAGCGTGAGCGGATATTCTCCGCTTAAATCAGGCAAGCTACCATACGGTGTTTTAGCATGTCCAATCGTAACAGAGGAACGTGATCTACAGATCGCAGCTGATCATATGTTCAGCTTGTCAAAAGACTCGGGCTTGCTTATCAGTGAAATACCTTATTCCGGCAAGCGCCTGGAATTGTGGGAACAAGCAACGCGTCCTGCCGCTGCCAGGTATTTTCTTAGTCAGCGGCACGTTACCGATCTGCCCAAATTTCTTGACCGAATTATTCGCAAGCCGGATGAAATGGGAGTGTTGTTGGCAACGCCGTTTGCCTGCGCCGGCGCACACGCGGCAGCATCCGCTTTATGCGGAGTGGAGTCATTTGTTTACAACTCCTTTTGGGATCATCAAGGGCCAAGAATGTACCTTGTTCATGTATCAAATGTTGGGACAGGGGACAGCACCAATCCCTTTGGTGTTTTATATGCTGTTGCAGATATGATGAAGTATAGACTTGGCCTGGACCGGGAGTCGGATTTCTTACTGACATGCTGTAAAAACGTTCTGGAGGCGGGCTGGCGTACAGAGGATATTGCTGAGGATGGCAATATGCGCGTATCGACAGAGGCCGTTTTCCGGCTGATCAGCGAACAAATTGAGTTGGTGGCGGCATTAGGCGCCCCTTAGAAAGCGGTGCGAGCCCATGCAATATCCTGATTACTTACGCTGCGGAGTTAATGTCGCAGCTTCTATACTTCAATATTTTGGCGCACAAAGAACTCATAAAACCCTTCCTGAACTTGATGATATTTTAAAAAAACAACATTTTCGAAATGTTGTTCTGATGCTGTTTGACGGATTGAGTATAGATGCGCTTTATTATCATCTATCAGAAAGCAGCTTTAGCAGACGCCATATTGTGGCTACTCTTTCTTCTGTATTTCCATCAACAACCACGGCAGCGACTACAAGCATTGTCAGCGGGTTGGAGCCTGGCGAGCATGGATGGATCGGGTGGACCCTGCATTTTCAAGAGCTAAATAAAAGCATTGATATATTTATTAACCGTGTTCAGTTTACGAAAGAACCGGCAGGCGAAACGTCTGTTGTAAAGAAACAGTTCCCATATATTCCTGTGATTGAGCAGATCACACAGACTGGCAATGCAATTGGCCGATGCGTATCGCCTTTTGATGACGTTATAGTCAAAAATATTGATGAGCTGTTTTCACAAACCAGGCGCCTGATGGAGGAAGATAAAAGGCATTATATTTATGCCTATTGGCCGGAACCGGATCATCTTATGCATGAAAATGGCTGTAGACACGAAAAGGTTCAGCAGGTGATAGCTGATATAGATAAGCGGCTTGAGACCTTTGCCCGGCAGATTTCACCCGATGATCTGGTGCTGATAACAGCAGATCATGGTTTGGTCGATGGAATACCAGAATTTTTTGAGGATTATCCTGAGCTTAATGTGATGTTGCGCGTAGCGCCCAGCGTAGAACCCCGGGCAACCGCTCTGTATATAAAAGAAGAATATAAGATGATTTTTCCGGAGACCTTTAAAGCAGCATTTGGTGATCATTATTTACTCATGAATCAAAAAGAAGCGCTTGAAAGCGGGCTTTTTGGAGAGGGAAAGCATCGAGCAGAGCTTCCTTCGCTGATTGGAGATTATTTCGCGATCGCTTTAGGCCCCTATGCTTTATACCAGAAGCATGATCATTGCAACCTGATTGGAATGCATGCCGGGTTGACGCAGGCAGAGATGAATGTGCCGCTGATTGTAATTAAGGGATAAAAACAGAAAGACAACATGCTGGTGACCTTGACTGCCTCAGCCTGACCTTCCTAAGTCAAACAAGCTCTTTTGGAGAAAACAAAAGGGCTTTTGTTTAGGATGTGCAAGCCAGGCGTTTTTATAAATTATCCAAACAAGTCTTATTTTGAGGGATTACTTGCGCCTAAAGAACGTGCTTTGGACACGAGGCCTTCCGTCATGTAGACGCTGCGGTCATTCAGTACCCATAAGGCTTCCACACCATCCAAATTCTTTACGAACTCTTTTCCTTCTTCATATGGCATTAAGAATAGCACTGTGGATAAAAGGTCTGCCCACCCTGAATCTTCCGTTACGATAGTGACTGAACGCATAAAGTCAGTTGGCATTAACGTCTCTGGAGAAATAAGATGATGATAGCGCTTTCCCTCATATACAAAGTATCGCTGATAGTCACCGCTGGTTACAACGGATGTATTGTGTAAAAACAGCACATCCATCAGATCACTATTAGCGTCACTGAACACTGAGCCGTCTGGATCCTGTATGGCAACCCCCCAGTTATCGCGGCCATCCATCGGCCCTCCCCCCAGCCGGACATTACCCCCTGCATTGATGTAAAAAGAGCTTACTTCACTTTTCATCATAGCCTGGGCTACGAGTTCTGTTGCGTATCCCTTGGCCACAGCACCCAGATCAAGAGATAGCTGGGGATCAGCAAAATAGACGCTCATTGTTTTTTCATCCAGAATGATGTCGTCAATATCGATATGCTCTGCCGCGCGTGCAAGACGCTGAGCGTCAGGCAGATATGCTTTTCCTGGATCAGCGATCGAGTCAGTACGCGCATCATGCCATAAGTTTAAAACCGCACCCATGGCAATGTTGTTTTTCCCAAAAGTAGATTTATAATTATCCTTGGAAAACTTAATCAGGTCAAATAAGGCCTTGTCAACCGGCACAGGCGCTATGGCAGCGTCTTTGTTTAGGGAGTACACATTATTAATACCTTCGTAGGAATGAAAGTTATCATAAAGACGATGGTATTCCTGGAACATCTCCTCCGCGCGATCCACTGCTGTATCAAAACTCTCTTTACTATTTGCAAAACCCTGTATGGTAATAACGGTATCAAAAGTACCAAAGAAGGTACGAGTGTATTTTTCGTAGGATTGACTTTGCGCCGCGCAACCTGACAGATTTAAGCACAGCAGAAGACATAAAAAAGTTGAAAATAGACGTTTCATTTTTCGTTAACGCTCCCAATATCCTAAGGATTTTAAGTCGTTGTTGCTATCCATCCAACCGGGCCGTACCTTTACCCATAGCTGAAGATTAACATGGCAGTCAAGCAGCGCTTCAATATCCTCTCTTGCCTGCGAACCAATCTTTTGCAGCATTTCACCCTTGCGGCCAATGATGATCGTTTTATGTGAGGCGCGCTCACAGTAGATGTCAGCATGAACCTCAGTCAAACCCTTTCTGACTTCTTTAATGCTTATAATTTCCACACCGATTCCATGAGGGACTTCCTCCCGCAAGTTCATTAAGGCCTTTTCTCTGATCATCTCTGCAATCATTTGACGTTCGTTTTGGTCTGTCCAAAGGTCGTCAGGATAGTATTCAGGCCCTTCGGGGAGATTCTTTTGAATCTCAGTCATTAACACATCCAAGCCTTCCCCTGATTTGGCACTAATGGGTAAAACCATGTCAAACCCAGCCTTAGAAAAGGAGGAAATGATGGGGAGCAGATCTTGAGGCCGGATTAGATCGGTTTTATTAATCAGCAGAAACTTAGGAACTCGGATATCCTGAAAATTTTCAGCAAGAATTTGGTCTTCAGGGCGAGGCTTGCTTGCATCTATCAATATGCACAGGATATCGATACCTTGTACGGCATCCTGAATAATCTTTTCCATGTATTCTCCCAGCTTGGTTTTGGGCTTATGGATACCGGGCGTGTCAACAAAAATGACTTGGGACTGCTCATCTCGTACTATGCCCAGAATGCGGTTGCGGGTAGTCTGAGGCTTGGGAGATACGATGGATACCTTTTCTCCTACCAGACGATTGATCATAGTAGATTTGCCAACATTGGGGCGGCCTATAATGGCGACAAAGCCGGAATGAAATGATTTTAATGTATTATCCATGGTTTTCCTTTCCAAGGTGATTTTGTACGCCGTTGGCGGGAGAAAAGCTGAAAGGCAACAGTGCGCTGAGGCTGGATGTCATTATCTCATGATCGCCCCAGGTGACCAGTACGCGGATGTCACCGCAGAATTCACTCAGAACTTGACGGCAGGCACCGCAAGGCCAGGGAGGCATGGTTTTTGATGCGATTGCAATTGTTGTAAAAACCCTGGCTCCCTCGCTGACTGCTTTGAAGATGGCTGTACGCTCCGCGCAGTTGGTTAGCCCATAGGAAGCATTTTCAACATTGCAACCGGAAAACATTCGCCCATCATCGCATAGCAGGCAGGCTCCCACCTGAAAATGAGAATAGGGCACATAGGCAGCTTCCATTGCTTCCCTTGCTTTTTCAAGCAACAAAGCGTCCATGATGTGCTCTGTTGACATACCAGCCTTGCTTAAAGCCTGTTCTTCTTTATCGCGCATGACCTCTTTGTCCTCCTTGTTCATATGGTCATAACCAAAAAGATGAAATAAACCGTGGACCAAAAGATAGCACAACTCCCGTTCAAAAGAGTGGTTATATTCATCAGCCTGCGCTCTTACACGGTCCATCGAAATAATGATATCACCTAAATAACAGGCTCGCATATCGATGTCCCATTCCTGCTCAACCAAATGTATAGCATTGGCGCCGGTTAAGCCCTTTGGATAATTAACGGTTGGAAAACTGAGCACATCGGTTGGCTTGTCTATGCCTCGTTGCTTTAAGTTGATAATCCTTATGCCGGGATCATCAGTAAAGAATAACTGAACACAGCAGACGGAGGAAAGCATCTCTTCCTTTTGCGCCGTGTCAGCAACCAGTTGCATAAGATCAAGCGGAAGCTGATAGGGGGTCTTGTTTTCGATTAAAAGCTTCATACGCCCTCACTCTTGATCGAACTAACAGACTGTTGAGAAGAGGAAGAGGAGGGAGGGGCCAGACGGGAAGCGGCGCTGAAACTTGAGCGCATCTTGGCCAAAGGAGACTGTTTGTCGCTGTCCGGATAACCAATTCGCTCATGAAAAATGCCGTGCACAACTGTAGCACAGGTTTCTTGGATGGTGTAAAGATCTTTAATGGTCAGCGGAGCGTTAGACAACATCCCTGTATCAAGTTTGGCTTTGATCAGTTTCCAGATGAACGCCTTTATTTCTTCAGGGGTAGGGGAGTTGAGGGTGCGAATCGCAGCCTCAACAGTATCACAAAGCATCACGATCGCGGCTTCAGCGCTTTGAGGCGGAATGCTGTCATATCGAAAGGGAGAATCATCACTTGGCTCTCCTGCTTTGGCATAAAAATATGCGACCAGGGAGTTGCCGTGATGCTGCTCAACGATTTGTAAAATCTCTTTTGGCAGCCTGTATTGCTTTCCTAAAACAAGGCCGTCACGAATGTGCGCAGTTATGATAGCGGCCGATACGGCAGGATCAGTCTGGTCATGCAGATTTCCAATACCAATCTGATTTTCTTTAAAATAATGGGGGCGCTTAAGCTTTCCGATATCGTGATAGTAGCCGCCCAACCTTGCAAGCAAGGCATTGGCACCAACTGCCTCTGCCGACGCTTCAGCCATATTGGCGATAAGAATGCTGTGATGATAAGTTCCAGGGGCTTCAAGCAAAAGACGTCGCAGCAAAGGGTGATTAGGATTACTCAGTGCCATCAGCCGATCGTTGGTTGGCAAGTTAAAGATTGATTCTAAAAGCGCTTGGCCTGCAAAGCACAGAATGGTAGCGATAACCGTCCCACCGCTTATATACGCGGCCCTTTCAATAAGGCCGACAGTATTGTTACTGTATAACAAACCGAAGCCAAGCACAACAATAAAACCTGTTATCGCTGCCATGGCGCCGGATTGAAGAATGGGGGAACGTTGTATTCCTTTTTTACCGAGGAATATTGAAGCCACCAAGGAGGACAGCGCTGTACTTAGCAACAAAGTACTTAAATCAGTGGCAGAAGCACTTGTAGCGCTGGAAAGTATCAACGCTCCTACCAGAGAAGAAACAAGATTGACAGGCAATGAGGGCAACAGCCCAATCGTAAGCGAAAGGGTCATTGGACCTGTGATGATGGGAGCCAGATAAATCAGTTGAAGGCTCTTGCCTAAAAAGCTCAGAAGGATAGTTAAAAGCATAGTCAGGTAAATAATGATCAGATATCTGGCGTCCGCTACGATCTGAGGAAAGGCGAACCATAATAAAACAGCCATGATGCTTAGTGCGCACATCAAAATCAGAATAGCGCCACCATAGAGGCGATAGTCGATCTCGTTGTCATTTAAAAGACCTAAAGTGCGTAACATGTCAATTTGGTTTTGACGGATGCGGCTTTCGCCTCGCACGACAATGCTTTGGCCCTGCTTGTATATGACGGGCTCAACGGCGTTCATCGCTGATTCTCTGGCGGCGTTAGTCAGCTCTTGATCAATAACCATATTGGGTGCAATGACGGCCTTAAGGGCAGGGTGCACCACATTTTGCAACAGACCTACACTGGTCTTGTAGCCAATGATCTGCATGATGCTGTTGATTGCAGTGCTTTCCTGCCCTTGACTGACATGCCCTTGCATCGTATTGCGTACAGCGCTGCGTAAGGATGCGGTCAGTTCTTCAAACTGTGTGGCGTTGGCATTCATCAGGGTGATCAGCTGATAATCACGCAGGCTCATAAGAGTCAGCATTTCCGAGGCATAGTCAAGTTCTTCTTTGGTGTATTGGCGTGTAGGCCCGTAATCTAGCAATGTTTCCGCATACTGGCGTACAGCGGAGAGTTGGGACAACAAATTATCAAGATTGGCCATGACCTGTTCTGTAACATCTTCTGCGAATTTATAAGTAGGAGTCACCGATGCAGCTGCCAGGCTTCTGTTGGCTTGAGTCGTAACCTCATCCACAACATCTTTGGTGGCGAAAATTGTGACATTCGGTACCATTCCCACACTAAGCTGATAGCGTTTGGGAGAGATGGAACCAATAGCGCTGAGAAGCACAAGGAACGTACCAACTGCTATCACAGACAGACGAAACAGGTGCTGGCGTGACATCAGTCTCTCATAAATTGATTGCGTCTTGGAACTGCCGTTTTTAGTTGCGCGGTTTAACTTTGTCATGCCATACTCCCGTGGTCCTCATAGGCCTGGACAATGCGCTGTACCAAGTCATTGCGCACAACATCCATGCGGGTCAGATTGACAATACCAATCTCCGCAATATCCTTCAATACTTCCTGAGCAATCCTCAGACCGGAGGGCCTGCCCGGCGCAAGATCCATTTGAGTCAGATCACCCACGACAACGCAGCGGGCATTGCGCCCCATACGCGTGAGGAACATTTTCATTTGCTCACCGGTTGTGTTCTGCGCCTCATCCAGGATAATAAAGGCGTCATTAAGTGTGCGCCCACGCATGAAAGCAAGAGGGGCTACCTCGATTATGCCCTTTTCAATCAGACTTAGGTAGCTGTCCTGTCCCATCAAATCATATAAAGCGTCATACAAAGGCCTCAAGTAGGGGTCAATCTTTTGTGCCATATCACCAGGTAAAAAGCCAAGCTTTTCGCCTGCTTCAACCGCGGGGCGAGTCAAAATGATACGCTCGACCTCCTTATTGCGTAGTGCAAGGACTGCCAGGGCGATGGCAAGGTATGTTTTTCCAGTTCCGGCAGGGCCGATGGCGATGGTCAATTGCTTGCTGCGCATTAGATCGACATATTCACGCTGTCCGGCTGTCTTGCAGTGTATGCGCTGACCACGGTAGGTATAGGCAACAACGTCATTAAAAATCTCTTCAGCGCGTTCAGCGTGTCCGTGGCTTACCAGTGAACATAAATATCGCACGGTCCCTACATCGATAGAACGCCCCTCATAAAGAATATGAGTAAGTTTGTCGATCACCTGTCGGGCAAAGCCGCATGCGGTTTCTTCGCCCTGAATATGAAAACCATTGTCACGCAATACAATATTTACGGAAAAATCCTGTTCAATCAGTTTTATGAACTGATCATTCATACCAAACAGCGCCTGATAAACATCGAGATTTTTTACGCTTGACGCCAAAGACCAAATCATCTCCTTTAACTGGTTAATACCTGTAATATTTTACTATATTTGGCTTGCTGAAGCAATCTTTGACGCTTAATGATAAATATGCTATAGTATTAGCACCAAATAATAGGAAGTGCTCTGATGGTAAAGGGTCTTGTCAGCGTGATCATCCCGGTTTATAACGCGGGAAGGTATTTGGATACTTGTCTTGATAGCCTGGTCTCACAAAACTACACCCAAATTGAAATCATACTGATTAATGATGGAAGCCGCGACAACAGCCTGGATTTATGCAGGGAACGGGCAAAGCAAGATAAGCGTATCGTTGTAATAGACCAGCAGAACGCAGGCCCCGGAGCCGCTCGAAATGCTGGATTAGCAATCGCTAAGGGAGAGTATATCCTTTTTTCAGACAGTGATGATTGGGTGATACCTGGTGCTGTTCAAAAGATGGTTGAGGCTATGGATGGCGGACAAGATGTGGCCATAGCATTGTTTGAGCTATGCACGGATGGCAAGCGTGCAAGTGTTCGAGGGCTGATCAGAGAGGATCTCTTTCTTAACAGACAAGAATTTTTGGAACGGTTGAGCCATTGGCCAGGGGCTTACTATTATAGTGCGCTGTGGAACAAATTATACCGCCATGAGATCATCAAACAAAATCATATTCGCTTTCATGCAGATATGATTTGGGGTGAAGATTGCCTGTTTAATATGGAATATGACTGTTATGTTCAAAAAGTACGTTGTGTCAATGCGGCTGTATATCGTTATAACCGCAAGATATCTGGCTTGTCGTGGAACTCACTGTTTCAGCTTCATAAGGGGATCCGTATCAAACACTCCATTTATCGGGCATTAAAAAAGATATACATTCAGGAAGGCCAGTATAAAAAATATTACTGGCGTATTCAACGTTACATACTTAATATCACTTTGATGGATTAGTATCTATCTATTGATACGGTAGATGCCGCACTTAAGATACTGCGTTTCGGGAGCCGAAGGCAAGGTCGGATGATCCCGACCCTGGCTGCGAAACTCAACCTGCATCAGGCTGATACGTGCGTCCAAAGCCGCCTGAAGAATAATTTCTTTAAACATCGCGCTAAGAATATGCTGAGAACAGGAGCAGCTGACCAGATAGCCGCCATCCGGGATCATTTTCATTGCCCGTAGATTGATTTCTTTATATCCCTTGCTGGCAGATACCACATTGGCTTTGGATTTGGCAAAGGCAGGGGGATCAAGGATTATTACATCGTAACGCTCTCCAGATTCAGACTCGTTTCGTAGAAGATCAAAGGCGTTTGCAGCTTGAAAGGAGATATTTTCAAGCCTGTTAAGCCTTGCGTTCTCGCGCGCGCAATCGCAAGCAAAATCAGATATGTCTACACCGATCACTTCTCTGGCTCCAAAGTGTGCAGCATGCAATGCAAAACTGCCAGTATGAGTAAAACAGTCAAGAACTTTCATATCCTTAACGAAGGGAGCAATGGCCGCGCGGTTCTCTTTCTGATCGAGGAAATAACCGGTTTTCTGCCCTCGCTTCACATCGACATTCATTCGAATGCCATTTTCAGAGATTTCGACCTGATCAGGAACTTCTCCATACAGGACCCCGGTGGATTGCTCCATGCCTTCCAGGCGACGAATGGGCACATCGTTGCGCTCATATATGCCAAGGGGTGAGAGTTCCTCTGCCAGCGCATCCACGATTATCTCTTGATATTTACTCATACCAAACGACAGGCATTGCAGCGATAATACGGGTCCAAAACTATCCACAACAATGGCGGGCAATCCGTCGGCCTCCGCGTGAATTAATCGGCAAGATTGAAGATCAGCAAACTTTCGCCTGTAATCGACGGCTCTATGGACGCGATTTCTGATAAATGCTTCATCAACAGGTTCATCAAATAAGCTCAGTATGCGCAAAGCAATCTGAGACCTTGGATTATAGACAGCTTTGGCCAGAAATCTACCCTGCTTTGTGCAAACGCTCACGGTATCTCCAGGATGAACATTCTTATCCGCATGATCAATGTCGCTTAAAAAAATCCAGGGATGTCCGGAGTACACCCTTTTTTCTTTTCCGGGTTTCAAATAAACTTGGCCCATGATACAAAATCCCCCTTTATGAACGCTTGCATCATAGCATATATATGCTTATAATACATCAGTTGATTATAAGGAGGCAATTGGCTTGGCTGGATTAGAGTTGCTTGTATTGGCAGTCGGACTAGCAATGGATGCAAGCGCAGCGGCTATTTGCAAGGGCTCTTGTATGAGACAATTTAATCTGAAGGAAGCAGTGATTATTGCCCTTTCATTCGGCCTTTTTCAGGCGCTGATGCCTTTGATTGGTTGGTTTTTAGGGACTCGGTTCAGCGCATATATTAAGAATATCGACCATTGGATTGCCATGATCCTGCTGACAGGATTGGGGATAAAGATGATATGGGAAGCCATTCACGAAAAAGAAGACGTAGTCTGTACGCCTCTCGATTTGCGCGAAATATTTATGCTGTCCGTCGCGACAAGCATTGATGCGCTGGCCGCTGGAATTGCTTTTGCTGTATTGAGTACAGGGATTCTGCGAGCGGTCATGGTAATCGGCTTTGTTACCGTTCTTCTGTCCATGCTTGGTGTTGTGATCGGAAGCCGGTTTGGACAGGTATACAGATCAAAAGCGCAGATTACAGGCGGTCTTGTCCTATGTCTGATTGGTTTTAAAATACTGTCGGATCACCTGGGTGCCTGATTTAATTACTCTCTGATGCCCTCAAGCGCGTCTCGCAGATATCCGGCCAGAATCACGACAATGCGCGTGTTTTTACCGCCGCGCATAACAATAACATCCGCTTGATTGAAATAATTCCTGATGTACTTGTCGTACATGGGTTTGACCGTAGCCAAGTATTGTTCGGTGATGCTGTCAATTGTACGCCCGCGCTCTTTAAAGTCACGGTTGATTCGGCGAAGCAAGCAAATGTCCGCTTCCACGTTCATGTATAACTTGAGGTACATTTGATCCAACAGCCGCTGGTCATAAAAGGCATGGATACCTTCAACAATTAACACATCAGGAGGATACAGCGTTTCTTCTGAATCATTTCGGCGGTGCTGTGTGAAATCATAGGCTCGTTTTTTGATAGGATACCCTGATTGAAGCTGTAAAAAATCATTCAACAACAGGTCATGATCAAAAATGGAAGGTTCGTCATAGTTGAGGCGGCTACGTTCCTCCAAGGTCAGATTTGGATGATCAAGATAATAGGCATCCTGATTGATCACCAAACAGCGCGCGTTACTGAGGGCCTTCACCAGTTCCTGTGATAAGGTGGTTTTACCCGAGCCGCTGGCACCGCAAATACCGATAAAAAGCATACATTGCCCTCCTAAGCTTTACGCATGGAACGATAAACAAACGAAGGACTCTTGTCAAGGCGTCATTGTAT
>CAZYKQ010000039.1:0-15719 GCA_964648235.1 uncultured Christensenella sp. | reverse complement strand
GTGCAGCATGGCGGGGAAGATGGGAGCGCAACCGATACCGATCAGAAACAGGCCGATCAAGGCCATGAACTCCAGGGGCACCAACAGGCAAAGAATGCCCAGCACAACGCCCGACAAGCCAAGTAAAATCATTTTAAGCTGCGACAGCTTCAGCGAAAGGAAGCCGCCCAGCATGCGCCCGGCCGTGATGCCGCCGTAGTAGATGGCAACCCATCCGGCAGCCGTATCAAGGGCCACCTGCCGGTACATCACCAGGTAGCTGGCCCCCCATAGGCCGACAGTCGATTCCAGCGCGCAATAAAAAAAGAAGGCAGCCAGCGCGGAGCCTGCCCTGGGCAGGCGGATCAGCCGAAAGAAGCCCGGGTTTTTCGCCCTGTCTGTTCCCCCCCGCGATGCCGAATCGTTCACCCTCTTCCACATCGGCAGCGACAAGAAAAGGCCCGCAACCAGGAGCATCTGAATCAGGCCGATGATCCGGTAGCCTCCCTGCCAGCCGCTCCACAGGCCGCTTTGGCGCAAAAGCGAGGAAGACATGATGATGGGCCCCAGCGATGCGCCCAAGCCCCAGAAACTGTGCAGCCAGCTCATATGAGAGGCCCTGTAATGCAAGGCGACAAAATTGTTCAGCGCCGTATCCACGCCGCCGGCCCCCAGGCCAAGCGGAACAGCCAGAAGGCACAGAAAAAAGAAGTGATCTGATAATGAAAAGCCCAGCAGGGCAAAAGCTGTCATCGCCACGCTGACCATCGTGATCTTTCCGGTGCCAAAGCGTCTGATCATCCTCGCTCCGTTTAAGCTGGAAATGATGGTTCCGCCGGAGATGATCATGGAAATCGCTCCGGCGGCCGATACGCCCACCCCAAGGCCCTTATACATGGACGGCCAGGCGCTGCCCAGCACGGAATCGGGCAGGCCAAGGCTGATAAAAGCAAGATAGATTAATACTAACAGCGCAGTCATGGCGTTCTCAGCGGATGTCGATGGAAGGCAGAATGGTGACGATACGCCTTCTTGTCCCGCCAAAGGCCTTTACCAGCCCCATCTGAGCGGCGCTTCGGCTATAAATCTGGGTAACGATCTGCTGGGTTTCCCGCTCACGCAGCAGCTGGGCCGCAGAGAGGATCAGCGCCCGGGCGATTCCCTTCCTGCGGAACTCGCCTTTCGTGTAAATCATAACCAAGGCAGAGTTTTCGGGCGAAGCGCCGGTCATGATCATCTCACTGACAGGCTGGCCGCTGCGATAAAAACCCAGCGCCATAAAATAAGGCTGCTGCATCTGCAAGGTAAGAAAATCATGGCTGATGGGGGTCATGCGGTAGGCATTGACCCGCTGCAAAAAGGCATGCTGCTCCTGCGGGCTTGCCAGCGGAACGGAAGCCAGCTGACAGCCCATGGGCGTCTGCGCGGGGCTCAGCGGCATCGGCATGACGTATTCTTCCTGCGCGTCGACGCTGGCGAATCCGTTGCGGCTATAAAAATTGAGCATTTCCCAATCGCCGCTTGAAAGCTCGGTGTAAATACGGCCGGGCATACCGGGAAACATCGCGCGCATCTGCTCCGCGCGGCCCAGCAGGGCCCCCAGCAGCAGGTCTCTCGCCGAAGGTTGTGCCTCAATGTACAGGTAAATCTCCAGCGGCCTGTCGGGGTACATCTCTGTGTTCATGCTTAGAACAACAAAGCCCACGCCCATCTGCACGTAGCGATCATTGGCAACAAAAAAAACATCCTGAGGCGGTATGCCCTGGTAGGGCGCGGTCGGGTGGGATAGACGCATATATCTTCGTATACTCCTATTGTCATTAAGATGCCGCCACGGCGGGAAACCCGGTCAGTATCACTCGATCAGGCCGCGCCCGGGCGTGATGTCATTGACTACTCGGCTGACCTCAGGCAGAGCCTGCATGAGGCGGGCCGTGCAGCTTTCGGTCAGATCATAGGGCAGACGGGCGGGTACGGGCCGCTGCTCTCCCCTGACGCTGGTCAGCGTAACAGCCCGCAAGGTAACGGTCAGCTCATCAGGCGCGCCGTGTACGGGCGAAAGGGACGCAAAAAACTTATGAAGTCTCTTTTGCAAATTGGCCTCCCGGATCTCCTCACGGAAAATGCCGTCGGCCTTGCGAAGGATGGCCAGACGCCTTCTGGTGACCTCTCCCTCCACGCGCAGGGCCAGGCCCGTCTGCGGGAAAGGCTGGGCCAGGCAGATATCACCCGGCAGATTCAAAGCCTCCCCCACGTAGCGGATCTCCCCCGCAAACAGCTCAATCAGAGGTTCTATGCGGGGCTTGCCGGATTCAATTTGAGGCATAGCCTTGCCCTCCGCGCCTGTCATGGCCCCCGCTGTCGTGGACAGGATCACGGCGTCATGGGGAATCATGGCGGCAAGCTCCTCCAGCACCTTTGAGCGCACGGCGGCAATGGCTTCCGCCTTCTCCCTGCTTTTCACAAGCCCTGAAAGAGCCTGGCAGAAGCGGTCCTGCGCGTCGATCACCTGAAGGCTGATGCCAAGGGTATCGCGGTAGTAATAAAGGATGTCCTCCTTCTCGCTTTCACGCAACAGGCAGTTATCGATCAAAAAGCAGGTAAGGCGGTCTCCCAGGGCACGATGGGCCAAAGCAGCCGTGACGCCGCTTTCCAGGCTGCCGGTCACCTCACACAGCGCGGTACCCCTGGCAAGCTCTTGCTCCAGGGAGTTCCGTGCCGCGTGGATAAAATCATTTTCGCTATACCACATGGTACAGCCGCAGACATCCTTGGCAAACTGAAGCAGGATGCTCACGCCGTCGGGATCATTGCTTTCAGGCTGAAAGCCCAGGCCGAACAAGGGCAGCGCTGAGTGGGCAAAGCCGATCACCCGCTCCTGCGCATAGGCAATGGGCGTCAGCTCCCCGCTAAGCTCCAATGCAGTCAGGCTGTCCAGGTATCGCTCACTTTGGCTGAGCCCCTGTGTGACGACCGAAGGCGAAAAACGAACCTTCACGGCCTCCCGCAGCGGGCGATGCTCCAGCGTTTTGCCGCCAAGAAGCAGGGCCATCGCCGCAGCAGCGTCCCCCAGAGCCAGCACGGGCAGGCCGCTTGACATGAGCCTGCCGTCGAGCAGGCCGGGCAGTTCACCCGATATTCCGCCCGCCAGCACCAGCCCGCGCGCATCCTCCGCCATCACCTGTTCAAAGGGCGTATCGCCGGGGATGACGCGGCAGGCGATGCGCTCTGCCCGCAGCTTTATCGCTACGGCCGCCGCAAAGCGATGATCATAATTCAATATCAGCAGCTTATCCTGCATCCTGTTTCCTTTCATCCGGAGATTCGGAATCCTCGGTGACAACCCAGAACTCCGGATTTTCCATCAGCAGGCTATCCACCCGTTGGGCAAGCGCCAGCTGTGTTGCCTGGTTGGCAATGCCGTTATTGGTCAGGAAAAGGGAGGCCTGGAAGTTCTTCAGCGCATCCGAGGTGCGCTGGCTGTAAAAGCCGGTGATATCTTCCCTGGCCAGCAAGCCAAGGCTGTTCAGCCGCTCCTGAAGCGCCCGAACTTTCTCACCCCTATGCCCCATGCGCATGGATACATCGGCCAGATCGCGCACCGTACCGTAACCCAGAATTCGCCAGTCGCTCAGAGGGTACCGGGCGCGGGCGACGGCTATGGGATTGTTTCCCTCAATCACCTGGACGTCCACGCTGCCGTCAGACCGCTGAAAAGCATGCTCTACCAGCGCGACGTGAGCCGTATCACCGGAAGAATCATAGCTTAAAAACATCCAGTCACCCGGCTGAGGAATATAGCTGTCGCGCGCCATGGGTTCCGTATCCCCCGTATACCACTGCCTGCCCCAACCGGGCAAAACGCCTTTCCTGGCGATGTATCGGCCCTTGGTGATAAACCAATCCCGCCCGGTATTGGTCCCCTGATAAAACGGGTAAAGCGTATCCAGTATCTCTTCACCGATCTGTTGCCCCGCCTGATCGACCGTCCAACACAGAAATTCGGCGCACCATTGGGCCTGAGGGTCTCCTGCCCACGCGCCGTATTTTGTACTGCCGTCTGAGGCTTCGCTATAGCCCAGTTCTCCCCGAGCGATATCAAGCACCGCCTGTACCTGCGGCTCAACAGGATAGGCGGGGGGAATCAGTGTTTCCGTCAGCTCTGCCGCTTGGTCCGCCAAGGCAAAGCCCTGCATCAGGCAAACCATCAGCAGCGCAAAGACAGGAACCGACCAAAGCCTCCTCACATCATCCCTCCCATAAAACACCAGTTTTATTATAGCGATATCCTCAACCTTTGACAAGGCAGGCGCTCATGCCGGCGGCGCTGTATCAAACCGCAGCTGCTCTTCTTCCGCCTTCACAACGGCCGAGGCCTCGCTCATCGCTTTGATCATTTCCTCCGCCGGTACAATGCTCAGGCTTGCAAAAGGCAAATCCAGAAGCCTCTCCCACTGGAAGCGGGCAGCCCGCAGCATCTGCACCATCCGGCTGCCCGGCGTGCCGCCCGATATGATCAATCGGCAGCTCTCACGCATCAGGGCATCGCAAAAGGACATGTGCGTATCCCAAAGAAGCTCCGGCAGTGTTTCATTGTCGAAGTAGGCAAGATTCTGTTCGCGCAGGGTGTTCAGCAGCGCCTTCAGGTCGTCAAAAAAAGTAGCCCGCTGTGCCTCGCGCATGTGTGCGGAGATGGCCGCGCCCTCCTGGCGGATGCCCAGACCCAGCAGCGCGGCCATAAACCGCTCTTCCCCTTCCCGAAAAGGGCAGCTGAAATACAGGAGATTATTCAAGGTATCAAGCGCTCCCTGATGAGGCGCGCTCCGGTATCTGGCATAATCCGCGCGCGTTCGCGCCAGGGCAATGGCTTCAAGCACCTGCAGCTTGCTTTCAAAGTGGTGGTAGAAGCTGCCCTTGGAGCAGCCGACTGCGTCAAGGATATCCTGCAAGGTTGTCCTTCGGTATCCCTTTTGTGAAAAGAGCGTTTCCGAAGCCTTCAGGATCTCATTCCTGCGCTTTTCCCCTTTTTGCATCGGCCTGCCCCCCTTCGTGTTAATTGTATTCAATAAGCTGCCGAATCATGGGATATACAGATGTAAACAGTTTCTCCCGCCGGTAAGGGGTACCGTCACGCAGGTAGACGCGGTAAGTGTCCACCTGATATCCTGTCCTCGCCTTCTTGATCTCTTCCTGGGTTCCCGGAAAAAGGCTTGTGTTCTGGCGATATTCGGGCTCCGCCGGCGGCGTGGAGGCAATCAGCTCCGTTTGCAAAATGATGCTTTCAGATTGATCCGCGCGCAGGCCGTAGAGTTCCACGGTCAGCTGTCGGTTACGAAAATCAGCCGCGATAAAAACAGGGCCCTGGGTATCGTTTCGGAAGACAAAATCCAGATTGGGCCAGTTGACGGTCGCGTCCAGGCCCATGTCCACATAATTGCTGGGCCAGGCGTGCGGCTCGCGGGTGGTGATGCTCATATCCGCCATGGCCGCGGCATTGAACAAGGTGCTGGATACCTGGCAGACACCTCCGCCGATCTCATCCACCGTCTGCCCGCCCGCGATGGCGGGCGCCATGCGATAGCCGCGCTCAGCCGTACGCTTGCCCACCCTCTGGTTGAATGAAAAACTTTCCCCCGGCATGATCGCAAGCCCATGGATGGCCTTGACAGCCAGCGCGATGTTTTCGTTTCGCAAAACATCGTTTGTCGTCTTCGTTGTAAAAGAAGAGATCAGCCGCAGGCTGTTTTGCAGTTCTACCGCCGTCAGGGAGGGCATGATCATCTCCGGGGTCAAGACAATATCCCCTTGAATTTGCCCTGCGTTCAAGGCGCCCTTCAGCGCCTCATATACAGTCTGCGCGTTTAACCGCGCGCCCGCCTGATCCTGTGTGACGGTGAATGAACGCGTATCAAAATCAAAGCTGGCCAGCTGCGCGTTCACCGGCTCGCGGCTGACTGCCTGCGCCAGCTGTTCGGACAGGTTCTTGAGAGCCTCGTCGGAATAGCTTCCCTTTGTTTGCAGCGCCATCCCCTCCTGCGCGATGTGGCGCGCATGCTCCCATCGGATATCAAAGGGCGTTCTGTCCGAGCCGATCATCCAGGTAAAACCCTGTCGTCCGACGGCATATGCGGTATCCAGCACTTCCTCTATGCTTCGTCCGTAGGGAATTTCTTTCCCGCTGAGCGCGTAAACAGCGCCACCCACCCGTACATTCAGGGCAAGCGGCTGCGTGGAGACGCCGGAGCCTTGAAGCAACTGCGAAGCCTGCTGTCTGGTCAACCCGCCAAGGGGAAGCCCATCCGCTGTCACGCCCTCAAATATGATATTCTGCTTCATCACGGCCCGCCGCATTTCAAACTCCGCATTGGGCGCGGCAGATTGCACAACAAAAACCGCCATTCCCGCCAACATCAGCAGGCAAGCAAAGAAGACCGCGTGGTAGGGACCCATTCGTCTGTTACGGTACTGCTTCAAAGGGGCAGGCGCATAAGTCCGCGTCTCCTCCTCAGGCAGATACATCGGCGTGAAAGGCCTGTATTCTTCCTGATAGGAAACCTGTATATCTTCGTAGCGTTCCGCCACAGGCTGCCTGACAGGGCCGGGCGTCAAAGGCACTTCCCGCACAGGCAAATGACGTTCGCTTCTCCTTTTTCTGTCCTGGGGCACGGCTTCCCTCCTCCCCTCATGCAGATTGTAACTTTGGGTATAAGGGATGTCAAGGAAGCACAGGCAGTCTGAAGGGCATGTTGTTTTAAGGGGAAGGGATCAAGCAGCCGCACGGGCAAAATGCATTCCGGCATTCCCGGCCGCTTTCCTTGTTATCTATTCATATGATAGAATACTCACCACAGACAAAAAGCGGGAGGAAAGTATGGAAAGCAATTGGCTGACCAAGAACAAACGAACCATTGCCCTGGTGATCATCCTTGCTGTGGCATCCGGAATGCTCTACAACGTCAGGCGCGATCTGATGAGTACGCTTAGCCCCTTCATCTACGCGGCCGTATTTTCCTATCTGCTGAATCCGCTGATCAACTACCTGGAAGGCAAGGGCATCAAGCGCTTCTGGTCTTCACTGCTGACGGTTTTGGTCATATTTATCGGCCTGATCGCCTTTTTCTCCGTGTTTATCCCAAGTGTGGTGTCGGACGTCACCACCGTCATCCGGAGGCTTTCGCTGAACATAGGCACCCTGCGCCGCCTGTTTGACGAGGCAGTGGCGGCGGTAGAGGGCTGGTTTGGCGGCACGCTCAACGTGCAGGACAGAATGAGCGATATGCTCAACGCCGTCATCGCCGCCCTCAGAGAGGGCTTGTCGCGCGTGCTCGGCTCCCTGAACAGCCTGGTAGATATCTTCCTGATTCCTGTAATCACTTTCTACCTGCTGAAAGACAAGGACTTGCTTCTGGGCGACATCTCCGCCACCCTGCGCGAACCGCATCGCGGCCGCATCAAAGAAATCGGGCGCGGCATCAACCGCCTGCTGTCAGGCTATGTAAAAGGCAAACTGATCATCAGCTTCTTCATCGGTGTCTTCACCGGCCTGGGCTGCATGCTGATCGGCTTGCCCAACGCGCTGACCATCGGTATCATCGCCGGTTTGTTTGATCTGATCCCTTACTTCGGCCCTTACCTGGGCGGCGCGCTTCCTATTTTGATCGCCCTGATCGGCCCCACCCCCATCAAAGCTTTGTGGGTGATCATTTTAATTCTGGTCATTCAACAGGTCGAATCAAACCTGATTACCCCCCGCGTGCTCTCCGAAAGGGTGGGATTGCATCCTTTGGTCGTCATGTTCTCCGTCATGTTCTTTGGCTCTGTGATGGGCATCCCCGGCATGATTTTGGGCGTACCGATCATGGCCGTGCTTCTGGCGATCATTCACGCCGCCATCACCTGGGACAGACAGTCTGAGGAAAATCCTCAAGAAAAGCCTCAAGAAACCCCGGAGCCTGAAACGCCTCCGGATGAAGCTGAACAGCCGCAATAATATGAGGGCCCCTTTAAATGCCATGACACAAGCGAAACGCTTTGGACGTACTTAATCCTTGAACTGGCATGACGCGCCGGCCCTGCTCTTTGTGCAGGGCCGGCGTTTCCTTACAGCCCCAGGCTCTTCCTTGGGACAAACCCTCTGGCGGGTTTGCCGCCCTCAAAATTGTCAATCTGCACATAAGCCCAGTAATCGCTCAGATAAGCCAGCAGAATAAAGGAATTGCCGCTCTTGATGCTTTTGGCAAGCACGCGGTTTTTCGTAACGATGGGATCATCCACAAAAAAGGCATCGGACACATTGGTCCTGGCGATCCAGCTAAGGCTCAATTCCTGCGGATGAATATCCGAGGGAATAGCACTCATGGTGACAAACCCAATGCGGTAACCGCCGTTGGACAGGCCATAGCCAATCAGGGCCCAGCCGTTTTCCTGCCCATAGACACGAATCACCCCTCCGCCCAAAGTGGCGCGGCCAACGCGGTAATAGTTTGTCCCCGGTCCGGTATATACAGGGTAATTTCCCCGGTTGGGCCTGGTCTTGACAAAATCAGGCAGATAGCCCGCCACATCGCCGCCGGGCGTAGGCCTTGGGGTCGGCCGGGGCGTCGGGGCAGGCGTAGGGCTTACAGGGCGGGCACCGGCTTCAAAGCTGAAAACAACGGCCGCGGGATTGGGCCGCCCTGAATTGTCCACATTTACCTTAACAGTTGCATTGCCTAGTACCCGATAATCCGAAGGAACGCGGCTGTAATCGGGCTGCAAATAGTTGTCGCCCTGCCATACCCGCACGGAGGCGGAATAGAACACGATGCCTCCGGGGCCGACATAGCTGACGGGCACGGTTGTATAGGCGGGCTGCGGCTGCGGAGTAACCGCAGCAATGCCCGCGTACAGGAAGGTCACGTTTTGAGGCATCGCCATCAGCGACTGGGAGACGCTGACTGTCACCTCAGCCGGCCCCAGCAGCCGGTAGCCCGGCATGTACGTGTTGTTTGGCCGGATGACACTGCTGCCGACACCCAGGTTGATATAATCGGTCAGCAGCAGCGTGCCGAGGCTGTCGCGGTAATAAACAGGCAGCTGCACTTCATTGTAAGCCGGCGGCCTGGACGTTTGTGTCGACGACTGGAACGAAGTAAAGCTGGTCAATCCGTTGGATACATAGCCCATTCGCCCGTCGTCCAGCATAATGGCATACCACCCGCTCGCGGCAATTCCTACGCAGGGATAGACCGAACCGGGATATACCTGGCTGATCACCTCAAAGGAGGTGTCTGCGCCGCTGCGCACATTGACATATTGAGCGTTGGTAATCGTCACAATGCCGATCACTTGCGGCAATCCGGATGCCGATACAGGCGCCTGCGTGAAAAGGCAGGTCACCAGCAGCATGACCACCACTCGAATGAGTATCTTGTTTCGCTTCATGTCCTAGACCTCCTTTGGGGCATCCCCCGCTTGCATGGCCGGCGCTCGGGTATCCATACAACGTGCAGGCTCGTGCTTTTCCTGCAGGGTCGTGATAAAATAGTAAAAAAGGAGGCGCATGGATTGAACGAAAACTACGATCGCAACATGCAAGCGCTGATGGACCAGCTCAAGCAGGAGGGGAAGCGTCCCCGGCTGCTGCTGCACTGCTGCTGCGCTCCCTGCAGCACCGCCGTGTTGAAGCGGCTGCACGAAGGGTTTGACATCACCGTTTATTACTATAACCCCAACATCGATACGCTTGGCGAACACGAATTGCGCGCGCGGGAGCTTCAAAGCTTTATCAAAGACAGCGGGTTGGCGCTGGATGCCGTGATCATTCCTTACGAACCCAAGGTTTTCTATCAAAAAGTCAAAGGCCTTGAAAAAGAATGGGAGGGCGGAGCGCGCTGTGAAGTCTGCTTTGGTATGCGCCTTGATCATACCGCCCGCTATGCCCTGGATCATGGCTATGATTATTTCACCACCACGCTGACCATCAGCCCAATGAAAAGCGCTCCCTTGTTAAACCGTCTGGGCGAAGCGGCGGCGAAGCGGACAGGCGCGGCCTTCCTGAACAGTGATTTCAAAAAAAGAGGAGGCTATCTCCTCTCTACGCAGCTATCAAAGGAATATGGCATCTACCGGCAGGATTATTGCGGGTGTGTCTTTTCTAAGCGCGAAAGGGCAATACCCAAAGAAGAAAAATCTTAAATTGTTGATAATTCTTATATAAGAAAAAGTTCAGGCAATCAAGGTTCTGAGCGTTTTTCGTTCGGCGCGGCAGAACCAGAATAATTCTTTGTCTGTTTTCTTTAGAAACGTCCTGTCTCAGCTCGGAGCATACAAAGTCCCTGGCCTCATGGCCTGCCGTCCATGCGTCAGTACCGGTTTTTCACCCGTTCGGCAAACCCTGTCAATTGATTGATCGAAAGAATCCGCCCGTCATCCAGCACAGCCTTTCCGCTGAACCTGCCAAAGACCTGATGCTGGTCGGTTGCGATCAGCAGTGCATTCATCCTGGCGGAACGATCGATGATGGGCACAAAATCCAGCGTCAGCCGGTCACGGTCATCGGTAATGGTCCAGGGAGCCTCATAATCATAGCGGCGCCCCGCCTTGGGGATGTTGAAAACAACATCTCCAAGCTTATGCGCGCGGCCGCCGAAGAACAGCATATTCTCTGTCGCCTTGCTCGTATCGCCGAAGCCATAGCCCAGGTTCACACCAAAGCGCTGACCTTCAACATAGCCTGAGGCGGATCCCCAGTACCAGGTGTTGCTGTAGGTCCAGACGCCCCGCCCCCAATCCAGCACGCCAAAAGAGCTGGCAGGCGAAAAGATGTAATCCCGCCCCCCGTAGATACAGCGCCCCTCTGCGGGCATGCAGTTGATCTTCTGGTTATAGTAAAAGCATTGGGGATTATTTTTAAAGGGAGTCGCGATCACCATGCTGTCCTCTCCGGGATCATGCAGGATGATATCAAACAAAAGGGGCGCGCGCTCACCGCCAAAGTCATACATATGACCGTAGATATGGCGCTGGTTCCCGTCTTTGCGAAAGGTAATTTCATAATGCTTGCCCTGTGCGCGCACCACGCCCGAGGCGCTGGTGGCAGGCAGTCCCCGCTTGCCCATCGGGAAAGGCAATAAGCGGGTCACCGTCTGCTCCGTCCTGTGCTCAAAGTCAATCAGGCTGATGCTGTCAAGGCCCATGTAGCCATTATCGCAAACCGTCAGGGCCAGGGCAAAGAAATCATTTGCAATCAGGTAATAATCCCATTCCTTGATGCGGCGGGCAGGCACCTTGATCATCGATCGATCATAGCGCTTGATCAGCTGAGTGGACCATCCGGTTTCCATCAGCCGCCCATCCAGGTTGAGCAGGTCTCCCTTCTGGAGCATTCTGCGCTGGGGATTGAACCCACGGTGTAAATTAGCATCATTTTTCATGGCGATATCATAGGACGAATGGGGATGATTGTCAATATTCAATCAGTTTTTAATTAAATTGTGGCGTTTTCGTCCAAATGCCTGCTTAGAGCATACTTGCACAGCAGCCTGCTTCCTATCATCATGCTCCGCTCATCAATATCAAAAAGTCCGTTGTGATGGGGGGCAGCGGTGGATTCTCCCCCCTGGGTTCCGATATAGATGTAAGCGCCGGGGACAAGGTTTAAAAATTCCGCAAAGTCATCGGCGCCCAGGCGCAGCGGATGATCCGTCAGAATATCCAGGCCCGTGTCGCTGCACAGCGCCTGCAGTTCTCCGCATACCCTCGGATCGTTGAAAAGCGCGGGCGAATAATCGGCAAAGGTAGTTTCAACCGAAGCATTATATTGCGTTGCGATGGCCTCCGCCAGGTCAGCGATGCGTCGGTTCATTCGCGCTCGGGTCTCCTCATCCATATAGCGGGTTGTGCCCTCCAGCCGGGCAAAATCGGCGATGGCATTGTAGGAACTGCCCGAGGTAAACTTGCCCACGCCGATGATCATCGGTTCCACAGGGTTTGTCAAGCGCGTCGTCAAGCCCTGGATCGCCGTGACAATCAGGCTGGCGGCATACAGCGCGTCCGCGCCCAGGTGCGGGGTGGATACATGTGCCGCCTTGCCCCTGACCCGCATGGTGAATGAATCGCAAGAGGCATTGTTGGGCCCGGGTTTGATCACCACCTGCCCCACCTTCAGGCTGCTGTCAGCATGCAAGCCGACAATGCGCTCCGCGCCCTCAAGCAGCCCCGCGCCAATGAACTGACCGGCCCCTGCGCCCACCTCCTCCGCCTGCTGAAAGAACAGGCGAATCTCCCCCCTCAGGCTTTGGTGAAGTTCTTTCAGCGCCATCGCCGTGCCAAGCAAAGAAGCTGTATGCATGTCATGCCCGCAGCAATGGGACAAGCCGTCGTGCCTTGAACGGTAGTCCACCGTTTTTAAATCCTGCACCCGCAAGGCGTCTATATCCGCCCGGATCACCGTTACAGGGCCGGGCAGTTTACCCTTCAGTTCGGTATATACACCCGTCTCACCCACCCTGCGCGTCGTATAACCGGTCTCACGCAGCTTCTCCTCGATAAAGGCAGCCGTATTGTATTCCTTCAGGCTCTCCTCCGGATGCATGTGCAGCCAGCGGCGCATTTCAATCATCCGCTGCTCTTTATCCGCAAACAGATGATCGATTTGTTTTTGCAAGCTCATCCTTCCTGCCCTCCTTCGCCCATGTACTCAAAGCGCGGACGGGCCACGCCTTCAAACACTACGATCTCATGCCACATGGCGGCGGGGCGTACCCACAAGCTGCCCTCATCATAAAGGGCGCGGTATACGACCATCTCCTCCAGGCTTTCCGAATGCCGGGCCATCCCCTCCACCCGGTAGAGTTTCCCTTTGAAATGCCTGTACAGGCCGGGACGAATGTCCATATCGCTTCTCCTTCCCATAATACCGAGCTATATTCTATCATAAGCAAAACCATCACGAAATCCCCTTGAATTGCGCGGCGCTTGCCCTTATAATGGCATCAGTAATATAAGGAGGAATTCCCGATGAAATCAATCCCGATCAAGCTGAGCTTCGCGGAAGAGGTCAAAGCCTTTGTCAGTGTGGTGAGCCGTTATCCCTATGATATGGATCTGCGCGCCGGCCGCCATGTGGTAGACGCCAAGTCCATCCTGGGCATTTTCTCGCTGGATCTTTCCAAGCCGATCTCGCTGGAAGTCTACGCGGATGACTGCGACGATCTGATCAGCGATTTAAAAGCTTTTGCGATCTAATCCCCAGGCAAAGCAAGTGGCAAACGCCACACCGGGTGGTGCTGCGTGCAAACGCGACTCCGCCCTTTTCATTGCCCGGCAGAAATATACGGAGGAAAAAGCTATGGCAACCATCATCGGTTCGGCCCTTCCCAATATTCCTTGGCAGGATAAACCCGCAGGCTGTAAAGAGCCTATCTGGCGTTACACAAAAAACCCGATCATCCCCCGTCACGCCATCCCCAGCTCCAACAGCGTGTTCAATTCCGCCGTTGTGCCTTATAAGGGCGGCTTTGCCGGCGTATTCCGCTGCGATGACCGCGCGGTACGCATGAACATCTTTGGCGGTTTCAGCGACAACGGCATCGATTGGAAAATCGACCACGACCCCATCGCCTTTCAGGGTGATCCTGAGATTACAAAGCTTCAGTACCGCTACGATCCCCGCGTCTGCCTGATCGACGGAAAATATTATGTCTCCTGGTGCAACGGTTACCACGGCCCCACCATCGGCCTGGGCTGGACGGAGGATTTTCAAACCTTCCATCAATTGGAGAACGCCTTTTTGCCCCATAACCGCAACGGCGTGCTCTTTCCGCGCAAGATAGGCGGCGAGTACATGATGCTCAGCCGTCCCTCCGACACGGGGCATACTCCCTTTGGCGATATTTATCTCAGCCGCAGCCTTGATCTCACCTATTGGGGCCGTCATCGCTATGTGTTCGGCACAGGCGATGGCTGGCAGAGCACCAAGGTCGGCCCGGGCCCAACCCCGATCGAGACGGATGAGGGCTGGCTGTTGATCTACCACGGCGTGCTGACCAGCTGCAATGGCTTTGTCTATCGCATGGGCGTGGCGCTGCTTGATCTCAATGAGCCATGGAAGGTTCTGCGCCGCAGCGCCTGGTACCTGATGGGGCCGGAAGAACCGTATGAGCTGGCGGGTGATGTCCCCAACGTGGTCTTCCCCTGCGCCGCCCTGACTGATGCCGCCACAGGCCGCATCTGCGTGTACTATGGCTGCGCCGATACAGTGACGGGCCTTGCCTTCACCACGGTTGACGAATTGCTCCGCTTTGTCAAATCCAACCCCGTATAATACTGATAAAAGAGGTAGAGCCGTGAGAATATGCGATGCGCATGCCGATACGCTGTACAACCTGGTCACAGCCCCCGGCAAAAAAAATGACCTTGACATGGACCGCCTGATATCGGGCGGCGTCAGCCTGCAGACACTGGCCATGTATGTCGGCCCCAAAGCCCCTTTGGAAGAAACGGAAGAGCTGTTCAACAGAATGCTGGCCGTCTTTGAGGATCTCAAGCAGCAAGGCTGGGTTCAAGCCTTCGATCCGGGAGAAGCAGAGGAGGGCAAGGTAAAGTTCATGCTGTCCATTGAAGGCTGTGAAGTCTTTGAAAGAGGCCTTGAAAGCATCGAGCGCTACCGCAAACTGGGTGTGCGCATGGCCGCCGTGACCTGGAACCACGAAAACGCCCTGGCAACGCCTCACTGCGTCAACGCCGCCGACGGCCTCAAGCCTTTCGGCCTGGAGGCAGTGCGCGAGATGCAGCGGCTAAAAATCGCGGTGGATGTTTCTCACCTTAATGAAGGCGGCTTCTACGATATATTAAACAAAACGGATATACCGCCGATGGCTTCCCACAGTTGCTGCCGGGCCATCAAAAACCACAGCCGCAACCTGACCGACGATCAGCTGAAAGACTTGTTTGCCGCGGGCGGTTTTGTGGCCCTCAACTTCTACCCGCACTTCCTCACAAACGGCCCCTGCACGCTGGATACCCTGGTGGATCACTACGATCACCTGCTTGCGATGGGCGGCGAGGGGAAAATTGGTTTCGGAAGTGATTTTGACGGCATTGAGGCCAAACCCGAAGGGCTGGATAACCCTGAAGACTTCCCGAACCTTCTGGCCGCTCTGCGAAAAAGGGGCTACAGCGAAGACAATGTCAGGAGCATCGCCGGCGAAGGCATGATCGATTACTTCACGAGGATCTGATATGAGAATTCTTTGCAGCGCCTGCCTGCTGGGAGCAAGCTGCCGCTATGACGGAGAAGGCAGGCTCTCCCCTAAAGCTGCTGCCCTTTTGCGTGATCATGAGCTGATCCCCGTCTGCCCCGAACAGCTGGGCGGCCTGCCAACGCCCCGTCCGCCCTGTGAAATGCAGCCGGATGGACGGATCCTCAGCCGCGAAGGCCAGGACCGGACCGCTCAGTTTTCCCGGGGAGCGCAGGAAGCCCTTCATCTGTTGAAGATAACACATTGCGAAGCCGCGCTGCTGAAAGCCAGAAGCCCCTCTTGCGGCAAGGGAATGATCTACGACGGCAGCTTTACCGCTACCCTTGTCCGCGGAAACGGCGTGTTCGCCAGGCGGCTGATCGAGGAAGGCATCCCTGTATATACCGAGGAAGATGATTTGCCATTTTAATTGATAGGAGATAGATATGCCAAAGATCACATTCATGGGCGCAGGCTCCAGCGTTTTTGCTAAAAACGTTCTGGGCGACAGCATGCTAA
>CAZYKQ010000038.1:0-15821 GCA_964648235.1 uncultured Christensenella sp. | reverse complement strand
AGGTCAGCGAATACGGCCAACAGCTGAAAGAAAAGCAAAAGGTTCGTTTTGTTTATGGGGTACTGGAGCGCCAGTTCCGCCGCTATTATGAGCGCGCGGTCGGTATGCGTGGTGTCACGGGTGATAACCTCATGCAGCTGCTTGAGCGCCGCCTCGACAACGTGGTTTACCGCCTTGGATTTGGTCAGTCACGCCGTCATGCGCGTCAACTGGTGACCCATGGTCATTTCCTTGTAAACGGCAAGAAAGTCGATATTCCTTCCTATACGGTTGCTATGGACGATATCATTACTGTTCGTACCAAGAGCCGTGAGATGGCGCACTTCAAGGCGCTTAGAGAAGGCGGATTCAACATTGTGCCCAAGTGGCTATCCTTGAACGTGGATGAGCTGAAGGGGACGGTTGTTGCGTTGCCTTCCCGAGATGATATTGACTTCCCGTTGCAGGAGAATATGATCATCGAGTTCTACTCCCGCTAATCCATGACCATTGAGTCAACTACTTCGGACAGCAGATTAGCAAGAGGAGGAAGAGAAGCTGTGATGGTAGACATTGAGAACCCCCGTATCGAACGCAGCGGAAGCCAGGACGAGTTTTATGGCCGGTTTACGGTAGAACCGCTTGAGCGCGGTTATGGTCATACACTTGGTAACGCGCTTCGCCGTGTGCTGCTCAGCTCCCTGCCGGGAGCCGCTGTAACCAGCATTCAGATAGAGGGCATACAGCATGAGTTTTCCACCGTTCCCGGGGTAAAGGAAGATGTGACGGAGATTATCCTGAACATCAAGGAGCTGACACTCCGCTCCTACACAGATGAACCCAAAGTCGTGGAAATCAATGTGACCGGCCCCAGGGAAGTAACAGCCGCTGACATCCGCGTAGACAGCGATGTTGAGGTTGTAAACCCTGAGCTGCACATTGCCAGCCTTGGGAAAGATGCCAGCCTTCATATGTGGCTGACGGTTGAGCGCAGCAGCGGGTACGTGCCTGCCGAAAAGAACAAGCAGACGCCCGCGGTCATTGGCCTGATTCCGATCGACTCGATCTATACCCCGATCCGGAAGGTCAACTATGCGGTTGAAAACACCCGTGTCGGCCAGATTACTGACTATGATAAGCTCATTCTCGAGATTTGGACCAACGGCAGCCTTTATCCTGAGGAAGCCGTGGGCATGGCCGCCAAACAGCTGACAGAGCAGCTGGCCCTGTTTACCCGCTTGACGGATCATCCGGTTTTGCCTGCTGCCAACGAAAGCGAAACAGGACTGTCGGGCAAATCGGTCGATATGACCATTGAGGAGCTTGATCTATCCGTCCGTGCCTTTAACTGCTTGAAACGTGCCGGTATCAACACCGTCAGCGAGTTGGTTCAGAAGGACCAGGAAGAGATGATGAAGGTCCGTAACTTAGGCAAGAAGAGCCTTGAAGAGGTCGAACAGAAGCTTGAGTTGCTGGGCTTGTCTCTGCGCAAATCTGAAGAATAAACCACTGCCCGCCCGGGCAAAGGAGGAATATCCCCATGGCTGTACAACGTAAACTTGGCCGGAGAAGCGATCAGCGTCAAGCTTTGCTACGCAACCAAGTGACCAACCTCTTATGGTATGGCCGCATTGAAACGACTTTGGCGCGCGCCAAGGAAGTTCGTAGCATTGCAGAACGTATGGTTACTCTGGCTATTCGCGAGCATGATAATACCGTGACCGCTCAAAAAGAGTATCATAACGAAAAAGGTCAGATCGTTACCATCGATGTTGTGAACGATGCGCCCGATAAGCTTCATACCCGCCGGCTGATGATGGCTTATCTCTATGAGATGCCGCATCCCCGTCTGGATGATGAGTCCAAGAAAGAGTATCGTGAGCGTACGAAAGAAAACAATCATCCGCTGATTGAGAAGATGTTTCGTGAGTATGCCCCCAAATACGCGAAGCGCAACGCAGACAAGAACTGTGCCGGCGGCTATACCCGGATTTATAAGCTGGGGCCCCGCCGAGGCGACGCAGCCGAGCGCGTACTGATTGAAATGATCTGATTGAAAAAAATTGATCCCTTGTATTAAAAGTGCCGGTTTCGGCGCTTTTTTCTTTTCTTGTCATCATAAATAGGGTATACTGTATCTATCATACTAATGAAAAGCTTTAGGGCAACCACAGTGTTGAGCATATAGCACATGGTACCGGAACAAAAACGCCGATGCGACAATGCCTTAAGGATTTGGAATAGTATAAACCAGAAAGGATGAAAGCGTGCGGCGAATAGCGATTTTTGCGGGGGCCTTTGATCCGATTCATCTGGGGCACATCAGCGTCATGAAAGCTGTATTATCTCAGGGGCAGGCGGATGAAATTATTCTGCTTCTCAGCAGCGCACCTCCCTATCGCAAGCCAATGATTCCGCCCAAGGCCTTACGGGAGCTGTGCAAAACAGCGATAAGCGATCTTCCGTCGGTTCATCTGGCGGATGAAAAGCCCCTTAAGTCAGGACAGAGCGTTATCGAAGCGATAAAGAGCATCAAGAATAAGAACGATAAGGCGGAATATCTGTACATCGTAGGGGCAGACAAACTGGCAGGGTTGCTGCATTGGTCCAAAGTGCCTAAACTGTTTAAACTCTGCCGCTTTCTCGTTTACCCCAGGCTCGGCTATGAGGCAGAGGAAACCATTCGGTTTGCATCCGCCCAAGGTCTTCGGGCTGAACTGCTGAAGATGGCTCCTGTGGATATATCCTCCTCGATGGTGCGCGTCCAGCTTAAGCAGCTGACAGACGCACCGGGGATGCTGGACCCGCAGGTGGCTCGCTTGATCGCACGACAAGGGCTGTATCAGGCACCCTATGCAGCGCTTATCAAACCATATATCAGTCAGCAGCGCTACATGCATACTCTGGGGGTGCGGGATCTGGCTGTTGAGCTGGCCTATGAACATCACTTGCCTATGCAGGCTGCCGCGGCTGCCGCGCTGCTCCATGATTGCGCGAAAGAAATGAAGCTAGGTATGATGCAAGCGATGGCACGCCATTACCGGTTGTGTGAGCATCCGGATGAAATGAAAAGCAGTGTCCTGCTGCATGGAAAGATTGCAGCGGTGTTTGCAGAACATAGATATGATGTACATGATGAGGATGTGCTCAACGCCATCCGCTACCATACCACAGGCAGGCCGGGCATGTCGCAGATGGAATTATGCCTGTTTGTAGCAGATAAGGCAGAGAAAGGCCGAAAACCCTATCGGGGACTGGATGATATCAGGCGCTTGATGCATCAAAATTTAGAAAGAGCCGCCCTTGCCTCTATGAAAGATACCCGAAAATATGTAGCTACGGCAGGGCAAACATATTGCGAAGAAACTGATGCGGCCATCGATTATCTGGAACATGATTTAATATTAAGCCGATAAACAAGGAGGACAGGAATGCAAGGAGTAGATTTAGCAAGAAAAATTGCGCAGATTTTATTTGACAGGAAGGGACGGGATATCCTTGCGCTGAAGGTTGATCACCTGATGGTGATCACTGATTATCTGGTATTGGCTACGGGCGCAAACACTTTGCAGGCTCATGCGCTGATGGAGCATGTGGATCAGGAATTGAGCGCGTTGGGTATTCAACCTCGCAGGATAGAGGGCCAACAAGCCTCTCGCTGGATTGTAATGGATTATAACTCAGTGATCGTTCATATTTTCCATCCGGAGGATCGTGATTTTTACAGGCTGGAGCGCTTGTGGTCGGATGGCAACAACCGCGTTGCCCTGCCCTTTGAGGATGAAGGGAAAGATGATCAGGTACAATGAGCATTCAACTGTATGTGAATAAACGTAATTTTGATGTGCAGAAGGCGGAACGCTACTTCAAGGAGCGGAAGATCTCTTATCAAACAGTGGATCTGAAAAAACACCGGCTGGGGCGGCGTGAACTTGAGCTGTTTGCAAGAGGCAGGGGAGCCAAGGCCATTATCAATCAAATGGATGAAGCAGTAAAATCTCACCCTATAGCCTATGCCCCTACAGAGGAAATAATGTTGGATTATCTAATGGAAAACCCACAATTTTTAATCAGCCCGATTATCAGAAACGGACAAAAAGTGATGATTGGTTATGTTGAGGAGGAGATGCCGGGACTGATCGAATGAGATCAAACGCTGTTGAACCTGACACGCAAAGCGTGTTTAAAAAATAGATGAAAGGAAAAGGATACAATGAAGAAACTTCTTATCGGGTTGGCTGTGGTCGCACTTGTACTGGCTGTGATTCTGGGGGTCCAGGTTGGACAGGCAAACAAATTGAGAGCTGATCTGGAGGCTCAAAAAGAAAAGCTTACTGCGCTTGAGCCTGTTAGCGCCGAACTGGCAGAGCTTAAGCTGCAGATGACAGCGCTAACAGAGGAAAAAGAACAGAATCTGAAGGAAGCAGAGGAAGCTGCGAAGACGCTGACCGAAGAGAGAGACTCTTTAACCAATGAGGTTGAGGCTGCCAAAACAAAAATGGCTGAACTTGACACTCAACTTAAAGCGGCGAGCACAGAGCGTGACGCGCTGGCTGTCGAGGCAAGCGCCGAAAAAGCTAAAGTGACCGAGCTTGGAACGCAGTTGAAAACCGCCCAGGATAGTGCTTTGTCTGTGAGCGGTGAACGCGATAACCTGGCCGTGGAGCTGGAAGCATCCAAAGGCAAATTGGCTGAACTTGATACTCAACTAAAAGGCGCGCAGGATGACCTTGCCGCTGTCACCGGTGATCGGGATACGTTGTCTTCCGAGCTGGAGTTGATCAAAGGCAAGATGACCGATCTTGAAACCACCCTGAAAGCAGCGCAGGAGGAAGCTTTGGCCCTTAGCGGAGAACGTGACGGATTGTCCGCTGAGCTCGCTGTTGCACGGACGAATCAGGATGAGCTGACAGGTCAAATCGCGGCGCTTACAGAATCTGTGAAGGAATCGGAGAACAGCGATCAACTGAAAACTGATAATGCCGCTCTTTTGGACCAGGTCAACGCCCTGATGCAAAAGGATCAGGAAGCCGCTAAAAAGCAAGCTGAGCTGGAATCAGCCTTAAAAGGCGCTCAGGATGAAGTGCTGACACTGAAGGATGCAGTTGCTGCTGCACAGGCGGCTAAGGAAGAGGCCCTTAACAAAGCTGCTGATGCAGAAGCTGCGCTTGTCAGTTTGAGAGCTGAGCTGGAAGGAAAGGTTAAAGACCTGGAAGCCAAGTTAAGCGAGGCGACTATCAAGGAAGAACCGGCCTCAGAGGACTTGGAGCTGACACTGGAAGAACTGGCTCGCTTCAATGGAAAAGACGGCGAGCGCGCCTACATTGCCGTAGATGGCATCATCTATGATGTGACGGACAGCCGTGCCTGGATGGACGGAAACCATAACGGATTCGAGGCGGGCAAGGACCTGACGGAGGAGATCAAAACCATATCTCCGCATGGTATCGGTAAGCTGGAAAATGTGCCGGCGGTAGGCAAGCTGAAGGCAGAATAAGAGTTGTATCGTTGCATACCAATTTAAGCTTTTAACGCGGCATTGGGATATAATCCCTCAGCGCGTTGGATACAATAATGGTCTTCATTTGTAACAAAAAACTGCCGAAGTGTTTGCTCCGGCAGTTTTTTGTTTGAATATGATTATCCTTTGATGCCTCCTCTGGCAACACCGTTGATGATCTGCTTCCTGGCAAACAGGAAGAGTATAATCATAGGCAGAACAACCACAGCGGAGGCCGCCAGCATTTGCTCGTTGTTGGAACCTACTTCGGTGGTAAAGGTATACAGACCGAAGGGGAGGGTACGGTTGGCATCCGTTTTGATGACCAGAAGCGGCCACATGAAACTGTTCCAGGATGCCAGGCCGTTGAGCAGCAAGATTGTCACCAAGGAAGGACGCGCAATGGGCACCATGACCTTCCACAAATACCGCCAGTTGGTGCATCCGTCCACACGCGCTGACCAATACAGACCGTCGGGGATAGTCTGGAAAAAATTACGAAGGATATAGGTGTAGAAAATACTTGATGTAAAAGGGATAATCAGTGCAAAGCGCGTATCATTCAGCCCTAATTTAACAATCGTCTGGTAGTTCGTGATCACAAGCATTTCAAAAGGCACCATCATCATGCTGAGCAGCAGGGAAAAAAGGATCTCTCTGCCCGGGAAGTTAAGCCGGGAAAAGGCGAAAGCTGCCAGAATGGTCGTGACGGCAGTCACCGCGACACTGGACGCAGTGACGATAACGGAGTTGATGAAGTATTTTTCAAAAGGCGCGGTGTTAAAGGCGATGCGGAAGTTGTTGAAGTTGAGCCAACTGCGCGGCGCCCAGGTAGGGGGGAAGATATTCATTTCCGCCGAGGTTTTAAACGCGGATGAAATCATCCAGTAGAAGGGAAAAATCATAATCAGCGCGCCTATGATCAGCAAGGCATAGAGCGCCATCCGTGCAGACCCCTGACGGGTGCGGTAGGAGTGGTTAATGTACAAGCCTGAAGCGGCCGTGACCAGCCCTGCGCTAAACAACGCGATGGCTTGCGCTTTGCTGGAAAGCGCAAGAAACGCGATCAGCCCGGCCAAGGCGAGTAACACACCGGCGGCGTACAGCCCTGTACCCAGGCGCTTTTTTATTGCCTTATCCAATTCTATCCGCCTCCTCAATCATATTTCCACTTGCGCTGGATGTATCGCTGCAGCGCAGTGAAAAGCAAAATAAACATAAACAGGATGATGGCTGCCGCCGCCGCGCGTCCCAGCTCATTTTTTGCCCGCAGCATATCAAAAATGTAATAAACAACGGTATACAGGTTGCTCACCGGACCGGGACTGCCGTTAAACAGGACGTTGACCTCGGTAAATACCTTAAAGGCTGAGATAGAGTTGATGATCAGCACCAGGCCGATGGTAGGGGAAAGCAAGGGCAGCGTGATCCTTCGGAAGATGCGCATTTGCTTGGCACCATCCACTTTGGCGACAGTATAATAGGTGTCATCAATGTTCTGCAGGCCGCTGAGCAGAAGAATGATGGTAAAAGGAAGAGCTGACCAGATACCGAAAATTACCAGCACGGTCATGGAGTTGGAGGCATGTTGCAACCAATTAAGCTTTTCAATCCCAAATAAGCCTAACAGGGCGTTGAGTACGCCGAAATCCCGGTTGAATATCCAGCGCCAAACCAAACCTACCGCTGTAATCGAAGTGACCATCGGAAGGAAATAGGCAGTCTGGAATAGAGCGGAAAGGCGTAATTTCTGGTTGAGCAGATAAGCGATGATGATCGCCAGAGCGGTTGAAATCGGTACTGTGTACAATACATACAGGATGGTATTCCTGAGGCCTTGAAGAAAATAGTTGGTAGTTCCCGGGATGCCATTGATGACATATTCGTAGTTGCCAATGCCCCAGCCTGTGAAGCTGCCCTCCAGCCTGTAGCGTTCCTGGAAACTCATGATGATGACACGGACGATCGGATAGAGCGTAAATACCGCCACACCGATAAAGAAAGGAAGGAGATAATCCATCGGTTCCAACAATTCACCCACACGAGCACGCTTTCGTTCATCGTAGCGCAGCCAGGTAAATAACAACGCGGCAGAAAACATCAGACAGAAACTGCCTGCGGCGATCAGCGGCATATAATAATACATCAATGCATAATGTGGCTCTGTTACCATCAGGGACAAGCGGGCGCGGGCGATGCTCATATTGTCCTCTGCCGTACTTACCTGTGATAAAATACGTTCGGATAAATCATCCCATCCCTGTAAGAAGGCATCAGAAATGGTTTGCTTTTTTGTTTCATCGCCGATACGGCCCAATATGCCGCCCAGAAGCGTATCAATGGACGAAATAACAATATCCTGATCCTCAAGCCCTTGGCCGACAGATTTTGTGATGTCCTCTTTCAACCTGCGCTTACGCGAATCGATGCCGATTTTGATTTCTGAGCCATTGTCCGTCTGAGCGCTCTGGGCCAGGGCCTGCACTTCCCGGACACTCGCCTCCAGGTGCGCGTCGATTCGAGCAGCCTGCTTTTGATCCACTGCGCGAAGTACCAGCGTTTGATAGCCGAAGAGGCCAAGGCTGAGCAGCAAGGCACCCAATAGCGCAAAAACGATGATATGGACCATCATGCGCATGACGCCTGGCCGCCTTTTTTGAGTAGCTGCTGATCGGAACTGTTGCATTACAAGCGTGCCCCCGTATTCCGATCAAACAGGAAAGTACCACGTGTACGAAGGCTCAGGTACACGGTATCGCCGCGGCTCAGGCCATAGTCAGATGATATATAAGCCCTGAAGCTCACGCCGCCGAAGTTCAGCTGTGCCATCTCTTCCTTGCCCATCTGATAGACGTTTTCAACTAGACAAGTCAGATGTCCGGGCGCGGGAGTTTCCTCAACGATGAAGCTCTCTGCGCGAATGGACAGGTTTACTTCCGTATCATCCGGAACTGCTTCAAATTCCGGCAAGGACAGCCCGACACCTTGGGAGGTCCTGAATGTGCCCGATGAGATGAAGCCGGGAATGTTGTTAATGGGGGGATTGCCCAGAAAGTCTGCCACAAACTGATTGTGCGGGTCATTATACAAGGCCTGCGGCTGGGCGTGCTGCTGCAAAATACCATCCTTCATCAGCACAATATGATCGGATATGGACATGGCCTCCTCCTGATCATGGGTGACGAAAATGGTTGTCACTTGGGTTTCCTGCTGAATCCGGCGAATCTCCTCGCGCATTTCCAGACGCAGCCTGGCATCCAGATTGGAAAGCGGCTCATCCAGCAGCAATAGGCGAGGATTTTTCACTAAAGCGCGCGCGATGGCGACACGCTGCTGCTGACCGCCTGACAGCTGTTTGGGCTTGCGGCCCAGCATACCCTGCATATGCACGAGCTTTGCCATTTCCATGGCGCGCGCTTCACGCTCTGCCTTGGGTACTTTTTGAATTTCAAGCGGGAAACAGATATTGCCAAGCACCGTCATATGAGGATAAAGCGCGTAGTTCTGGAACACAAGGCCAATGCCGCGCTGTTCGGGGGCTGTATCGGTCACATCTTCTCCATCAAAGAGTATTTTGCCCTTTGTGACGGGCAGAATCCCGGCCAGCATGTTGAGCACCGTACTTTTGCCGCAACCAGAAGGCCCCAGCAGGCAAACAAGCTCACCGTCATCCAGTGTGACACTGAAATCGTCCACCGCTGTAAAATGACCGAATTTTTTTGTCAGGTTCTCCATGACAACGCGCATAAATGATTACTCCGATCCATAAAATGAAAAAGGGGCTGCTGCTACGCAGCAGCCCCCCGGAAATGATTATTTACCCTGTAAAGCGGAATTGGAAATGGTGACAGCTTCGGTCCATACCTCATCTACCGTCTTGTTGTCATGCGCGGCCTTGATGATGGCATCCTTCAGCGCGTCACGGACAGTGTTTGCCCCTTCAACAGCAGGCAAAGAACCGGCGACATTCAGGTTGGTGGCTACAGCGTTCAAGGCCTGAGCAGCCAAGGTGTCCTGAGCAGCATATGCCTTGTAGGCATCTGTTTCTTTCGTCCAGCTATAGGGCGCCAATGCCGTGACTGCTTCCACCCAGCCTGCGTTCACATCGGCGGAGATAAAGTATTTCACGAACTGATAGGCAGCCTCAGCCCTCGCGTCATCCTTGTAGTAGAACACAATCGGGCCGCGGTTCCAGGAGGGATACCAGGTTGCAGCGGGAACAGGGGCCATCGCAAACTCGAATGAACCATCAGCAGGGGTAATGTAAGGATAGCCGGCGGAGGAACCGATGTAACTTGCTACTATACCCGCGTTGAAGTCTTCGGAGAAGTAGTTGCCAGTGGACTTAACAAGGAAGTAACCCTTTTTCACCATGTCAACCAGCCATTCAATTTTTGCGCGCACTTCAGGGGTATCAAACAAGACGACTTTGTTTTCTACATCAATATAGCCTGCGCCCTCGGTCTCCATGATAAACATCTGCACCAGATCAGTCAGGCTGTCGCAACCAAGCGCGGCAATACCCTTTTGTTCAAAGATGGTTTTTGCAGCGGCTTCCATCTCCTCCCAGGTGGTGGGGGGAGCGATCTGCAGCTCGTCAAACAGTGTCTTGTTATAGAACAGGATCGGACCTGTGGTGTAGGCGGGCAGGTAGTGGATGCCGCCATCCTCAAAGGCCTTGACTTCGCCGTTCATTACGCCATCGACCAAAGAGCCTTCAAAGCCCTCGATGCCGATCTCCTCATCGTAGATAAACTGGCCCAGATCAGCGAGGTAACCGCCCTTGACATAGCTGGCAGCCTCAGAGGCGTAGTTAAAGATAATGTCGGGGCCTACACCCGCGATTACAGCGCTGTTGACCGCGCCAAGGAAACCGTCATAGGGCTGGGCAAGCACTTCAATCTCATACTTATCTTGCGAGGCATTGAAGTCGGCGGCTGCCTTGACCAGATAAGCTTCCTGGTCCTTCGTGAAAGTATGCCAGATGCTTGCCTTGGCCTTGTCAGCGGCAGGCAGAACCTCGGCGGCGGTCTCCTCAGCTGCCTGCTCAACAGCGACAGCCGCTTCTTCCACTGCCTCAGGCACTTCTTCAGCAACTACTTCCGTAACTGCTTCAGCAGTAGCAGGGATTTCTTCTGCGGTAATGCCCAGATCCTCGGCAGCGAGGTTGATGGCTTCGATAACCGCTTTTCTGGTGATGCTTGCGCCGGAAAGAACGTCGACATCACTGTCTGACAAAGGAACAAGCTTGCCGAGGAAACTGTTGGTAAACTCTTCTTCCCGAGCTCTGGCGCCTAAGCCTTCAGTTTCCTTAAAGTCATCATCGCCAATGACGAGGGAAGCAATTGTATTATCGTCATTCAGGGTGATGGTTACGGCAACCGGGCCGGCAAAGCCCTGGGCGGAGGCAGTGGCAGTCTTGTCGGTGGCTTGGGCGGAAGCAACAACTTCCTCAGCCTTTTCTTCGACAGCGGCAACCACTTCTTCAGCGGTTTCCTTCACTTCTTCTGCCTTTTCTTCGGCGGCGGCAACTACTGCTTCAGCGGTTTCTTTTACTTCTTCCGCTTTTTCTTCCACAGCAGCAACTGCGACTTCAAGCTTTTCTTCGGCTTGGGCGGCGACATCCTCGGCCGCTTCCTTCACTTCTTCGACCACTTCTTCAGCAGCCTGAGTGGCCGTTTCCAGCGCGGCGGCAACAACCGGTGCTTCGCTGGCTTCAGCGGCAGGCGCTTCGGTCACGGGCTCCTCAGTGGGGGCCTCGGTCGGCTCCTCAGTCGCCGGTACTTCGGTGGGTTCTTCAGTAGCGGGGACCTCAGTTTCTACGGGGAGAACGGTCTCGGTAGCTTCGGGGGCTGGAACTTCAGGTGCCGGTTTGGTAGCAAAATAAATGCCGACCGCGGCAGCGACGACCAGAACGACCACTAATATGGTGGACCATGTTTTCTTGGACATACTATCCTCCTGATATTGTTTTGAGGGAGCCACCTCATGAAAGGATGAAAGCGTTCCGCTCAATGCCATATGTATTATACCCGCTCATAAAGGGGTTTACAAGTCAAAAAGACCGGGAATCCTCCTGTAAGACTTGGCTTTATCTGAAAAACAACTCCAATGGAAACTGATTGGCAAACACGCTAAGCGGTTTCAAACTGAGCCGCGTAGAGTGCCGCATAAAATTCTTTTTTCTTTATCAGATCCTCATGCCTTCCCTGCTCAACAATGTTGCCATCCCGGATTACCAGGATGTTGTCTGCGTTTTCAATGGTAGATAGCCTGTGCGCGATCACAAAAACCGTTCGGCCGGCCATCAGCTGCCTCATGGCGGTCTGTATCTGTCGCTCGGTCTGGGTGTCAACGTTGGAGGTTGCTTCATCCAGGATCAGCATCGGTGCGTCTGACAGCATCGCCCTGGCGATGGTCAGCAGCTGCTTTTGCCCCTTGGAAATAGTCACCCCGTCATCGCCGATGACGGTACCATAGCCTTGCGGAAGATTTTGAATGAAGTTATGGATCTTTGCCGCGCGGGCAGCCGCTTCTACCTCTTCCCGGGTAGCTTCGGGTCTGGCGTAGGCGATGTTATCAAGAATGGTGCCGTAAAACAGCCATGAGTCCTGCAATACCATGGTATATGCTTTTCGCAGGCTTTCACGTGTCAGGCTGTAGATATTCTGTCTGTCTACCTGAATGCTGCCCTTGTCAGCATCATAAAAGCGCATCAGCAGGTTAATCAGCGTGGTTTTGCCGGCGCCGGTTGGTCCGACAATAGCGGTCATGGATCCGGCAGGGGCTTCCATGCTGAAGCCCTCAATCACCGGTTTTTGCGGCACATATCGAAAACTGACGTCATGGGCGGAAACATCACCCGCAACATCACACAAGGGTTTAGCGTCCGGCATATCAGGCTTCTCCGCGGGCTCATCAATCATTCGAAACACGCGTTCCGCCGCTGCAAAGGCGCCTTGCAACTCACCCAGTATGTTCGCCGTTTCGTTGATAGGCCCGGAGAACTTGCGTGAATACTGTATAAACGATGAAATATCGCCTAAGCCCACGTGGCCCGCCAGATAAAGCAACGATCCGAATACACTGATCAAGGCCAGTGAAATGTTGTTGATAAAGTTAACGGAAGGGCCGGACAGCGTGCCAAAGTATTCGCTGGTCGTGTAAGTGTCCACGGCTTCACGGTTGATCTGGTCGAACTCGCTGATGACCTGACGTTCACGTCCGTATGCTTTTGTGGTCATCTGCCCAGCCATCATTTCTTCCATGTATCCGTTTAATTCACCCAGCTTGGCAGATCTTTTGCGGAAAAGAGGCTTGGTGCGCTTTGTCATCCATCGGATATAGACCACGGTCAGCGGAACAGTCAGGGCAAAGATTAAAACCAGTACAGGCTGGATAGACAGCATCAACACAAAGGAGACGCTGATCGTAATCAGGCTGTTGAGAATCTGCAGAAAGTCCGTGGACAAGCTTTCGTTCACTGCATCCA
This sequence comes from uncultured Christensenella sp., assembly GCA_964648235.1. Lineage (GTDB taxonomy): Bacteria > Bacillota > Clostridia > Christensenellales > Aristaeellaceae > UBA1038. Next base: position 2,850 of record CAZYKQ010000038.1, on the reverse strand, counting down.
CATCATAGGATAGTATGCTGATCAAATCACCAGCTTGATGCGCGTCAAAGAACCCGACGGGCAGGCTGACCAGCTTGTCAAAAACATCCTTGCGCATGCGGTAAGTGGTGTTGCGCGTCAGACGGATGGTGATCCTGCCCAGCAGATATCCAGTAAGGGCAGAGGCCAGGTAGCTCAGTGCCATCAGGCCTGTATAATAGAGCAGTTTGTTAAAGTCCGCCTGTCCTTTTCCTATGCCGATGGCATCAATCGCAAGACCAGACAGTTTAGGGCCGACCAGAGAGAAGGCATTGGTCAAAACAAGCAGAACCATCGCCAGCACCAACAGCAGCCTGTAGCGCCCAAGATAATGCCATAGGCGCTTGAGCAATTTCAGCCGGGGTATCTTTGGTGCCTGACGGATAGAGGAGACAAGCTTTTCACTCATGATATTCGCCTCCTTGCGCGCCCATTTGTGTCGTTGCGATTTCATTGTATGTTTCGCAGTTTTTCATCAACTGCTGATGTGTGCCGTAGCCAATTTCACGCCCCTCGTCCAGCACAAGGATATGGTCAGCGCCCATAATGGAAGAAATACGCTGTGCAATGATGATGGATGTTGTATCCTGATAGTTCTTTGCCAGCGCCTTCCTCAGCGCCGCGTCAGTGCGATAATCAAGGGCCGAAGAGCTGTCGTCCAGAATGAGAAGCTCCGGTTTCCCTGCAAGGGCGCGCGCAATCAATAGCCTTTGCCGTTGCCCCCCCGAAAGGTTGTAGCCTTTTTGAGCTACACGGTAGTCAAGCCCTCCTTCAGATGCCCGGATGAAATCGGCAGCCTGCGCATCCTCCGCTGCCTGCCACAGCCGCTCCGTCGGGATATCCCGATAATAGCGGATGTTTTCACGAAGGGTATCAGCGATGATAAAGTCGTTTTGAAATACTACGCCGGTAGCTGCTCTTAGCTCCTGCGGAGGGATGGTGCTAATATCTCTTCCCTTGATGCGAATGGTTCCGGAGCCGGCATCATACAAACGTAAAAGCAGCTTGATCAGCGTGGTCTTGCCGCTTCCGGTTGCGCCAATGATGCCCAAAGTCTCACCCTGCATGACAGAGAAGCTGATGTTTTCAAGCGCCGGACCTTTTGAACCGTAGCCGAAGGTGACGTGATCAAACGCGATGTGGGGAGCATCTTGAATGGTTGCCCCATCGGTTTTTCCATCATCCCCAACCAGGATGTCTTCTGGCATGTCAAGCACTTCAGCCACGCGTTGAGCGGAGGAGATGCCACGTGACAGCATGATGAAAATGCGGGTGATGCCCATCATGGCCATGGAAATCAGCGTAAAGTAGTTGAGGAAAGCAATAATGGTTCCTGAGGTGGACAGGCCCTGGTTGACCAGATAGGCGCCTGCCAGCACCACAAGCGTCAGGCCGATATTTAGTGTCAAAGTCGTAAGCGGATTGCTAAGAGCCGAGATACGGCTTGCCTGCTGTGAGGTATCGGCCAGGAGAAGATTGATCCCGTCAAAGCGCTCCTGCTCGCGGTTGGTTTTGGACAGGGCTTTGATGATCCGAACGCCGGTGATATTTTCCTGCGTGATACGTACCAGCTGATCCAGAATGCTCTGTTGTCGGGTATACAGCGGAACACTTTTTTTGGTAATCAAGTAAACGATCAGAAAAATAAAAGGGAGAGATAAAAGCAGTACGATGGTCAGCCGATAATCCAGGGACAAGGTCATAATAAGCCCGCCAATCAGCAAAATGGGCGCTCGCACGCCCATCCGCTGAACGCGGTTTAAAAACTGGTTGATGTTGTACGTGTCGCTGGTCAGACGGGAGACCGCGGAGGAGAGGCTGACGCTGTCAAACTGCGCCATCGACAAGTGGCTGAGCTTCGAAAACAAATCATGCCTTAGTTTAAGCGTCACCTTGCCGGCCGTGGTTGCTGCCATGCGGTTGGCGTACACGTTGGTTGTTAAGGCCAGAATAGCGCAGATGACCATTAAGCCGCCCCAGAAGTAGATTTGACTGCTGTCACCGCTGGGGACTGCCCGATCAATGATGCGGGCCAGAATGGAGGGGATAAGCAGATCCATCATTGCGGCAAAAAACTTGACCGTCACGGTCCAGATCATGACGCCCGTATAAGGCTTCAAGTATTGCATCAGCGTATTCAAGTGCTTTGTGCCTCTCTCTCTTCATCCCAGGCGATCGCGCGAGCCCGCATGTGATCCAGCATATTTTCCAGCGCTTCCAATTCCTCAGTTGAAAAGCCTTGTGTCAGATAAGTGTTCCATTGGTCATTTACCCGGCGGATCAGGGGAATGGAAATCAGGGCCTTTTCGGTGGGGTGTATTTCCATCAATCGTTTATCCTGCTGGCTGACTTGGCGGTTGATGAAGCCCTGCCCCTCCAACAAAGAAAGTTGCCGGGCAGCGTTGGATGGGTTGACATGCAGGGCCCGTGCAAGCTGCTCCTGAGACATGCCGGGGCGGCCGCAAATGTGCAAAAGATAAGGAGCCTGCGCGGCGGTCAGCCCCTGATCTGATAAAAGCGCGGAGCGGAACTGATTGCCGCAGCGGGCAATGATATTGAGATTTCTTGTAATGGAAGGCATCTATTTCTCCATATGAAAAAGTATTTGCGGCCGCAATGATTGCGACCGCAACCATTATAAGATAAGTGATAATCTGCGTCAATGAAAAGTATTTGATCATGTATTTCGACAATTGTTGTCCTATAACCAAGTAAAAATAAAATCTGCCCGCGCTCTATTGATTCTATCGCCCGGCCTATGATATACTTCCATTTGTGCCGAAGTGGTGGAATGGCAGACGCGACGGACTCAAAATCCGTTGATAGCAATAT
>CAZYKQ010000037.1:0-15939 GCA_964648235.1 uncultured Christensenella sp. | reverse complement strand
GTGTTTTATTATGATTCAACCTATATTCTGGTGCTGGCTGCGCTGCTTCTATCGCTGATTGCGCAGGGAATGGTGAGCTCGGCTTATAAAAAATATGAAAAGGTGGCAACGAAAAAGGGTTTGCCCGCTTCCAGAGTGGCTGATGAAATTTTGCGCCAAAATGGTAACCAGGCGGTCAGCATCCGGCCTGTATCGGGCAGGCTGACCGATCACTATGACCCGCGCAATGAAACGCTCAGCTTGTCGGAAGGCGTGTTTAACTCGGCGAGCATCGCTGCCGTAGGTATCGCAGCGCATGAGGCAGGGCATGCCATGCAAAAGAAGGAGGGCTATGGGCCCCTGGCGCTGCGAAGCCTCCTGGTACCGGTCGTTAATATTGGTTCCAACCTGAGCATGCCCATTGTAATTCTGGGGCTGGTGATGTCGCTGAGACCGCTGATCACTGTCGGAATCGCGCTTTTTGGCCTGGTGGTTGCCTTTACTTTGATTACTCTGCCGGTTGAGTTTGACGCGAGCCGCCGGGCCGTTAAAATGCTGAGCTCGGGCGGTTATATCGATAGAAATGAGGAAGCAGGCGTCAAGGCGGTGCTGCGCGCCGCAGCGATGACCTATGTAGCCTCTGCCCTGGGCGCGGTGCTTCAGCTGGCGCGGCTCATCCTTTTGTCGCGCTCAAACAGCAGACGGGATGACTAAACATTCTCATTTTTTTTCCAGCTTTTCCTGAAGATTACATATTTGCTGGCAAAGTAATTGAAGATAACAACCAGGATATTCATCAGGATTTTTGTGATGCGATGGTCGATACCCAGGCGGTAGATCGACAGGTCGTACAACAAGGCATCAAACAGAAAATAGCCGATCAGACGGGCTGAGGCGAAGCTGAAAAATTCCTTCCATGCCCCGGCTTTTTTTTCGTTGCTTTTGAAGACATAGCGCTTGTTGGTAAAAAAAGCAAAAAGCACCGAAAGCAGCCATGAGGTCCACTGGCTTCCATGCAGGATCAGCTTTTGAGCGGCACTGCCGGTTTCATATGATTCCGGCTTCAACAGGGCGGTCATCGTGAAATAGACAAACCAGCTGACCGCCGTGGTCAACAGGCCGAAGATGAGATAGCTCAATACCTCTTTCTTATCTTCGTCATGAAGGAGGTTTTTTATTCTTTGAATCATTTTGTATCCTTTGTCTGTGTGCCCTCGCCGCTGTCTCCCCTGGCGTAAGCGGCGGCCAGCACGTCTTCATAGCGCAGGTATTTGGCCTGCTTTTTGTTTTTTGCGCTCAGATAGGTAAAGCCTTCCTGGTCCATGGACTGCACCGTCAGGTTCTGGTTTTGAGGCACGGACTCCCGCATCAGCATAACCTTGATGGGGCGCTGATAGCTGAGGGAGTAGCGCAGGAAGCGTTCCAACAAGCTGTTCATCCCTGGGGCACCCTGTAGATGATGTAATTGCCATACTCATCGGCATATACCCGCTCAAACAGCTGGGTGAAAACCGCTTCGTCCGCTGCTGCCAGACTGCGCTCGCCGGGACCGAGGAGAATGTAATCAACATCATATTTTTCCAGGACAGATGCATTGGCCCGAGGGTCCCGGTAGAAGGCGCTGATATCCTGCTGACGCTGGGAAAGGTCAAAGCCATGCCAGTGCAGCCAAAGAGAGGGGCCGCAGACAACAGTTCGTCCGGCAAGCGCGCTGACGGGGTTAAGGTGAACCTCGTAGGAAGCCATGAATACGCTGTGCTCCTCCGTCTCTTCACTGACATATCCGGCAACTTTGATAGCATCTTGTGAATAGGCCTGATAATTGCTCAGCGCCTCACGGGTGATGGACAGACTGCCTGATAGGAAAAATACCGCGCAGGCTGCTGTGACGATCACAGGCCGCGCACGCAATCCCTTCAAGCGCCCCCAGAGCTTCACGGCGTACTCGCTGACCGCGGGCAGGCATAGCGCGTACCAGGCATAGAACAGTTTGTTGTTGTCATATTCATTAGGCTGGAAAAGGATCGTTTCCGCCGCGATAAAAACCACGAACGCGCCGCTATAGAGGAAGCGGTGCTTTTTGTTCTTTTCAAACATGCTAAGAAGTAAAAGAACTAAGGGAAGACCGATGTTTTTCATGTAAAACCACAGGTATCCGTCGCGTAAACCCTGTGCTGACGCGTTGTTCACCCAGTTGAATTGAAAACGCAGAAAACCCTCGCTGTCACTTTGCTGGAAAGTGAACGCGGCAAGCTGCGGAAGAGCCAGAAGCAAGGTGACGCCACCATAGATCAAAAAAGGTTTGAGCTCACGCCGCGTGAACAGCTCCCAGATCAGCCAGCCGATGCTGACCAGCCCCAGCGCCAAGAAGGAATGCGTGTGGATCAGAGGCATGCCCCCTGCTATCAACCCCAGAAGAAAGAAGATACGCGGATTGCGCTTGCGCGCCTGAAGGCCGTGATAAAGCAGATACAGGGCAGGGAAAAGAAAGACCCAGCCGGCTAAAAAGGTGCGTTGAGGGGTCAGCATATCGGCGATGATGTTGCTCCAGCGGAGGTTATAAGTGGTGAACTCCGCATGGTTAACCGGCGTCTGGTACCAACCCTTCAGAATGGTATCAAGCCTGTCAAGCCAGGTTCCCATTTGCATCTCGTTGTTTCCGGGAGAGCCCAGGCTGACGCCCATCATATCAAAACTGTATAAAAAACCCAGGCCTCCGTTGAGAAACAGCAGCAAAACAGCCAAACCAGCCGCCCGGCGGCTGTCTGTCATGCGCGCGGCAAGCAAGGCATACCCTGTATAAACCATCGCCAGCATCAGTGTGCCGGGAATGTTGAGCGCTGATTGGAGGTTGAGCCCCATGATCATTCCTGTGGTGGAAAGACTGTCTGCCAAAAAAGGGTAGCTAAGCCTGGAACCCGGCAGAATGCTGTAATCGGCAGGGAATCTGGCGTTTTTCAGTGAGGTGATGATGCCTGTGTGCAAGGCCAGATCACCATAGGTACTTTGCCCCACATAGAGCGCGCCTTCTTCGGGGCGCAGGTTGTGGGTGAACTGCAAATAGGCGGAAAGAATGGTCAGCGGCAGGGCGAGCAATAAAAGCAGCTTTGCCTCTTTCCTGTCCGCATCTTCAAACATACGGGGCTTACGGCTTTTATCCCGGAACAGAAAAGCCAGGAAGGTCAATGCAGCCAGAGGAATTAAAGCCAGCAAGTGGCCGGTCATAGAAAAACTGAATACAAAAGCTGCCAAGGCAGGCAGCCACATCAGATAAAACAAGCCCAGCACGCTGCCCAGCCACAGGCGGATCAGGGCGCGCTGCCCCGGCAGCAACCAGCGCAGGGACGCGATGCCGCTTGCCATATACAGGGCCAGATAGAAATAAAACAGCATCAGTCGGCTCCTTTGATGGGGAGGCTTTCCTCGTGCAGGGCCTCCATGCGCAACATTTCTCCGCGCAAATAGTCAGAAATACGCAGTTGCTCGTCTTTGGGCGTGTTGTCCGGATTATATCGTATGGGTTTTCCAAATCGCATCAGCTTTCGCTTTTTATCGGCATAGATCGGGAAAAACTGGGCGCATTTGCCGGTTTTCCGTTCGTATATCTGCGCCACTGCCACAAACCCATAGAAAAAATGGCCAATGCCGTCCTGCAGATAGCCTTCTTTTTCCTGAGTGGGGTCATTGGGATTTTCAGGAAAGATCAGCAGATTGTCACCGGCTTCCATTGCCTGGGAAGAGGCGCGCAGCGTTTTGATCAGTTCTGAGGGTGTGTTGCGGTAGACGGGGATGCTATCCAGGCTCTCCATGATCCAGAATAAAATCGGTGTTACAAAACGGCTGAAAGGATACTTAAGCCGGTCGGGCAGCCAGCGCTGGCGGATAAAGGTATACTTATAAAGATAGTCTGCCGTCAGGGTTTTATCCATCATTTCGTTGATTACCCAGGGGCGGAAGGAAAAAGGAACGAAAAGGTTAGTAACGATGGGACCATACATTTCTCCATGATTGCAGGTAAATACGCAGGCTGTATCGCGGTCGAGCACCACGTTTTCCTGGTCGGCCAGGCGCACGTAGAAAAAGGGACGCAGGATGATGATCAGCAGCTTGATCAGGTAGTGACGCCGGTGGACTTTGACAATCAAATCTTCCAGCTGCCTTTGCAGCGGCAGGTTGGTCTCTCCATTTTCTTTCAGCATTAAGAAGCGTTGCAGCTTACCCCTGACATTCTGATCCAGAGGAAAGCGAAAAGCGGCCAGCAGCGCCGCGACGACCAGCACAAGCGCAGGCAGCATCAAAGTGGGCTGCAGGTTGACCTCGAGTGTCGCGCCGGGCGTAAAGAACAGCAGAAGCCCCAAGCCGATCAATGCGATCATCTGGCCAAAAAGGCTGGCGTAGCTGGCCCGCGCGGCATGGACCGACGCGGCCGAGGCGTCAGGAGGCGACTTGCTGACAAAGGCGACGATATCATCCATCGAACGGCTCAGCGATTGCAAGGAAACGCTGGCAAGCGCAGTGCCTGTTGTACAAAGCGCAAGCGAGATATAGGCCCAGATCGTCTGGTGATCGGAGATGTTCTGCCAAAGAAACACCAGGCTGATCAGCCACAGCGTCAGCCCTGCCAGCAACAGGTTGCTGGGATCGCGCCGCGCTGTTTTTTTGCTTTTCATCAGGCGGTTGACCAATCGGACCGGGATATACGTACATACAAAGGCAATGCCCATGCACCAAAGCAGATCGCCGGCCGTGGTGCCGATCAGGGTGTAGGAGAGGATCATGGTGACTTGTAAAGCGGTGATGGTGATGGTAAGTACCGTGGAAAAGCTGCGGAAGGCATTGACATGGGACAGCACCTCAGGCATTTCTTCCTCTGTTTTAGGTGACGGAGAAAAAAAGGGAGTGCGCAGGGAGTAAAGCGCGTAACCGCCGATCAGACCGGTCAGCGTGAAACCGCCCAGCAGGTACCAGGCCGTATCCGTCTGAAGGGAGAAGAAAAACAGGGGAAGAGGCAGAAGGATACATATTAGCTCAGCATATGCCAGCCGCAGTGCCCGCTGGATAGGGCGAAGACAGCGCTTCAGGCAGGAGCGATTGACGCGGACAAGCATCTCATCGCGAAGCTTGACGGCAAGAACCAGGCCAAAAAGAACCCACAGATGCGGAAGATCCACTGCCCGAGGATAAACTAAAAGCAAGGCCAGCGCGATCAGGGCCGACAGGATGCTGAGGATATAACCGCCAACGCGGGTTGCCTTGGGAAGCGCGCGCCATTGACCCGGCCTGGTCAGCCGCACCGCCAGAAGCGTGACTTGAACAGCCATATACATGGCCCCGCCCGCAAGCGGCTGACCGACGATGACGGTGGACGCGAGCAGGCAATACAGATAATCGATCAGATGTGCATAGCTGGGCAGACTCTCATGATGAGCCGCGGTAACGAGAACATCCTGTTCAGCGCTTTGATGCTGTGACAAGCCTTACCCTCCCTGCTATGATATACAGTATATTCTATCATATGCGGACTGCCGCTTCAATGCAAAGCAATTGACAGATCAGAAGCGCCGGTCCTATACTGACACCATTCAAGGGAAAAGGGGCAAAGCGTTCATGAGGATCGTTACCATCAGAGATGTCGCGCGGGAGGCAGGGGTCAGCATCAGCACCGTGTCGCGCGTTCTCAACCACCGCGAGGAGGTGGATCCGCTCACTTGCGAGCGGGTGGATGAGGTGATTGACCGGCTCAACTATGTGCGTAACGCTAACGCATCCAACCTTAAGCAGCGGCACACAGGCTTTGTGGCTGTCATTCTTCGAGGGAGGCGGAACCTGTTTTTGACGGATCTGGCGGAGCGTATCGTTGCCTTGGGGCGTCAAAAGCACATGCAGTTTTTGCTGGAGTTCATCGATGATCAGGCGGATGAGTTTTTAGCGGCACGCAGCCTCTACCTTGAGCGTAACCTGCAGGGTATCATCTTTCTTGGCGCTAACCTGCACGAGCAGGAAGGACAAATCAACAAGCTTGATCTGCCCTGCGTTTTTGCCACGATTGACGCGTCATCCCTTAAGAGCCCCAAAGTGGCTTCAGTGGCTGTGGATAACTTCGGCGCCGGCAAGGACGCTGCCGACAGACTGATTAAAATGGGGCACAGAAACATCGCCATGGTCGGTTATTTTGGCCAGCCGGAAGATTCCACCGGACAGCGTCTGTACGGTGTGCTCGAAAGCCTTCAACGCCACAGCATCGCACGGGATGAGAGGTTGTTTGAGGATTGCGACTTTACGTTGGAAAAAGCCCGGCAATGTACAGCCAGGCTTGTGAACCGTCAGATTCCTTTCAGCGCGTTGATCGCCATGTCCGATACGGTGGCGATGGGCGCCATGAAGGCGCTGCACGATCAGGGGGTCAGAGTGCCGGAGGATGTGTCGGTCGTTGGCTTTGACGGCATTGAGCAAGGGCGGTACTGCACACCCTCTCTGGCCACCATGTGTCAGCCGGCTGAGGACATTGCCCGTATTACGGTTAACCTGATTCGGGATGTTACCTCGGGCATGACGGGCCGACATATCCTGTTAAAAGGCCGATGGCAGCCGGGAGGATCGGTCAGGGAGCTGTAATTACAGCCCCCAGATATCCCGGGCGTAATCCTCCACGGAGCGGTCTGAGGAGAATTTGGCGGCGCTGAACACATTGTACAAACATTTTTTAGCAAACCGGAGGCTGTCGCGGTAATCGCGGTTGGCCTTCAGCTTTGCCTTCATATAACCATCAAAATCAAGGAAGATGAAATAGTGATCGGGCTTGTGCCAGCTGGCGCCTGTCAGCAAACTGTTGTGCAGTTCCTTCAGCGTACCCTCACCGTCGCCCTTGCCGTCCTTGAAGGTTCCGTCAATCAAGGTATCGACAGCGCGCTGAAGCACGGCGTTTTTCTTGTAGATAAGCTTGGGCGAGTAATCTGAAAGTTTTCTGATTTCTTCGACCGTCGCGCCGAAGATGTAGTTGTTGTCAAGCCCGGCTTCCTCAACAATTTCCACATTGGCTCCGTCAAAGGTGCCCAGGGTGACCGCGCCGCCCAGCATCAGCTTCATGTTGCCGGTGCCGCTGGCTTCGGTTCCCGCGGGAGAAATCTGCTCGGAGATATCGGCAGCGGGGATGATTTTTTCCGCATAGGAACAATTATAGTTGTGCACAAACACGACCCGCATCCAGTCTTTCATATCCGGGTCTGAGTTGATCAATGCCGCCATTTGGTTGATGTAGTAGATGACAGCCTTGGCTCTGGCGTAACCGGGCGCGGCCTTCGCGCCGAAAATAAAGGCGGTGGGCGTGAAATCCTTTATACTGCCGTCCTTGAGCCCCTGGTAGATGGCCATGATGGAGATGGCGTTCATCAGCTGCCGCTTGTATTCATGCAGACGCTTGATTTGAACGTCGAAGATAAAATGGGCCGGGATATCGATCCCCTCACGCCTTTTAATCTCTTCTGCCAGCTCGCTCTTTTTAAGGCCTTTGACACGGATAAAATCCCGCGCCAGGTCATCCGATATCCTTTCCCTGCCTGCTGACAGGACAGGGAGATGGTGGATAAACTCATCCGTTCCGAGGGTTTTTTCGATCAGCGCCGTCAGCTCCGGATTGCATAGCGCAAGCCATCGACGCTGTGTGATACCGTTTGTCACGTTGCAAAAGCGATCCGGGTACAAGGCGTACCAGTCCTTGAATACGCTGTCCTTGAGGATTCGGGAATGAATTTCGGCAACGCCATTGGTGCGCCGGGACGCGTAGATGGAAAGATCAGCCATGCTGACACGCTGATTTTTGATCAGCGAAATCTTATTTCGGCCATTCTGCTCTTTCAAAAGCCTTTGGTTGATTCTGCGGATCACAGGATACAGGTGGGGGACGGCCAGCTTCAACAGCCTGGCTTCCCATTTCTCCAGCGCTTCAGACATGACAGTATGGTTGGTATAGGCGAAGGTATTTTGCGTGATATCAAAGGCTGTTTCAAAACTGAGACCCTCTTGTAAAAGCAGCCGGATAAGCTCCGGGATGGCCATCGCCGGATGAGTATCGTTTAATTGAATGGCGGCAAGCTGCGGCAGCTTGTCATAGGCCTTGCCATGCAGCCTGACGAAGTCACGCAGAATGTCGCGCAGGGAAGCGGCGCTGAGCAGGTATTCCTGCCGGATGCGCATCAGCTTGCCTTCGTCTCCTGAATCGTTGGGGTAGAGGAACTTGCACAGGTCCTCCGCTTTGTTTTTGTTTGAGGCGGCTTCGGCGTAGCGTTGAGCGTTGAACAAGGGAAAATCAACTTCTTCCGGCGCTTCCGCCTGCCACAGGCGAAGTGTGCCGATGGACTTTCTGCGATAGCCGATCACGGGCATATCATAGGGCACGGCCACCACGGTAAGATCACCCATTTCAATGCTTATCCTCAGATCATAGCGGCGCAGGCTGAACGGATCGCCGAACCTGGACCAATCATCAGGCGCTTCTTTCTGGAGTCCCTCTGAAAAGCTCTGCTTGAACAGGCCGTACTTATAGCGCAGGCCATACCCCAGCAAAGGGATATCCTTGGTTGCCGCGCTGTCCAGATAACAGGCTGCCAGGCGCCCCAGCCCGCCGTTTCCAAAGGCGTAATCCTCAATGTCTTCCATCTGCCGCAGATCGATACCCTTTTCTTTTAGCAGATCATCCGCTTCCTTCAGCATGCCGGCGCAGTACAGATTATTGAAGATCATCCGGCCGATCAGGTATTCCATTGACAGGTAGTAGGCCTGCTTGCCGCTCTCCCTGTTTTGCCTGGTATTCTGCCAGGCCGGGGAAATGTCTTCCATCAGCGCTTCGCCCAGAACCTGGTGCAACTGCCAGCTTTCAAGCGCTTGCAGCGGCGCTTGGTATAATAAAACTGCTTTTTCTTCAGCCCTTGCTATCAGTCGGTTTGCGTTCATCATCTGTTGTCCCTTTCGTATGTCCGGTTCTGCCGGAGAAGCTCATCCCTGAGCGCTGCGCTTAGTGCTTGGGGCTTCATGCGCCAGGCCCAGTTACCGCCCAGCGTTCCGGGAAAGTTCATCCGGGCTGAGCCGTCCAGGCGAAGAATGTCCTGCATGGGCAGGATGGTAAGACGGGCAGGGCTTTTCAGGAGCGCATGCGTCATGCCGTCTGTGATGTCAGAACCTTCCTTCAGGCCCAGCAGCCGCGCGGCAGTTGCTTTTTCCTGATGATCAGCCTTGTCCCACCAGCCCAGCAGGGTGTCGTTATCATGGGTGCCGGTATAGGCCACGCAGCGTTCTTTGATATACTTCGGACGGTGCGGGTTGTCATCGCCGCCTGAAAAGCCAAAGCAAAGCACTTTCATCCCGGGATATCCGGCATAGCGCAAGAGCAGCCGGACTTTGCGGTTGACTACGCCGAGATCCTCCGCGATGATGTCAAGATCAGGCAGGGTCCTCTTTACCCGGTCAAAGAAGTGACGCCCGGGGCCAAGCCGCCAGCAACCGTTGCGTGCTGTGGAGGCACCGGCCGGTACGGCGTAATAGTTTGCAAAGCCGATGAAATGATCCACACGGATCAGATCATAATACTCACCCATCGCCCGCAGTCGATTAATCCACCAGGCATAGCCTGTCTTTTTCAGTTTTTTCCAATTGTACAGCGGGTTACCCCATAGCTGTCCGTCGCGTGAGAAGTAGTCCGGCGGCACACCGGCGACGGCTTTGGGGCGCAAGTCTGTATCCAGCTGAAATACGCCGGGATTCGCCCAGCAATCGGCGGAATCCATCGCCACATAGATCGGCATATCGCCAAAGATACGGATACCTTTTCCGTTTGCGTAGGCCTTCAATGCATTCCATTGATGAAAGAAGAGGTACTGCACAAAGCGGTGGTAGCGCACTTCCTCAGACAGTTCGCGGGTATAGCTGTCCATGGCGTCCGGATTGCGTCTGCGGATTGCCTCATCCGGCCAATCCATCCAGGAACCGCCGCCAAAGTGATTTTTTAGCGCCATGAAAAGGGCATAGTCGTCCAGCCAATGGCTTTGCCGGGCGGCGAAAGCCTCCGCTTCTTGAAGCAATTTGTCGCCTGCCTTTGAAAAGGCCTCGAGAAGCCTCGTCTGCTTATCCGCCATGACGGTTGGATAATCCACCTTCTCACTCGGTTTGACAGGGGTTTGCTTTAAAAGCAATCCATCCTCCGCCAGAGTTTCCAAATCAATCATCAGAGGATTGCCCGCATAGGTGGAGAAGGACTGATAAGGCGATTCTCCGTAGCCTGTAGGTGAAATGGGTAAAACTTGCCAGACACCCATTCCGGAGGCCTTTAAAAAATCAACAAATTGATAGGCCTCCTTGCCCAGAGTACCGATACCCTCCGGTCCGGGGAGAGAGGTGATATGGAGGAGGATGCCGCTTTGACGCATATGTCAGGGTTCCTTTCAGTCAATGATGCAGCCGGAGTAGGGTGGCAGCTTCAGGGTATTGTTTTCAAGACTTGGCTGGCCTGAACCGGTATCCCAGCCGTGGAGCGTACCGCCCGAGGGCCAGGGCAGGAGGATGGTTTCGCCCGAGAGATTATGCATTACACTCAGAGGATTGTAAAGCCCGCCAAATGCCCAGGCAGCAAGGCGCGGGTCAGAAAAGATCAAGGCTGTGACCTGCTCATCTTCAAACTGGGAACGTTCACCCCGCAGGGTTCCCAGATGCCTGTAGAAGTTAAGCAAGGAAGCGGGATCATCCTCCTGCATGTCTGCGGATATTTTTAGTCGCTGGTTCTGATCTGCCAAAGAAGGGGGCAGAGGATTAAGCGACTCATCCATGGCCCAGAGCATAGGCAGGCGCTTGTTTTCATCACGGCCTGAACCGGACATGCCAAGCTCTTCCCCGTAGTAGATAAAGGGAACGCCCGGCATGGTAAGATAAAGGGCCGCGGCCAGCTTCATTTGCTGCTGTTTAAACATTAAAAAACCGGCCGAGCGCGCGTTGTCATGGTTGGATAGAAAAGGCGCGTCCATGCCGATGGGGTTTCGCTCCCTGATACGCAAGGCGTAGCGTTCCACCCGACGGGCAAGAACCTCGCCTTGCTGCGCGCGCATGGCTTTCACCAGCGCGCCGTCCGCGTTTGACAGCGGAAAGTTGAACAGACTGTCAATGCCGCTTTCATACAGGGACAGGATCGTGCTTTCGTCCTTCCAGGCTTCGGCGACAATGTAGCAATCGGACTTGATAGCCTTTGCCTGCGTGTTCAGCCAACGCAGGAATTCAGTATTCCGGGCTGTGTTGTCCTCATAATAGTGGGTGGTAGCGTCCAGCCGGAAGCCCGAAGCGCCCCGGTTCAGCCAGAAAGCCAGTATTTGCCTGATTTCCTCGCGCACAGCCGGGAGATCCAGGTTCAGGTCCGGCATGTGCGGACCAAAACTTCCTTGATAGAACCACCCCTCAAGGCCGGGCACCGGATGGCCTGATGATTGGCTGAAAAAATAATAATCCTTCATGCCTCCCTCCTGCCCGGATTTGAGGGACTCGACAGCAGAGAGAAACCAGGGGTGTTCATTGGAGGAGTGATTCAGCACAAGGTCCAGAAGAAGGCCGATTCCTTTTGCGTCCGCTGCCCGGACCAGCGCGTCAAAATCCTCCATGCTGCCGTACGCGGGATCAATGGCCATGTAGTCGGTTACATCATACTTGTGATAACTGGGGGAGGGGGAGATTGGCATCATCCAGATGTTTTTTATGCCCAGCGCAGCGATGTAATCAAGCTTGTCTGTCAAGCCCTTCAAGTCGCCCCGCCGGTCGCCGTCACCGTCCGCGAAGGACGCGACAAAGACCTCATATACAGGCCCTCGCCCCGCTAAGGAGGCGACAGGTAAAAGTGCCAGGCACAGGGCAAGGGCAAAGGCGAGCTGCTTTTTCATGGATCAGCCTTTGACAGCGCCGCCCGTGACGCCCTCCACATAGAATTTTTGAATGCGGATGAAAAGCAGGGTGATCGGGATAGCAACCAGCACTGCCCCTGCCGCAAAGCGTGTGAAGTAGGCGTAGATGTGTTCGCGTTCCAGCATTCGGTACAAACCTAAAGCGACTGTATAATTGGCGTAGTCATCTTTCATGATGACAGACACAAAGATAAAGTCCACCCAGGGAGCGATGAAAGCCGTTATCGCGGTGTAGACGATGATGGGCCTGGAAGAGGGCAATGTGATGCGCCAGAACACGGTGTTTTTGGTGGCGCCGTCGATGGTGGCCGCCTCGTCCAAAGAGCGCGGAATGGTGTCGAAGAAGCCCTTGGCAATGGTATACCCAAGCACGCCGCTGCCGGTATACACCAGCACCAGGCTGATCAAGGACTTGGCCAGACCGATGGCTTTGAGGATGTGATAGACGGCGATCATGGACATGAAGCCGGGGAACATGGAAACGATCAGGCCAATATTCATCA
Source organism: uncultured Christensenella sp. (assembly GCA_964648235.1). Lineage (GTDB taxonomy): Bacteria > Bacillota > Clostridia > Christensenellales > Aristaeellaceae > UBA1038. The sequence continues at coordinate 3,527 of CAZYKQ010000037.1, read as the reverse complement.
AGAGTTTCCTGCTTTTGAAGCGCAGTCGGCTGAAAGTATAGCTGACCATCAAAACCATAAGCGTAGTCAGAAAACAGGTAACAACGGAAACCCACAGAGTGTTCATGTACCAGCGGGGGAAATTAAATTGCTGGGTCTCCGTGAATAAGCGCGTGTAGTTGCTGAACGTCCAGCCCTTGGGAATGATGTAGGTGGTATAGGCGCCGGATTCTGCCCGGAAACTGGTGATGACCAGCCAGATGATCGGCAGCAGCCAGACGGCGGCCATGGCTGTCAGCACAATATAGGTTGCAGGCTGACGCAGCGCAATCAAAGTGAAGACCAGTCCAAGCAGGGACAGGATCAGACAGGCGTAGAAAGCAGGCTGAAAATGCCGTGCCAGGAAGGGCGCAGGGAGCAAGCCGCTTTGGTCAGCCGACGCCTTGGCGCTCAACAGGCTGTATAGGCCGGCGAGAAGGGCTGCGGTAAAAGCAATAACCAGCATGCGCAAACCAATTCTGGAAGGCCTGAAGCTCAGCAAACCCAGCGCAAGGCAGGCTGCCAGCGCGGTACCAAGCGGCAGCAGGTTGATCACATTTCTGATGGAAAGCAAGAGCTGGAAGCCTGTCTTTGTGAAAACTTCCGACCCTTCCGGCGAGGGTACGCTGATCCAGGGAAGCAGCAGGGAAGCGGCCATCGATACAGCGATCAGAGGAATGATCCGGGCCGGTTTGGTCAGGATCGCTTTTTGTTTTATGCTTATACTCATTGAAACTCCTCCTCACGGCGGCTGGAGCCTGACAGGTTAAACACCAGCAGAGAAAGGCCGGCGGTAATGACGAAGACAAAAATGCCGATGGTGGAGGCCAGGGAGTAATCCTGCCTGTCCACTGTCAGACGGTAGAGCCAGGTGACCAGCAAATCGGTTTTGCCGGCCTGATAATACTCCGTTACAAGAGGGCCGCCGCGTGTTAGAAGGAAAATAACATTAAAGTTGTTGATATTGCCAACGAAGGCTGTGATCAGATACGGCATAGTGACAAACAGCATGTAGGGCAGCGTGATTGAAAAGAACATCCGGGCGGGAGAAGCGCCGTCAATGGAGGCGCTTTCATACAAATCCTTGGGGATATTCATCAATATACCTGATGTAATCAGCATCGAATAAGGAATGCCGACCCACAGGTTAACCACCAACACCGTAATGCGGGCATTGGTGATATTGGTAAGGAAGGGGATGCTTTGCTCGATGAAGCCGAACTGTTTCAGCAAGGCGTTGAGCGGCCCCTCCAGATGCAGGATCTGGCTCATCAGCATCAGGCTGACAAACTGTGGTACCGCAATGGTAATCACAAAGACAGTGCGCCACAGGGCCTTCAATTTTATGCCTTTGTTGTTGATGAAAATGGCAAGCAACATGCCGAAAATGTAGTTGGTTGCTGTGGCAACGACGGCCCAGATCATCGTCCATCCCAAAATTTTGCCGAAGGTGTTGCTCATCAGGGGGTTGGCGCCAAACAGATTTCGGAAATTTTCAAGCCCCACCCAGGTAAACATATTGCCCGGCGGCTGGTGCTTGGCGTCAAAATTGGTAAAAGCGATCAGGATCATGAAAATTGTAGGCAGGATGGTAAAAGCAATGACCATCAGACTGGGAAGCGACATCAGCGTGACGTGATAGCGCTCATCAAGCAAGGCCTTGATATCATCGACTAAAGTGGGCAGCTTCTTGCCGGCTTGCTTGAGCGTCTGGGCTTTATAGGCGGATCGGACATTGGCGCGCCACAGCGCGATAAAACCGATCAGCAGCATAACGGTCATGATGCTGAACAGAAGGATCAGCAGGGAGTTATCGCCGGGTGTGCGTACAAATATCTGGCGCTCCTCACTCCACACCCTTTGCATGCCCTCCGTGCCAAGCGTGCCGATCTTTGCCAGGTATTGCCAGGCAAAATTGATCATGTACCATACCATCAGTGCCTGAGAGGAGAGGAATAAAACCCCCTTGATGATCTGCCCGCGCGCAAAACAGCCAAAGCCCATAACAAGGTAGCTCAGACGTGTTTTGGCGTCACCGTCCCGAAATGTTTCAAATAGTTCCCTGATCCATCCGGCGCGTTTTGACCCCGCGCGCGCCTTCAAGGCTCTGTCAGTCACCTGAAGCCCTCCCATCTATACCTTATCTTGAGAAAAGCGGGGCTGCCGAGTGTTTGACTGCGGCAGCCCCGGATTATAGGGATAAATCAGTTCGCGTTGATTGCGGCGACCATTTCATCCAGTAAGGTTTGCAGGTCCTTGCTGTAGTCCTTGGCTTCCATTGTGGCGCCAAAGGCTTCCGCAGGCGTCCAGTAGCTACCCAGCACTTCCTTCTGGCTGTAAGCATAATTGGCTTGCGCGGCCAAGGCGGCCAGGGCAATGTTTTTTTGAACAGCGGCGCTTGCTGCGACGTTGATGTTGGAGGGGCCCATGGCGCGCTGCTCAAAGCGCTTCAGTTGGTTCTCTTCGTTGGTGATCCACTCGGCCAGAGCCATGGCCTCTTCAGGGTACTCTGTCAGGGAGCTGACGCCGACCAGTTTGAAGCCCGCGAAGGAGCTCATCTGTACCTGCTCGCCGTTTGCGGTGAAGGTGGGCAATGCGGCGGCGGCATAATTGTCGCCAAGTTTTTCCTGGATGGCGATGGCGTTCCACGGACCGGACACGCCGGCCGCGATGGTGTCGCCCATGCCGCCGGTCAGGATGGCGTCATCACCTGTCATGAAGGCTTCGTTTGCGGTAAAGGCCTTGATGGCTTCAGCAGCGGCCAGGCCCTTTTCGTTGTTGAAATCGCTGACCTGTACGCCGTCAACCACGCTCAGCGTGCCGCCCGCGCCCAGGAAGAAGCTGGCGATGTACCAGCCGTTGGATACGTCCATAAAGACCTTCTTGCCGGCGGCCTGCGCGGCGGCCAGGATGCCGTCCAGCGACTTCACGGCTTCCTCATCGATGACGGACTTGTCATAGTACAGGAAGTAGCCGTTGTCGGCAGTCATCGGGTAGGCATACAGCTCGCCGTTCACTGTGGCTGCCTCGATGGAGCCGGCCACATTGGCTGCTACGATGGATTCCTTGTTGAGGGTGACTTCATAGAGAGCGCCTGCATTGACCAGGTCAAGGATCTGATCGTTCGGGAAAGCGAATACATCCGCGGCCGCTTCCGGGTCTTCCAGGTACTTGGCGCGGGCATCCGGCTCACCGACAACGCCCAGCTCGACCTCATAGGTTTTGTCAGGGTTGGCGGCTTTGAAGCCTTCAACCATTTCTGAGAGCATGGCTTGATCATCCTGGGACCCCCAAAGCTTCAGTTTGACAGAATCCGCGGCAAAGGCGGGAACGGCCAGCGAGAGCACAAGGCCCAGAGCCAGGGCAAGGGATAGTAACTTTTTCATGGAACATCCTCCTTATTATTACGGCATCCGCCGCTGGGGAGCTTGAATAGATGATACCCATCTGTGGTAATCCCAAATATGACTTCGCTTCATTTGTCAATGAAAACGTTTTCATACCCAAAA
>CAZYKQ010000036.1:3294-16101 GCA_964648235.1 uncultured Christensenella sp. | reverse complement strand
TTATTGACAAACAGCTCTTGACTATAGTATATTTCTATAAACCTAAGAGGATGACAGCCAGAATCAATCTTTTTTTCAGCGTAAGCCTTTGTACTCAAAGGAGGTATCGCCATTGATTGGTATAAGCAGTGACTTGAACCTCAGCGTCAGAAAAATAAAGCGAAACAAAGGTACTGAACCAATGGGCGACCGGCGTTCGCAACCCCGGCGCCGTCTTCCCGGCCATCGAGCCGATCCTGGTGGGCGATACTGCTGTCACCGACGCCAACTCTTTCAAGTTTACCGCTGAATACTGGACCATTATTTCCGGCAGTCAGCCTGTCGAGGAAATGTTTGCCGATATGGTCAAACGCGCGATGCAGGACGGGTTTGAAGAGGCGATTCAGGTGATTAACCGCATGGCCGAAGAATACAACTGGTAACACACTGTTTTAAATGAAAATCGAGGGGCTGCCCGCCGGGCAGTCCCTCTCGCTGAGGAATCATTATGACAGAGCTCAGACAGGAAGTTTACACGATGCCCGCGGCGAGCATGGGCCGTGACAATCCCTTGCCCAACATCTCCACGCAGGAGGACCAGCACGCCGCGGCCCGAATCGACCGGAACAGCATCAGCGAGGAGGAATCCCGCTACATGGGTTGGGGAAGGGTGCGAGGCATCCTTCCCTATACCATGCGCGATGGATACAACCGAAACAAAAAGCCGCGTAATTTTGACGCGTTTGTCCTTGAAAACAAGCATCTGCGCGCCATCTTCCTGCCGGAGCTTGGCGGCAGGCTATGGTCACTGACAGATCTGCACACCGGCCGGGAACTGCTGCACAAAAACCCTGTGTTCCAGCCCTGCAACCTGGCCCTTCGAAATGCCTGGATATCGGGCGGCGTGGAGTGGAACGTGGGCATCATCGGCCATACGCCCTATACCCTGGACCCTTTGTTTGTTCGAACGAAAACACTGATGAACGGCACGCCCGGGCTGTCCATGTACCAGTACGAGCGGGTGCGCGGCTTGTGTTACCGGGTAGAAGCTATGCTGCCGGATGATTCACGCTTCCTGCTGGTACGGGTGCGGATTGACAACTGCACGCCCAAAGACACCGCTGTCTACTGGTGGAGCAATATCGCCGTTGACGAGCGGCCGGATGTTCGCGTAATTGTCCCGGCTGAAAAAGCTTTTCACTTCGGTCCGGACGCGCATGTGAGCAAGGTGGAGATCCCCCTGTGGGAGAATGTCGACACCAGCCACCCGGCCAACATCCCTTACGCGATGGATTTTTTCTACGATATCAAACACGGACAGCGCCGGTTCATTACCGCGCTTGATGAAAAGGGCTATGGTCTGGTTCAATGCTCTACTGACACATTGCGCGGGCGCAAGCTCTTTGTTTGGGGACAGGGTAAGGGCGGAAAGCGCTGGCAGCGTTTCCTGTCTCAGGAAGGAAGCAGCTACATCGAGATCCAGGCAGGTTTGGCAAGAACGCAATTAGAGCATTTGCCGATGGCTGCATCAGCGACCATCAGCTGGATGGAAGCATACGGCGCGTTGACAACCGACCCTTCCAAATCCCAGGGCGCTGACTATCGGCTTGCGGTTGGAGAGGCTGAATCCCGCCTTGAATCGGCGCTTCCCCGCAGACAGCTGGAGGAGGCGGAGCTGGCTTGCCGGCGGGAGCTGGATGATCCCAGGGGATGGTCACAGTTACGCCTGGCAGAAGGCTGGGCCGCCCTTGAAAAGCGCTTGCTTGGAAATGGGTTTGATGTGGTTGGGCTTCAATTTCCCGCTGCCTCCCTTCGCGCGGCGCAAAAGCCCTGGCTGCAGCTGATCAAGCAGGGATACCTTCCAAAGCCTGACCTCGCCCTGCCTCCCCGAAGCTACCAGACGGGTAAGGACTGGCGCGAGGCCCTCCAGCATTCGATCGATCATCATCCTCAAGCCATGCACTGGTTCAGTTTCTATCATTTGGGCGTCATGGAGGCTTTTGCCGGCAATATCAAGGGGGCACAAGCGGCATTCCAGAAATCGCTCAAGCTGCAGCCCTCAGCCTGGGCCTACTGGTGCCTGGCCATCCTGCGCGAGCAGCAGGGGGATCTTGACGCGGCTGCCGATCTGTCGCTTGACGCGCTCGATCTGCTGCCTCATCGGGCCCTTGCCATTGAAACGCTTCGGCTGCTCCACAAGGCGCGCAGAGATCGGGAGCTGATTGTCCGGTACGATCTCCTGCCCCCCCGGCTGCGTGCCCTTGGCCGCTGCAAAGCCCTGCTTGCTGCCGCCTGTTTGCAAACGGGTGATCTTGCCCGTGCGCGAAAACTGCTGCAAAGCCGGCTGGAACTGGCTGATATCCGTGAAGGCGAGGTATCTTTAAGCACGCTTTGGTTTGAACTGTGCGCAAGAGAACTGGCCGAGCAACGCGGTATACATTATTCGGATAAGCTGTTGAGCGAGGCCAAACGGCTTTCTCAGCCGCCCGAGCATCTCGACTTTCGCATGAAGGAGTAGAGCGCATGTCACTGAATATTAAAAATATCATACTAAAAGCCGATGACAAGGGCTTTTTCACGATCCACGCCGAAGAACGTCTGTGGCAGCAGGACAAACAAATCCGTCCCCTGATCAGGCGGCAGGCCGGTGACCTTTATTTTGATCAGGCATCCAGCATCATCACCACGCCTTTTGAAACCGGCCTTGGCCGCGGCTTGCGCACGCTATACAAAGGCTTTGAAGGAGAGAATACAGCATTTGAGACGCTGGTGTGGGTAGAAGAAGCCACCGGACACCTGCACTGTGAATTCGTGCCGCTGGCACTCGATCAGGCGCTATCCGTCCAATGGCCTTCCCCTTTCATGGCCGACGAGGCGGGCAGCTATGCCGCGCTCACGCACCTGCAAGGCTATCTTCTCCCTGTTGACTGGCCGGAAGAAGGGCCCCAGCTGCCCTTCGGGGGGCAGATGTGCTCCTGCGGGGCCTATATGCCCTGGTTTGGCGAAGTCACGACGCAGGGAGGCTATTTATGCTATGTGCGTCAGCCCTGGGACAGCGCCTACGAATGCCGCCACCCTGCCGGCGGCCCCACCCGCATGCTGGTCAAGCACTTGCCCTCCTTGGGCAAAATGGAAGGCAGCCGTCAGCTGACCTATGTATTTACACCCGCAGGCAGCGACTACGTGACACTGTGCAAGGTTTACCGAGGCTTTGCCGAGGAAGCGGGGCTGGCTGTCACCCTGCGTGAAAAGCAGATGCGCTGCGCAAGCCTGAGCCGGCTGATTGGTTCCTCCGTTCTTCATGTGGATGTTAAAAGCCATGTCACGCCCGACTCTGCCTACTACGACCGGGAGAACCCGGACAAAAACGATAGCCTCCATACCTTTGACGAGCGCGCCGCGCTTGTAGAGCGCCTGACAAAGGAGGGCGTGGGCAGGATGTACCTGCACCTGGACGGCTGGGGCGAGCCCGGCTATGACAACAAGCACCCCGACTATCTGCCGCCCTGCGAAGCGGCCGGCGGATGGGAAGGCTTGAAGCGCTTGATAGATACCTGCCGCAAACACAGTCATCTCTTCGGTCTGCATGACCAGTACCGGGATTACTACCTGGACGCGCCTACATATGACCCCGACAATGCCGTTACCCTGGCGGACGGCACAGTGTTTGAGATGGCGCGATGGGCGGGCGGCCGGCAGAATTACCTCTGCTCTCAGCTGGCGCCCGATTATGTCCGGCGCAACTACACCCAGCTATTCGAAAACGGCATTGATATCGACTGCGTGTATCTGGATGTGTTTACCTGCAACGAACCGGATGAGTGCATCAACCCGCGCCACCGCGTCACCCGCCGCCAAAGCCTGGATTACCGGCTGCGCTGCTTAGACTACATGCTTGCGCGCGGCATCCTCCCCAGCAGCGAGGAGGCCGCGGACTGGGCCCTGCCTGCCCTTGTTTTTTGCCATTGGGCGCCTTACACCAAGATGGGTATTCCTACGCCCTTGTATAACCTTGTCTATCACGACTGTCTGATGATCCCCTGGATGCTGGGGAAGGGAACCTGGGGCACGCCGGAAGGGCAGCCGGGGTTCCTGCACGCCATGCTCAATGCGGGCATGGGCTATGTGGATGATAAATTGACCGGCAGCGAGCTGCAGGAAAACTTCGCCCGCCTTCGCATCGTTTCCGCGCTTCAGAAACGCCTGGCCTATGAACAGATGACCGGCCACCGCTTCCTGTCGGACGACAAGAGCATCCAGCAGACCAGCTTTTCGGACGGCACCGTGGTCACCGTCGATTTCAAGGAAGAGACCTGTCGTGTCGAACCGCCGCTTGTCCTCTGATACCATTGAAAAGCCCTGATTTTAAATGTGTTTTGAATTGACTTGAACATGAAACACAAGGCAACAAAGCGCCGGGCAAATCTGCCGATGACACAGCATCAGGCCAGAATGCCCGGCGCGACCGTTTACGATTGATTTCAGTATGATTTGGTTTATACCCTTGTATGGTTTTCTGATGATCTGACCGCATCATATCGGGGGCAACCCATCACATGATCGTTCACCAGCCCGGCCGACTGCATAAAAGCGTAAACAACGGTCGGTCCCATAAAGCTGAAACCCCGTTTTTTCATATCACGGGCGATCTCTTCTGCCAGAGGCGTTCTGGCGGGCACCTCCTCCATGCTTTTCCGCCTTCCGTCAATGGGCCGGTGATTCACAAAGCCCCAGAAATAATCGGCGAAACTGCCATACTCCTGCTGCAGCCTGAGAAAGGCTCTGGCATTGTTAGGCAGGGCCTTCAGCTTCAGCCGGTTTTTGATGATGCCGGGTTCTGTCATCAGGGCTTCTATCTTCCCCTCATCATATGCGGCCGCCTTCTGCGCGTCAAAGCCGTCAAAGGCGGCGCGCATGGCTTCGCGTTTCATCAAAATCATAGACCAGCTCAACCCGGCCTGCATGTACTCCAGCACAAGCAGCTCAAACAAGCGCCGGTCATCATGAAGCGGCAAGCCCCATTCCTCGTCATGGTAGTCGCGCTCAAGCGGCGTTCTCAGCGCCCAGGCGCAGATTGTCTCCGTACTCACGGCTGCCTCCCGTCCACAATTTCCACCTTGCTGTGCGGCGGGGGCAGGTGGATATTCTCCCGGTCAAAATCCTTCTTCAAGCGCTCATTCAAATCAAAGGTGACGTTCCAGAAATCGGGCGTTTTCACCCAGCAGCGCAGAGTGAAGTTCATCAAGCCGCCCGTCATGCCGCTCATTCGGGCCATGGGCTCAGGTTCGGCCAGCACCAGGGCGTGTTCCTTCGCCGCGCGCGTCATCAGCCCTTTGACCGCTTCGATGCCGCTGTCGGCGCTGACGGTAAAGTTGATATCCACACGCCTGGTTTCCATCGCGGAAAAATTGGTCACCACGCCGTTTGACAGCGTGCTGTTGGGCACGATCACCAGCTTGTTGTCATAGGTATTCAGCTGCGTATACAGGATGTTGATGCTGATCACCGTTCCGGCTACATCGCCCGCCTGGATGTAGTCCCCCACATGGAAGGGATGAAAGATAAGCAGCATCAGACCGCCCGCGAAATTGCCCAGGCCGCCCTGCAAGCCCAGGCCGACGGCCAGGCCAAGCGAGGAGAGGATGGCGATGAAGCTGGTATTGGGCACGCCAAGGTAGGTAGCAGCCATAATGAACAACATGACCCGCAGCGTAATCTTGAGCAAACTCGACAGAAAGCTCATCACGCCCTGGTCTATTTTATTGTTGCTTGTGTAGCGGTCAAACAAGCGCATCACGTGCTTGATGATAAACCATCCGACGACAACCATAACAACAGCGCCCACGATACGCAGCGCAGCGTCCGCCGTCGCTTTTGAGAAAAAACCTATGACGCTGTCGATAAGGTCATTCAATTCTCAGCGCGCTCCCTTATCGTAGGGGATGCCGCTTGCGCGCGGCGCCTGTGAGCGCTTGGAGGTAAACATCAGGACAATCAGGGTGGCAATAAAGGGCACCATCTTGTAGACATCGCTTGGAATGCCCAGGTTGGCCAGCAGCGGCACCCCCGAATAGGCAGAGGCGATGGTCTTCATCAGGCCGAAGAAGAAGGCGGCCACCAGGATGCGCAAGGGCTTCCACTGGCCGAAAATCAGCACCGCCAGCGCCAGGAAGCCATAACCGGATACCGTGGCGTTGAAGTTGGTGGAGGTGGGAATCACATAGACCAGGCCGCCAAGCCCCGCCAGCGCGCCCGAAATCAGCACGCCCGCGTAGCGGATCCTGTACACATTGATACCGGCGCTGTCCGCCGCCTGCGGGTGCTCGCCGCAGGCACGCAGGCGCAATCCAAAGCGCGTCTTATACAGCACAAAGGCCGCCGCGGCAAAAATAGCAAAGCCGATATAGGTAGTAATGTAGGCGTTTTGAAACAAAAGCGGCCCAAGCACCGGGATATCCCCCAACAGAGGCACCTTGGGGATGCGGAAGGTATTGGTGAACTGTACCTGCTGCACGCCGTTGGGCTGCAGGCTGCGGGCCAGGTAGATGGCCATGGCCGGCGCCACCATGTTCAGCGCCGTACCGGAGATGGTCTGATCGCTCTTCAGATTAATGGCCGCGTAGGCGTGCAGCAGAGAAAACAACATACCCGTGATGACGGCAACCAGAATGGCGAGAATCAGAAGCATCTGCCCGCTCATGGAGCCCTGCACGCGGTTGATAAAGAAGATGGAGGCAAAGGCGCCGGCGACCATGATGCCCTCCAGCGCGATGTTGACCACGCCGGAACGCTCGGAAAACATGCCGCCCAAGGCCACAATCAGCAGAGGGATCGAGAAAAACATCATCTGCTGAACCAGGAAATATACCGTATCCATTGTTTATTTGTCCTCCTTATCAGCCGATGACTTCTCCTGCCGGGCCAGCTCGCGGGCTTTGGCCGATCTGAGCAGCAAGTCCCGCACAAACAGGGCAAAGGCGCTGAAGTAGATGATGACGCCGATGATGACGTCGATGATCTCCTTCATGTATTTCAATGACTGCAGATAGCCGCCGCCGACGGTAATATGCGCGATGAACAGGCCTGAAAAAATGATGCCGATGGGGTTTGACATGCCCAGGAGCGCCACGGCGATGCCGTTGAAGCCCTGCGCCGCCAACACCTCGGCGACGTGGATGTGCATGCCGCTTGCGGGCGCCAGATACATCAAGGCCCCCGCCACGCCCGACAGCGCACCGGCAATGGCCATGGAGGAAATGATCGACTTTTTCACGCTGATGCCGGCATAAAGGGCGGCGTCGCGGTTAAAGCCGCTGGCCTTGATCTCATAGCCGAAGGTGGTGCGCTGCAAAATAATATAAACCAGAATGGCAAACCCGATGGCGATGAAGATGCCCGCGTTGACGCTGGACGCGTCGTGAAAGCGCCCTTTGAGCACATAGAATATCTGATCCAGCCCCGCCTTGGGGATCACCGCCCCCTCCGCCACATTAACCGTTTGATTCTTGAGTAAATCAAACAGATGGGAGTTCTTGATCAGGTAGTTCACGCCATACAGGCCGATGTAGTTGAGCATGATCGAGGTGATGACTTCGTTGACGTTGAAAAAGGCGCGGAAGATGCCCACAATCACGCCCCAGCCCATGCCGGCCAGCATACCGGCCAAAAGCGCGACAATCCAGTGAATCTGCGGCGGCAACCCGGTGAAGGTGACGCCGACCCAGATGGACACCAGACCGCCGACCATCAGCTGGCCGGAGGCACCGATGTTGAACATGCCCGTCTTAAAGGCGAAGCCGACCGACAGCCCCGTCATGATAATGGGCGTCGCGTAGTACAGCACCTGCCCCAGGCCCTTCATGCCGTTGTTGAGCCCGCCCAGCAGAATGACCCACAGCCCGCGCAAGGCATTGGCGGGGTTTGAGATCAGCAGAATGACAAAGCCCAGCAAAAGGCCCATCAGGATCGCGATCAGCGAGGCGGAGGAACTGGACAGACTCTTTCTGATTTTCTGCTTCATACCGCCTTCTCCTTTCGGGCACCGGACATATACAGGCCCAGATCATGAGCGCTAGTCTCCTCAGGATCAAGCTCCGCCACCAGGCTCCCCTCATAAATGACAAGGATCCGATCCGCCAGCTGGAACACCTCGTCCAGCTCAAGCGATACCAGCAGCACCCCCTTGCCCTCATCGCGCACGCGCACCAGCTGCTCGTGGATATACAGCATCGCGCCGACATCCAGGCCGCGCGTCGGCTGTACCGCCAGCAGGATTTCAGGGTCGGTGTCCATCTCGCGGGCGATAATCGTCTTTTGCTGGTTGCCGCCCGACATGCTGCGCATGCCCGTATCCGCCCCCTGCCCGGCGCGGATATCATACAGGCCGATCAGCCTGTCTGCCTGCTTGCGGACATGAGAAAAGCGTATGAAACCTCTTTTCTGATAGTTCTCTTTTTTATACTTTTTGAGCGCCAGGTTCTGCTGCAAGTCAAAATCGAGCACCAGGCCATGCTTGTGCCTGTCCTCGGGGATATGCGACAGGCCAAGGTCGTTGCGGCGGCGGATGCTCAGGCCGCTGATCTCCTGCCCGCCCAACGAGATGCTGCCGGAAACCACTGGCATCAGGCCGCTGAGCGCGTAGATCAGCTCGCTTTGCCCGTTGCCGTCGATGCCGGCGATGCAGACGATCTCGCCCCGGCGAACCTTAAAGCTGACATTGTCAACAGCGGCCTTTGAATGCCTGCCGGCAACCGTCAGCCCCTCTACGCTCAGAACGGGCTCGCCCGGCCTGGCCTTCTCTTTTTTGATGTGTAAATCCAGCTTACGGCCAATCATCATCTCGGCCATATCATCAATCGAACTTGTCTTCACATCCACCGTACCGATGCAGGCGCCTTTCCTCAGCACCGTACAGCGGTCGCCCACCTGCTTGATTTCGGCCAGCTTATGGGTGATAAACAGGATGCTTTTCCCTTCCCGGCGCAAACCGTCCATGATCTTCATCAGCTCGCCGATCTCCTGAGGAGTCAATACCGCCGTCGGCTCATCAAAAATCAGGATTTCATTGTCCCGGTACAGCATCTTGAGGATTTCCACGCGCTGCTGCATGCCCACGGTGATATCTTCAATCCTGGCATCCGGATCGATCTGCAGACCGTAGCGCTCGGACAAGGCCAGCACCTTCTTGCGCGCCGCCGCCATCTGCAGCCGCCCGCCCGATACCGTCTCCCGCCCCAGCACGATATTTTCAAGCACCGTAAAATTGTGCACCAGCTTAAAGTGCTGGTGTACCATACCGATCCCCATATCGTTGGCGTCATTGGGGTCCTTGATCTGCACGGGCTCGCCGTTTTTGCGGATCTCTCCTCTTTCCGCCCGGTAGAGGCCGAACAGCACGCTCATCAACGTGGATTTCCCCGCGCCGTTCTCGCCAAGCAGGGCATGGATCTCGCCTTTTTTTAGCTGCAGGGTGACATCGTCATTGGCCCGGATACCCGGGAAATCTTTGGTGATATGAAGCATTTCGATGATGTATTCAGACATGTTTCTCTTCCAATTCTGTGTATGGATTTAAAAAAAGCGGGCTGTCAAACAACTTTGACAGCCCGCCGGACTGTGTTACTGAATCTCGGTCACGGTCATGGTGGTCACAGGGATCTCGCTGGCGGAAGCAACGTCGCCGTCCTTCAGCAGCTTGATCTCGTCGGCAACCAGCTTAGCAAAGATGGCGTCATAGTCTTCCTGAGAGAAGGTCTTGAAGCGGGAATTCGCCATCGGCAGACTCACGCCGTCAAGCTTCGCGTCCTTCACCTGCGATTCGCCGCCGGGGAAGGTGCCGTTGTAGAAGGCATCCAGGGTCTGCTCAACGGAAGCAGCCAAGCCCTTGGCAGCGGAGGTGATGACCGTTTCGCTCTCGCCGCTCTGGTCGACGTCAACGCCGATCACCTTACCGCCGGCCGCTTCTGCCGCCGCCATTACGCTGTTGCCGACCGCGCCGCCGCAGGCAAAGATCACTTCGATGCCGCCGTTATACCAGGAAGCAGCCAGGGCCTGGGCTTCGGGGGTGGCGTTAAAGTTGCCGGTGTAGTGATAGTTCATCTGCAGGCCGTCGATGCCCAGTTCCTTGGCGGCATACTCGGCGCCCTCAACAAAGCCGTAGCCAAAGCGGATAACGGCGGGAACGGCCATGCCGCCCATGAAGCCCAGCTTGGTGTAGCCATCCTTCACGGCCGCGTAGCCGGCCAGGAAGCCTGCCTGCTCCTCGGCGTAGACGATGCCGACGGTGTTTGCGTCCGTGCGGAACTCGCTGTAGTCAGCGCTGTGGGGATTGCCGTCAATCAGCACAAAGTGCACATCCGGATACATCTCCTGCGCGATGAAGATGGGCTCCTCAAACAGGAAACCGGGGGTGATGACGATCTTGGCGCCGGCGGTGACAGCCTGCTCGATCATATCCAGGTAGATCTCAGTGGATTGTGCCTCAGGCTGATAGTAGTTGTAGGTTTTGCCGTTTGCTTCGGCATAAGCCACAATGCCTTCCCAGGTTCCCTGGTTGAAGGACTTGTCATTGATGGTGCCAAGGTCGGTCACCATACCAATTTCGTAGGTCTCGGCAGCCAATGCCCCAAAGGGCAGCGCAAGCGCCAGAATCATGACCAGGATCAGAAGTTTCTTCATGAATTTTCCTCCTATTTGTTGTTCCTCTCGAAACAAGTTGTTTCGATTGATTATAGCAAAGTATACCCTTGATTTCAAGCGCAAGACAGCTTGCAGCCCTATGCACCAAGAGAGGAATTTAACAAATAATTATTCAAAAATTCCACATTCTCCTCCTGTTCATGCGGATTTTCGCAGATTTATTCATGTTGTTATGCATTCTTTCTATATAAAAACGCTTGAAGAAATTTTGCAGTATGCTCGCCGGTTCTGCCGCAGTTTAGTGCGGATCGCTCTATGTCAAAGCAGCCGCGCCCAACAAAAACTGCGCGCCCCAGTAGCTCAGCATGACGGCGGCGTCAAGAAACGCGGGCTTTGGCCGCAACAGGCCCCATAGCAGAATGCTGTCCGACAAGACAAACAGCGCTGCCCCAGTTACGGCAAGCGGCCCGCGCGTCAGGGAAGCCGCCAGCATCGCCGCGATCACAAGGCCATAGATCACAAATGGCAGGCTGGATTCCGTGCTTTGTTCGACTGCCTTGCGCACGTAGAGCATCGCCGCCAGCGACAGCAGGGCCCAGGCCGCTAAGTGGGCAGCCCCGATGCCTCCCTTCGCCGCGAAGGCTGCGATAAAGCAAAGATGCCCCAGCCCGAAGGCGACCATGCCACCTTGAAAATGCAGCTCCAATATCACGTCCGCCGCCGCGCACAGCAGGATACCGATCATTATCCACAGCGCTGATGTTCCTCCGCCGCTCAACAGGGCGTACTCCGCCGGAAGGGCCGCGAGCAGGGTCGTTCCGCCCTTAAGCGCCAGCGCGCGGCGCGAAGGTTCCGCGTCCTTGCGCACAGACATGTAGCGCAAGCCGCCTATGATCATGGCAAGCCCGCACACCAATGACATCCAATCCCCTGTTTTCATTGTAGTTTCCTCTCATCACAGTTTTTGCTTTACAGCCTTTGTTCTGCCCGAATCATCGGTTTCCTGCTCGCCGGAGTCAAGTATTGAGGAAAGGGTCCTTTCTGAGGCAGTCCCGGCGTCATCGGCTGATTTTTGTTAATTATTTCTAATATATTAAATATGTTTCTTAATTATTGCATAAATAAATTATTTCTGTTATAGTGGGTACGGTTTTTTGCGCAAGCAAGAAGCTAATACATCGATTTACAGGAGAATTCAATTCAACCGATGAAGAAAACCGTATTGTCTGTGTTGCTTTGCTTATTGCTTTTTACCGCTTTTACTGCCACCGCATACGCGTCTCCCGACCAGCCCCTGCCTGACATCGCCTTGTGGCAGACCCGCGTTGACCTGGGCGATACCAAGGTGAAGGATGTCGATGCCCTGATCGACTGGCTCAGTCTCCATCCCCGGATTCAAAAGCTGGATATGTACGAAAGCCGCCTGAAAGCAGATCAGATCGATGAGCTGGCCGAGCGCTTCCCCGACATCGAGTTCGGCTGGACCATCCGCCTGGTGGAGGACCATTACATCCGCACCGATGCCACGGCCTTTGCCATCAATCACAGCAACAAATCTCGCACCCACAAGAGCGAGCATTTCCGCCAGCTTAAGTACTGCAAAAACCTGATGGCGCTGGATCTGGGCCACAATGCCATCGACGACATCAGCTTTTTATACGGCCTGCCCAAGCTGCGCGTAATCATACTGGCCTGCAACCTCATCACCGACATCACCCCCCTGGCCTCCCTGAAAGACCTGGAATACGTGGAGCTGTTCAACAACTATATCACCGATTATTCGCCCCTGGCCGGGCTTGATAAGCTGATCGATCTCAATATCGCCTTCAACCAGACGCAGGACTTCACCCCACTATACGGTCTGGCAGGCCTTGAGCGCCTGTGGGTCTACAATGCCAACAACCGATCCAGCAACGACCCGGTTGATCCCCTGCTGGTCGACAGCCTGCAAGCGGCCCTGCCGGGCACTCAGATCGACTCCACCAGCTACTCCACCCTGGGCGGCTGGCGCACGCATGATCGCTACTATGTGGTGTTCAACATGCTGCACGGCGTTGTCTCCTGGCTTCCCTGGGATGCCGCGGGCCTTGTGCCCCGCTATAACTGAGCCCGATTTTTCAACGACAACAGGCGCGGAGCCGCATGCCCCGCGCCTGTTGTCGTTGAAACCATTCCGTTTATGCTATCCCA
>CAZYKQ010000036.1:0-3194 GCA_964648235.1 uncultured Christensenella sp. | reverse complement strand
CAACATACCCGGCGCGGCGATGCGGAACAGGGTTGAATTGCTATCATTCCTTCGTCAGTTCATCGATCTGGCGCAGCTCGTCCTCGCTGAAGTCCATCCCTTCCTGGGCCTTTGCCGCGTCCTCAATCTGGCTCAGCCGGCTGGCGCCGATGATCACCGAGGCGACCACGGAGCTGCGGTGCAGCCAGGCCAGGGCCATCTGGGCCAGGGTCTGCCCTCTGGCCATCGCGATGTCATGGAGGCCGCGCACGCGCTTGAGCAAATCATCCGTGATGGTGTCCGGGGTAAGAAATACGCTGCTGCCGGCCGCGCGGGAATCACCCGGGATGCCGTTTAAGTAGCGGTCGGTCAAAAGGCCCTGCGCCAGCGGCGAGAAGGGGATGGCCCCGACGCCCTCGCGCTCCAGCACATCATACAAACCCTGCTCCGGCCCGCGGTCAAACATGTTGTAGCGGGTCTGATGGATCAACAGCGGGACCTTCATCCCGCGCAGAATGCCGATGGCTTCCTCCGTCATCTCCGGGCTGTACTTGGAGATGCCGATGTAGAGGGCTTTTCCGCTCTTCACGATGTCACTGAGCGCGCCCATTGTTTCTTCCAGCGGCGTATCCGGATCGGGGCGATGATGGTAGAAGATGTCCACATAATCAAGGCCCAGGCGTTTGAGGCTTTGATCCAGGCCCGACATCAAGTGCTTGCGGCTGCCCCACTCGCCGTAGGGGCCCGACCACATCTGATGCCCCGCCTTGGTGGCAACGATGATATGATCACGCCACGCAGCCAGATCTTCCCGGAGAACACGGCCGAAGTTGATCTCGGCGCTGCCCGCCGGCGGGCCGTATACATTGGCCAGATCAAAATGCGTAATGCCCAGGTCAAACGCGCCAAGCACCATATCCCGAATGTTTTCAAATCTGGCATCGTCGCCGAAGTTGTGCCAGAATCCCAGGGATACCGCGGGCAGTTTCAGCCCGCTGTTCCCTACGCGCTTGTATTGCATCATATTGTTTCCTCCTTATGCTGAAATATCCACATCCAGCCCCACCGGGCAATGGTCGCTGCCCATGACCATGTTTTCAATATAGGCAGCCTGCACCTTTTCCATCAATCGACTGGAAACCACAAAATAGTCGATGCGCCACCCCGTGTTGTTGGCGCGGGCATTGCTGCGGTAACTCCACCAGCTGTAGGCCCCGGTCTGATCGGGGTACAGGAAACGGAAGCTGTCGGTGAAGCCGCTGTCCAGAAGTTCTGTCATTTTGCCGCGTTCCTCATAGCTGAAGCCCGGCTGGCCGATGTTGGGTTTGGGATGGCGCAAGTCAATCTCATGATGCGCCACATTCAAGTCACCACAGTAGATCACAGGCTTTTTCAGGTCCAGCGACGACAGGTAGGCCCGCATGTCATCTTCAAAACTCATGCGGTAATCAAGCCTTTTCAGCTCCGGCTGAGCGTTGGGCACATAGCAGTTGACCAGATAAAACTCAGGATACTCAAGCGTCAGCACCCTGCCCTCATCTGTATGTTCCCCGTGCATGCCCTGAAATACAGTCAGAGGCTGATATTTGGTAAAAACAGCCGTGCCGGAATAGCCCTTCTTCTGTGCGCTGTGGTAAAAGCTGATATAGCCCTCGGGGCTGAAGTCCGCCTGCCCCTCCTGCATTTTAGTCTCCTGCAGGCAGAAAAAATCGGCGTCCGCCTCCTTGAAATACTCCTCAAAGCCTTTTTGCAGCACGGCGCGGAATCCGTTCACATTCCATGATATAAACTTCATGCTCTCTCCCTTTCACTCGATGATCCTATATAATATACCCTCTTTGCGCGTGGGAAAGCGAGGGGAATCATCACGCCTTCCTGGTCTGGTACCAAAAAACCGGACATCACATTAGTGTGGGTAGTTTGCTCGTTGGTGGTAATCAATCAGTGTTCTACGAGGCAGCGGTGTAGTTAAGGCAGCTCAATTCGTATTCTACCGGAGGCATGTAGTCAAGGCTCGAGTGAAGGCGCCGCCGGTTGTAGTATAACAGATACTCATTCACTGCCATGGAAGCCTGCAGTCGAGTCTCAAAGTGATTGTTTTCAAGCCACTCAACCTTAAGACTCTTGAAAAAAGATTCAGCGCAGGCCTTGTCGTAAGGGTTTCCGGAAGCGCTCATGCTCTGGTGTCCTCCCGCGTTGGCGACAGCCCTGCGGAAATCACCGGAAGCATAACACGCCTTACTTGTTTACGATCCATTCGGATTCCTTGCCTGGCCAGTTCTGCCGCGATGCGCCGAGCGCCGTAGATTCTGCGGTGCTCGTAGAACACGTTCTTCACGTGCTGAACCCGCAAGCGCTCGCGGTATCGGCGCTGAGACTCAGATCGCTTGTGGTACTCGTAGCAGCCTTGGCGGCGTACACTCAACAGACGGCACATGGCTTTCAAGGACAGACCCGGAACTGCGTTCTCATCAATCCAGGCATACTTTATCGCGGGTCCTTTGCAAAGTATGCCGCTGCTTTTTTTAGGAACTCATTCTCCAGTTCCAGTTGCTTGACCCGACGTTTCAGGCGGCTAAGCTCATCCGTACCATCCTGTTCTGTACGCTGGGTGAAGGCATCATCAGGATCCATATCGAACTGCTGCTTCCACTTGTACAAGGTATTCTCGTGAATCCCGTATTCATGGGCAACACTGCGGGGTGTGTGGCCTTCCTCACAAAAACCCTATCGCCCCTCACCGCATCTATTTCCTCCATCCTTCCGGTATCTCCCGTACATCCGTCAGCCCTAGCAGATAATCGGTCGTTGTTTTGTAAAATTTGGCAAGGGCTATCAAAAAGGAAATGGGGATTCAACCTTTCCGGTCTCATAATCACTGTATATCTGCTGAGAACAATTCAAGTAGCTGCTTAGATCCTTCTGCGTTAGGTCTGAATCTTCCCGCAAGTCTCGAATCCTCATCATCCATCACCTCGATGAATTATGGAATACCGGAAACTTCGGTATTGACATAACCGAAAATATCGGTATATTGATGTTATTTTTATATGGATGATAAAAATTAGCGTTTTCAAAAAACTCGTGGTGATATTAGACATTGCATTTTAAATAACATTCAGGTATACTGTCGTCAAAAAAACAACCCGGTGAACGATACTCCCTCCTATAAAAAGTCAACAGTTTTCAGGCTGTTTGCTGTATTATTTCTTCGC
>CAZYKQ010000035.1:0-16705 GCA_964648235.1 uncultured Christensenella sp. | reverse complement strand
TCATAGTACAGCACCCCTGTGTTTCGACCGGCCTGTTTCACGCTGTTCTTATACAGCTCGGACTGAATGAAGTCCGACTCCTTGTTGATGATGTCCAAAGCCCGGTAGACCTGATGCAGTTCAAACGCGGGCCCCTCCAGGAAGCTCCCGAAGGTTTCATATGCCGAGCGCTTTGAGCCGGGAAACAGAATGCGTGTATAGAGAAGAGAGGCGAGAATGCCGCTCAGGCTGTACTCTGCTTTATAGTTCTTCTCGATCTTCTCACATATCCGGTGAAACCCAAGCTCATGGAACAGGCTCTGCAAGAAGAGATACCCTCCGTGATAGCTCTGCCGGACATCCTTATCGATCTGCTTGGCGGGTGAATACCTGGCGATGACCTCCGGCTCAAGGCCTTCCTTCTCCAGGCGGTTCAATTCCGCGATATATTCCCTTGCCCACTCATAAGGATCCCGGCCATTGAGCTTCTCTTTGAGATCGTCATAGGTACCAAGCTTCTCGACGATCTTGGATGAGTTGACCTTGTTTTGATAGGTAGATTTGATAACGTACAAGGAAGCGGCATTTTTGGACTTTGTAACCTTAAGTCTCATGACAAGCCCTCCGAAGATAGAAGTGACTTTATTATAACACAGTACCCAAGAGTACGCAATACAATATTCTTCAAATTTGACAAAAAAATAAGGCCCCGCCTACTCTTTTTTTTCCTTTTCTATCTCTCAACTGTCAAACTCCCGGGTTCCTATATCCTGAACATTCGACAGCGGGATCCTGTTCTCCTGCCTACCTATCAGGAAAAGGATATGCTATAATATACCCGTCCATTTGATGATGGTATCATCTTGGAATTCACTATATTTCGAGGAGCGTTCATGCCGGAGAAAAGAAGCGCGGCCGCCAAGGCCGAGCAATTTAAAAACATGGCCTATATTATCACGGGCTGCGCCTTGGGCGCCTGTGTCTATCCATTATTTCTGATCCCCAACGCCATCGCTCCCGGTGGGCTGACCGGCATAGGAACAATTTTAAATCATCTGTTCAACTGGCCGGTCGGTCTGACCAGTCTGATCATGAACATTCCGCTCTTTTTGCTGGGCTACCGCAGCATGGGCCACGGTTTTGTTATCCGCACGCTTGGCGCAACCTTGCTGTTTTCTGTGCTGATTGATATCTTGAAGCTGGCTCCCATTACTTCTGATCCCTTGCTGGCTTCCCTTTTTGGCGGAGCAATACTGGGCTTTGGGCTTGGATTGATTCTGCGAGGCAAAGCTACCACCGGCGGCACCGATCTGATCGCCCAGGTAGTTCATCGCAGGTTTCCTTATATCACTGTTGGCGTCTTCCTGCTGGCCATCGACTGCGTTGTTATCCTGATGGCAGGTTTTTTTATGGGCGCGGAGCAGGCGATGTATGCCATGATCTGTGTATTTGTTTGTTCAAAGACACTGGATGTGGTGCTTGCCGGCCTGGGCACAGACAAAGCCTTTCACATCATCACAAAAAAGGGCAGTGAGATGACACAGCGTCTGCTTGACGAGGTGGGCCGAGGCGTCACCCTGGTGGACGCCACCGGCGGCTATTCCGGCTCTCAGGTACAAATGCTTATCTGTGTTGTCACACGGATTGAAATGATGTCTGTCAAATCCATCGTGCACCAGATCGACCCGCGCGCCTTCGTCTTCATCACCGATACCCACGAAACGCTGGGTGAGGGTTTCCGCAACTTATCAGACAAATAACGGAGTAATAACATGTATCAATCCTTATACCGGACCTGGCGCTCAAAAACCTTTTCCGACATGGTTGGGCAGGAGCACGTCATCAAGACCCTTCGTCATCAATCCGCAAACGGCCACATCGCCCATGCCTATCTGTTTTCAGGCAGCCGCGGCACCGGCAAGACCAGCGCCGCGCGTATTCTGTCGATGTCCATCAACTGCCAAAACCCCCGCGAAGGCGACCCTTGCCTGGAGTGTGAAGCGTGTAAAAGCCTTCTCTCTGACACCACGCTGGATGTCGTTGAGATGGATGCCGCCAGCAACTCCGGCGTAGGCGAAATTCGGGATATGCTGGAGCGGGTGAGCTATCCTCCGCAGTTCGTTCGCTATAAAGTGTACATTATCGACGAAGTTCATATGTTATCAAACGCCGCCTTCAACGCTTTGTTGAAAACACTTGAAGAGCCGCCTTCTTATATGGTCTTTATCCTGGCGACCACCGAGCTGCAGAAGATACCCGCTACGATCCTCTCCCGCTGCCAACGTTTTGAATTTGGCCGCATTCCGCAGGCAGATATGATTTCCAGGCTTCGGCTTGCCATCAAGGATGGAGCGCAGGTGCAGGAAGAAGCTTTGCAATTGATCGCATCTTCCGCTGAAGGCAGTATGCGCGACGCATGGAGCCTGATGGATATGTGTCTGGATGAGGACGGTTCGCTGACAGAAGAACGTGTACGTGAGATTCTTGGCACGGTCACCAAAGATTTCTTGTTTGATTTTGTCAGCGCTTTGCAAATGAAACAAGCCGGTCAAGCCTTTGCCATGATTGAACAGCTTCACAGTGCGGGCAAGGATATTCAGGTTTTTGTCAAAAGTCTGTCGGCTCACCTGCGACAATTGATCGCATCCAAGCTTGATGTGCCGCATCACGATAAAATGTATCAGGAGCAGGCAGACAGCATTCCACTTGCTAAGTTGACCTGGATGCTGGAACGTGCCATCTATGCCGAAGGGAACTTGCGTTGGACCTCACAACAGCGCGCGGTACTTGAAGTCTATGCGCTGAGCGTCTGTCAGATGAACGAAGAAACTGATCCATTGGCCCTGCAGGCCCGCTTGGCGGAGCTTGAAGAGATGCTTGCAACCGGAATCAGACTCCTTCCTGCGCCACAAAAGCCCGCTCAAAGAGAAGAGGCTCCTCAAGAGGCGATCTCCGCCGCTGTCCCATCCCTACCTCCTTCAGCAGAAGGCCCTGATTTTCAGCTGCCTGCCGTTGACCAGGGAGATTTCTCTCAAAAAATTCCTCCGCTTGTGGAAGATGATATATCCCATACACCTGAGCATCCCCCCCTTATCCCGCAGAAGCAAGAAACACCCATGTCCAACAGCGCCATGATGCCCAAGACGGTGTGGAATTCCGCTCTGGAACTCGCTCGCAAAGATCTTCCCAACATCTACAGCATTATCAGCGAGGGAAAATACGGCGGGTATAAAGACGGTTGCTATTATTTGAGTTTTTCTCCGGATAAGCAGATCTATATTTCCTTTCTGATGTCTGAAGACAGGCGAAAAATGATCGAAAACATCTTGTCTGATGTCGGCGGAGTTCCGGCCCGCTTTGAAACCATCAAAGAGCAGGATGCTGTAAAAGAGCAGGATATGAAAGAAAAATCCATGCGGGATATTCAAGCCCTGTCGGAGGTGTTCGGCAGACAAAATATCATCGTTACCGGGCTGGAAGGTGAACAATAGAATATTTCAAAAAAACATCGGAAATATTTACAATATATTAAGATATGTTATAATCAGCGAGGATAGTTTTCGATTTTCTATCCAGGACCCGGAAAGGATGAAATAGATGAGCGACAATCGATCCCGCTATTCAAGCGCGCCGCTTCAAAATGTAAAAAAGGCTACGCCTTCCAGACGTAGCAATAAACCGCAGCCGCCCCGCACCGTCGGGGATTATCAGGATGCTGCCGCCAGTCAGCGTAGTTTCATTGTGCTGCAAATACTGTTGACCATACTTTTACCGCTTTTTTTCATCATCGCCCTGCTCGTGCCAAGCAACAGCCTCTATCTGACCTTCTCCGCCATTTCAGCGGGAAGCTTGATCCTGATGTGGTTGCTGAATGCCTTCGTGCCCAATGCCCGTATGACCCTGAGTTTCATCCATATGGCCATGATCCTGGTATGCTTGTTTGCCGTATGGATGAGCGCTCCTTCCTCTTCTTCCCCCCGTCAGAACGGCCAGGAGGTAAATGTATCTGTCCCGCAGGCGACTGATCTTGCCTCTATTTTCTCTCAGAACGCAAATGCCGGCATGGTTGGGATGACTGTGCAGAATCAGAGCGAATCCTCCGCAGAGGCGACTCAGAACCCCGGCGCCGCCTCTTTGGCTCAAAAACGGCTGGAAGAGTTTATGTCGGCCTGGATGAATAATGATTTTAAAAAGATGGTTTCTCTTTCACTCCCTTCCTGGGTCAGCAGCCATGAGGACCCGGAACAGGCTATGTTTTTTGTCCGCGGTATCCGTACACCGTTGAGCTTTGATTTTGTAAACGTTACCGGCTCTGATGCCGATAATACCAGAACCGTTAACATGCAGGTTAAAATTGACAAGAGCAATGGCCAAACACCCCGAAACTACCTGATGCAGGTGCTGATGATGCGCATCAATGACCAGTGGTACATTGATCCCAACTCCCTTAGCTCTGAGCAGGAAGTTGCAGATGCTTCGATGACTCAAGTGCCGGTGATCACAATCGCTCCGATGATTACAGCCTCTCCCTCCCTGCAGCTGTATTATAATCCTGACGGAGGCAAGCAGTATCACGCCGATCCCAACTGCAACATCATCAAGGCTGATTATCTGCCCCTGCAAGGCACCTTCTTTTACAGCCAAATCAATGATGAGCAGTTCAGCAAGCTCCAGCCATGCACCAACTGTCACGCGCCGGGGAGAAACTAAGGATGCCTCGTTATCATATCGATACCATTCCCATCTGGGATGCCCTGCATGAACAGGGTGAGTGCCTGATGTGCTCATTGCGCCGCCGCAGTGAGCATCTCTTATCCGATCGCTATCTGGGCGGCTCTGTCATGGAACCTGACACGCGCATCCGCGTGAATGAAAAAGGGTTTTGCCCCGATCATCACCGCATGCTTCAAGACAGGCAAAATAAGTTAAGCCATGCCTTGATGATGTTGTCACACATCAAGGAAGTGCAAAAAAAGCTGGACAACCTGCCTTTGAAAAACGGAGCAAAATCAGGGCAAAGCAAATTTCCCTTCCTCTTAAGAAATGAAGGGAGGGCCTCCACCGGATTGTCGGGGCTGTACACAGGTTGTGTGCTGTGCGATAATTTGGATCAGACAATGCATCAGTATACCTATTCCTTTCTTCACCTATGGAAGACGGATACATCCTTCCGCGAGGAATTCTGTGCCTCCAAAGGCCTTTGTCTAAGAGATGCTGATCTGCTGCTTGACGTGGCGCAGAAGCATTTGAGCGGACAAGTTCTGATTGATTTTCAAGCCGCGATATCAGGCTTGCTCAAGGACAACCTTGCCCGGCTGGAAAAGGAACTTGAATGGTTCACCTTGAAGTTTGATTACCGAAACAGCGATAAACCATGGGAGAATAGCCGGGACGCCTTGGAGCGCACGGTCAATAAATTGCGCGGATGGACCTTTGGAGAGGATCCTGGAAAAGTGAAATGAATTCTCAAGGATGGTATTGATGAAGAAAATATATGCCTTGTCTCTTTTGATGCTTTGCGTTTTGTTACTTCCGCAAGCGCTTCGGGCGGAAAGTATTTCACCCGAAAGTATGATCAGCGCGCAGGTAAGGGATGAGCAGCCATTAAAACTGACAGCTGCCTTATACTTCAGATACCGCAGTACAGCCTATCTGGCGCGTGAAATACGTGAATTGAGCGTCAGCCGGACTGTCTCCGACGAGTTGGCGCTTATCAACGCCTTGTTGGAGGGGCCGGGCTCCCTGTCTCCTCATTTAAGTCCTCTTTTTCCTTCAGGCACACAGGCACTAAGCGCTGTGAGCGAGGGAGAAACTTTGTTTATTACCTTTAATGAGCAGCTGTTGGGCCGCTATTCCGACGAAGCCGTTATTTTTAGTACGGATTACAGCCAGGGCGAAGGGCGCCTGCGCCGCAGGCTGGCAATGGCCTCCTTGGCCAATACACTGACCGAAAGCGGCATTTATTCAAGGATCCAGGTGCTTGTGCGGCAGGAAAATTATGTCTCCTCCTCCATGCGCCTCAGCATGCGCTACTACCTGCTGGAGGATGACAGCCTGCCAGCGCCACTTATCCGGCAGGAAGAATATATTCTTACCCCTCGTGCCTGTGCGGACATCTTTTTGACCGGATGGAAAGATGGGAACTTTGCCAGCGGCCTGCGCATGGTACGCGGCAGCGACAGCCGGACACCTGCATCCATCCCTTCGGAGTATGAACTGCGTCAAATGCTGGAACAAGCCCCGAGGCTATCTGATTTCATGGTAACATCAGGTATCACTGCCTTGGACGGGCAAAGCGCCGTGGTGATGGTCAGCTTACATCTCCTGCAAGAGGATGGAAGCGAGCACCTGGTCGAAAATCGGCCTCTGCGTTTGGTTTTACGGGAAGGTGTCTATACAATTCCCTATGAGGCTTTTGAAAGCCTGCTGGGAGCACTGACATGAAGATGACAAAAATCCACCGTATAACTTGCCTGACGCTTTTTCTATCCCTTTTGAGCGGTTGCTCCGCTTCGGTACCCATGCGCAATGAGGCTTCGGCTACGCTGCCGCCGGTTGAAAGTAAATATGAAGTGCCCGTAGCTGATAGCAACAGAGAGTATGCGGAGACCGTTTTGCTTTATCTGCCCGGCAGCTCGGGCAATCAGCTGATTACGGTACCAGAGCGTATCCTGATCCCCGCAGATCAGCACCCGGCTGAGGCAACAATACGTAAGTTGCTCTCCTTCACCGGCAGCGACAGTGCCCGCCCCCTTTTTCCGGAGGCCCTGCTGCGCATGAATGAAAGCACGGGCGGTCTTGAAATATCTGGCGACGTGGCAACGGTCAATCTCAGCGCCAACGCAAGGCTCCTGTCTAAGCAAGACCTTTTCACCTTGCGTCGTGCAATTACCAACACCCTGGTGCAGTGGCGCGATATACGCTATGTTAACACGCTGGTCACGGATATGGAGCCGGGCATTGATCAGGCCAGCCTGACCCCTGCAGGCAGCATGCAATTTACGCGCAATGAAGACGCGCCGGCCTTATGGGACAGCCTTTCCACCCGCTCAAGCCTGGGAGGCGCTGAGGTGCAGCGTTTTTCAAGCGTCTGCACACTCTACTTCCCTGCAGGCTACGGCGTTGGCATCATGTCTGAAGTGCGCACGGTCAGTTTTCCGGGTCAGAGCTATCGGCAGATCGCTTCCAGTTTGCTCGAGGCACTGTCCGCAGGGCCCCAAGTACTGCATCAGATCCCTGTCATGCCTGATCTCAACGCGCTGCTTGCCCAGCCTCCCGTGGTAGAAGAAGAGGATGACGGAAGCTTTGTCATCAGCCTTCAATTTATAGACCTCGCGAACGATACGTTCGTCAAGGCGGGCGTCCCCCGTTCCGTCATGATGGCCGCCATCACCTATACGCTTACAACTTTTATCCCGCAGCTTAAAGGGATTAAGATTCGTATCGGCAACGAGCAGATCGAAGGCATCGTACCCGGCGGTATCTATGAGGGCGCAGGTCAACAAATCCTCTTCCCGGACAGTATTCTGCGCCGAAATGATTTCTCTGTTTTTTTGTTGACAGACTGTACTCTGTATTTCGCGGACGGTAATAGCCTGGTCCCGGTGCAGCGTCCCATCCCCTATGCATCGGCCTTTAACAGGCGTTACCTTATCAACCAGTTGATGATAGGCCCTCAAGCATATGACAGTATCCAGGGGACGGAAGCTGTTTTCCCGCAAGGGGTGAGCGCACAAGATCTGATCGACGTGAACAAGGAGGGAGATACAGCACTTGTCAATTTCTCAGGCAATATCCTCACCCTTTCACAAGATCTCAGCCCGGAAGAGGAGCGTCTGTTCGTCTACAGCCTGGTCAATACCCTGTGTGATACACGCATCATCAAACGCGTACGTTTTTACATAGACGGTTTACAAACTGAAACCCTTGCCGGTGCTGTATGGATGCCGGGAGAGTTCCTGAAAAACCCTGAAATTATCCGTTAAAATAACTGATTCACTTCATCCAATCCGAAACGCCGGGATATTTTGAATCAGAGAAAATAGGAGAAGCAAGGCGTAGCGGTGATCCATCAGGCTGCTGACGATCCGGCAACTATATGAACATCCGACGCGGTAAGAAAGATAGATCTGAACAGTAAAATGAAATCATCCGCAGGAGCAACAAAAAAGCCCATTTTTATTTTATCGTTTTATCCCTTATGAATCGGTAACTCCACAATAAAAGTACTGCCTTTGCCCTCCTCGCTGAGGGCGCGTATATTGCCGCCATGAAGCAAGACAATCTGCCGCACAATCGACAAGCCAAGTCCCGTCCCCCCGCTGTCGCGGCTGCGCGCCTTGTCAATCCTGTAGAAGCGGTCAAATACATGGGGAAGATGCTCGGGTTTGATGCCAGCCCCGTTATCGGCTACGGTCAACACGATATCTCTCCCGACGCGGGTAACGCTCAGATTAATCCTTCCGCCTTCCTGCGTGTATTTGATGGCATTGTCCAGAAGATTATAGACAACCTGACGAAGTTTTGACTTGTCAGCATACATGTCGCCGCTATCATCCAGCGACAGCGCAACCGTCTGCCCGCGCTTGTCAGCCATCGGCTCCAGGCGGTGGATGGTCTCCTTTACAACAGCAGACAGGCTCATCTTTTCTCTGTCCAGTCTCATGGAATGCGCATCTACCTGCACCAAGGTCAATAAATCCGATACAATAGAGGACAGGCGGTTGATTTCTGCGTTGATATCGGTTAAAAATTCCGTACGCAGTTCCCCCTGCATATCCGGCTGATAGATCAGGGACTCAATCAATATCTTCATCGTTGCCAGCGGTGTTTTCAGTTCATGGCTGGCGTTTGATACAAACTCATTGCGGGATTGATCCAATGACTCTAATTTTTCTGACATGGAGTTGAAGGCGGTGGCCAGATGCCGAATTTCCCCCGAACCGGTCTCAGGAACACGGGCGGCGAAGTCACCCTTGGACATACGTCCGATCACGCCGGTCAGCGTGACAATCGGTTTGGTAAGAATGCGCGAAAAAATCATACCGGCCAGCAGTGCCACAAGCGCCACAACAACAAAGATAAGAATCAAATTGTCCTGTAACGCATAGAGGTTGTGCATCATTTCGCCCACGGAGGATACCAACAGCAGCACGCCGACCACCTTGGAAGAATGAATGATGCCCGCCGTCGAATAGCTGACCCACTCCTCTCCGGCCCCGTAGCCCAATGGATTGTCCATCCGGACGGTGCGACCTGTCTTTAGCGAATGCACTCCATAATCAGCCGTCTGTCCGGACAACAGGATTGAAACAATCTCCGGATACTCAAGCCTCCTGCCATGCGCCTCGCGAAAGCTGTCCAACTGCACCTTGCCATCCGCGTCCAACAGCAACACTCTGCCTGAAAGTTCATTTCCCGCCCGGTTGAGATCGTCAGACAGTGTGGCAGTATCCCCCTCACTCAAAAAAGGCGCCACCTGTACTGCCCATTTTTCCAGGCCTGCACGGTCGGCGCGTATACGCTGTTCAAACAAATATCTGCCCAGCAAATTTGTCAATGTTCCTGCCATTACCAGGAAGGATAGGCCGATAATCAGGAAAAAGGCCAGAAGCACCTTCCAGCGGATGCTTGAAAACAGTTTAGTCATCACGGTCGGTAAAGTAATACCCCACGCCCCATTTGGTAAAGATAAATTCAGGCTGCGTCGGGTTATGCTCGATCTTTTCCCTCAGCCTGCGGATATGCACATCCACGGTACGGGCATCACCCGCGTAGTCGTTCTTCCATACAGAGTCAAGCATCTCTTCGCGGCTGAATACGCGGCCGCGATGGCTGATGAACAGCTGCAAAAGGTCAAATTCTTTAGCAGTCAGGCGGACCTCCTTGCCGTTTAAGTTAACGGAGCGGTTGGCCGTATTGACCTCCAGTCCGCGCACCTTAATCAGACGCTGGTCTTCTTGAGCGCCGCTGCCCTGCACACGGCGAAGGATGGTCTTGATTCTTGCCTTGACCTCCAAAATATTAAAGGGCTTGGTCATATAATCATCCGCGCCGTATTCTAAGCCAAGTATTTTATCCAGGTCCTCGCCCTTGGCGGTCAGCATAATAATGGGAATATCGCTAATTTCACGGATACGTTGGCAAACCTGAATACCGTCCATCTTGGGCAGCATTACATCCAACAAAACCATGTCAAAGGGATACTCTGAAAAAAGCTTCAGCGCTTCTTCACCGTCATAGGCACTGACAGTTTCATAGCCATCCTGCTCCAATGTATATTTCAGCCCCTTGATCATCAGAGGTTCGTCATCCACCAGTAGTATCCGCTTTGCCACTGATTCCCATTCCTTCCGTGCCGCCCGGCCAGGCCAGACGTTTCTCTCTTCATTGTACCTCATAGTGTGTACAATAATCAAGTGAAACCGCAATCAAAATGTCACAAAACGGCAATAGTTGGTTATAAAACGAAAAAAGAGCCGTGATATAATATACCGGCTCTGTTTCTACCTTAAGTTAAGGATAATTGCTTACTCGCGGCCTTCTTCCTCATCCTCGTCATCGTCATCTTCCACGTCTTCTTCTCCCTCAGGAAAGAAGGATTTGCCGCATTGCGGGCAGAGGTAGTCTTCCTCAAAATCAAAATCGGCCAGGTCAAATTTGGTCTCATAGCCGCAGTGAGGACATTCGTATTCCATTTCCCCCACCAGGGCATCCTCACCGTGATCATGGCCGCAGCCGCATGAATCGTCGTCATCTTCCTCATCAAAGAGAGCTGATTCAATTTCCTCAAGGTCCTCATCAATGTTGCCGACATACTCTGCCAGCTCCTCATGATCGTGTCGGAGCTCTTCGCAGTATTCGCTAAAATCGCGCATCACTTCCAGCATCTTCAGCATCAGCTTTTGCTCTGGAACATCAGCGCTTAGTTTCATGCCTTCGGCCAAACCAAGCAGGTAGGCCACCTTGTCCGTCAACTTATCCATGTTTTCCTCCTTGTGTCCATACAGGAATTTATGCCCTGGACAGGTATTCACCAGTGCGGGTATCAATCTTCAGCACATCGCCGATATTGATAAACAACGGTACCATAACCGTAAATCCGGTTTCAAGCGTGGCAGGTTTATATGTATTGGAGGCTGTGTCGCCTTTAAAACCAGGCTCCGTATCCGTTACCGTCAGTTCAACAAAGTTAGGCGCTTCTACTGAGAAAGGCTCGCCATTATAGTAACGGATATTGACAGGAGAATTCTCTTTTACAAACTTGATCGCTTCCTCCACCTTATCATAGTTGAGGGGGATTTGCTCATAGGTCTCATTGTCCATGAAATAGTACAGCTCGCCGTCATTGTACAGATATTCCATC
This sequence comes from uncultured Christensenella sp., assembly GCA_964648235.1. Classification (GTDB taxonomy): domain Bacteria; phylum Bacillota; class Clostridia; order Christensenellales; family Aristaeellaceae; genus UBA1038. The sequence continues at coordinate 5,361 of CAZYKQ010000035.1, read as the reverse complement.
TCCTTGGACTCAATGTGAGCACGCGGCATCTTGTCTGTCGGGTTAAAGGTACGCTCAATCACAGCGCCAGTCATGACATTCTTGATCTTGGTACGCACAAAGGCTGCACCCTTGCCCGGCTTGACATGCTGAAAATCAACGATCGTCCACACGCCTCCGTCAAATTCTACCGTGATACCCTTTTTGAAATCTCCTGCTACAATCATAAATTCCTCCGCAAATTCCGGGTCTGTGCCCTTTATAGAATGATCAGTTCTCTTGGCGCTGAGACCAAGGATCTGGATGACGTATCCGTAATGACGCAGGAGTTTTCTATCCTTACGCCTCCAAGCCCCGGGACATAAATGCCCGGCTCTACCGTGATGACAAGATTGGTTTCCAGCCGCGCCTTTGAAACAGGTGATAAACGCGGATCCTCATGTACATCGATCCCCAGAGAGTGGCCCAGCCCATGGCCAAAATAGTCGCCATAGCCTTCATCAGTGATAAGATCGCGGGCGATCTTATCGACGGCGGCACAATCCTTGCCGGGGGCAAGCGCGTCCTGTGAAGCCTTTTGCGCCCGCAATACAATATCATAAATCTTGCGCATCTCGTCGGCTGGCTTTCCGACTGCAATCGTGCGGGTCATGTCTGCGCAATACCCCTGGAACTTGGCGCCAAAATCCAGCGTAACCATGTCACCGCTTTGCACCTTGCGATCACCCGGTATGGCATGGGGCAGGGAACCGTTGGGCCCTGAGGCAACGATGCTGTTGAAAGCCAGCGCTTGCGCGCCCAGCTCAAACATCTTGAAATTAAGGGCCAGCTCAATTTCTTTTTCACTCAGTCCGGGCTTGATATAGCCCAGGATGTAGTCAAAGGCTTCACAGGAAATGGCGCAGGCCTTTTCCATCAGAGCCAGTTCACCTTCATCCTTGATGACACGCATCTGTTCAGGCAGGTTGTTAAGGGACGTGAACGTGATACCGGCCAATGCTGACTGCATCGAGGCAAAGTCCTTAACCGTTACATGATCGTCCTCATAACGCAAATGCGTGATCTTTTCATTCGCGCACAGGCCGGCAGCCAAAGTAAAATGGCTGACACCTGTCTTGATCGTATGCACCTCAAAACCGAATGCCTGGCGCTCAGCCTGTTCTGTATAGCGGGAATCAGTTACAATGAGTTTTCTACCCCGTCCCGCAAGCAACAAACCTTCTCCCGTATAACCGCTCAGGTAAAACATATTGGAAGGCTTTTGGACCAGGATTCCTTCCCCTTCGGCAAGGGCTGCCCTATCCAAAAGCCGGTTGATTCTATCCACCTTAATCCCTCCGTGCCAATCTACTTCGTTATATTTTATCATATTCTCTTCAGCTTGGCTATAGCGAGGGTTTATTGATTATTCTTCTGGTCAAAAGCTTCCCACAGCGGTCGATAAATGCTGACCGCCAGTTCATGCTCCTGCAATGTCTTGGAAAAATGAAGCTCTCCGGTATCAGGGTTTTTAGAGCAGAAGTAGAGGTATTTCTCGCTGATGAATCCTTCATCCGGATACAGCGCTGCCTCCACTGCCTTGGGCGAAGGCGTGCAGATGGGGCCGGGCGGCAAACCCTTGTGTTTGTATGTATTAAAGGGTGAATCCAAGGCCAGGTCCTGCGCTCCCAACGACATCTTGGTGCTCCCGGATACATACTTGATGGTCACATCGCTGCCAAGTGTCATATTCTGCTTGAGACGATTATGAAATACCGCTGATACCCGGCTGAAATCAGCTGTCTTTGCTTCCTTCTCGATCAGCGAAGCCAAAGTCAATACCTGATCCATGGTCATGTTCAGTTCCGCGGCGCGTTGATGATAGACGTCCGAATACATCCCTTCTGTCTGGGATAATAGCTTCTTGATAATATCGTCTTCATCTGCGCTGGTATATATCTCATAAGTATTGGCTGCCAGATAGCCTTCCAAAATGTATCTGCGTTGACTTGCGCTTCCCGAGTGAAGTACATCGGACACATAATAATAGGCGCTGTAATCACTCCCGGTTTTTGCCTTTTGCAGGAACAGGTCCGGCGTCTGCAGCACTTTTTCCTTCACCAGGTAGGCAGCGATATTCTCGATTGTCCAACCCGGGATAATGGTAATGTTGCGAACCAGGGGCTTGCCATCGCCTTGCGCCAGCTGATCGGCAATCTCGGTGATAGTCATGTTGCGGCGAAGCGTATATTCCCCCGCCTGGATCTTCTGACCAAAACCCGCGAAATCAGCATAATACTTAAACACAGATTTATTTCTTACAAGGTTCTGCGCCTTCAGATTGTTGGCGACGCGTGTCAGACTTTCCCCGGACTTGACCACAAACGTAATCTCTGTCGTGTCATTCGGGCTGACAGGATCAATATAGGTTTTACTCACCTTGTCCCATCCATAGGAGATGAGGCCAAGGGTCAATATCAGCGCGCTGATACCAATCAGAACCGGCCTCAATATATGCCAAAGCCATGAATACCAGAATAAACCGTACTGGCGCTCTTCATGCAGGCTGTCATAGGTATAATCCTGATGATCTCGGTGATGATATCTGGCCACGGTCTCCCTCACTGCAGGCCGGGCAGATCTAAGGTGAGCCCGGCGGCTTTGGTCAGAATCGAAAACACATCGGCCATCATTTGCTGCAAGCGCATCTCTGCAAGCAAATAAGCGGATGTATCAGTCCCCGCATATAATAATGAGGATATTTGAGAGAAGCGGTTCATCTCATCCGCAGGCATTCCTATATGATTCAGCGCGGACATCTGCAGTGCCATCTGCAAGCGTTTATATTCTTTCAGCAGCGCTCTGGTAGTCTCACTATCTTCAACAATCTGTTTAAGCCGACGATACTCGCGGCATTCGTCGCTCTCCTCAATCTGGCGGGCCAGGTTATGGGCTAAACTGTAATCCATTCATCCTCCTGAGCATTTCAGAAATAAAAACGGGGCCTTGCTCGGCCCCAGATTACACCATTTCTCAGCCCAAATCAACAATGACCGGAAGAATCATGGGATTCCGCTTTATTTTTTCAAAGATAAAGCGGCGAAGCTCGTCCTTAATGCGGTTTTTAATGCTGGGCCAATCGCTGCCCTCTATGCGTTCATAGGACCCAATGATGTTACGGACCACGTTTCGGATGCCATCAATGATGTCCTCGTTCTCCCTGACATATACAAAGCCTCGGGAAATCACATCTGGCCCGGAAACCAAAACTCCGTTGGTACGGTCAAAGGCCATGGCCACAATGATCAAGCCGTCCTGTGACAGGTGCTTGCGATCACGCAGCACTACATTGCCAACATCGCCGATACCCAGTCCATCTACCAGAATGGTCCCAGTGGGCACGATGCCGGACAGCGCCACGGACTCGGTGTTCATCTCAATCACCTGCCCGTTCTCAGGCAGAATGATATTCTCCCGAGGCATACCCATGCTCTCGGCCAGTTCAGCGTGTTGCCACAGCATCCTGTACTCGCCATGGACAGGAATAAAGTACTGAGGTTTTGTCAGCGCGTGCATCAGCTTCAGCTCTTCCTGGAAAGCGTGGCCGGAAGCATGAACATCTGCCATCGCGTCATAAATCACCTCTGCCCCGCACCGATACAGCTGATTGATCACGCGGGATACGTAGATTTCATTACCGGGGATCGGCGAGGATGACATGATCACCTTGTCGGAAGATTTGATCTGAAGCTTTCTATGTTCTGAGAATGCCATGCGGGTCAGCCCGCTCATTGGCTCGCCCTGCGATCCGGTTGTCAACACGAGAACCTGGTCATCACGATAGTTGGGGATATCGTCCAGCTCCAGCACCGAATCGCGAGGGATTTCAAGCAGACCCAAATCCATGGCCACAGTTGACACATTGACCATGCTGCGCCCCACAAAACATATCTTTCGGCCATACTGCAGCGCGCAATCCACAACCTGCTGAACACGGTTGACGTTGCTGGCAAACATGGCAATAATGACACGGCCTGCCGCTGTACTGATCTGATCAGCAAAGGTCTGCGCCACTTTGCGCTCAGACATGGTGTAACCGGGACGCTCGACATTGGTGCTCTCGCACATCAAGGCCATAACCCCCGCCTCACCAGCTGCTGCCAGGGCCCCCAGGTCGGTCACATGGCCCTCCGAGGGCGTGTAATCGATCTTGAAGTCACCGCTATGGATGATGGTTCCAGCCGGTGTGGTAATAATCAGCGCGTAAGCTCCGGCAATGGAGTGGTTCACCCGCACAAACTGGATGGTGAAACAACCCAGTTTAATTACCTGCCGGGGTTCAACCGTATGCATCTCAATACCGTTGACACGATGTTCTTTCAGCTTATTTCCAACCAAAGCCATGGTCATCCGCGAGCCGAAGATAGGCGCGGGAACTTTAGCCAGCACATAAGGGGTAGCCCCGATGTGATCCTCATGCCCGTGAGTAAAGACATAACCGCGCAGCCTTTCTTTGTTCGCCTCCAGATAACTGATATCAGGAATCACCAGATCAATGCCCAGCATATCTTCCTTGGGAAAGGTAGACCCGCAATCAATTACGATTAAATCACCGTCGCACTCCATTGCTGTTATGTTTTTACCAATTTCATCGATCCCGCCTAAGGGTATAATTTTCAATTTTGATTTACTTGTCACTCAACTCTCCTCTATTCTCTATCAAAGTCAGCTGATAACACACAGCTGCAAACATCAAAAACAAATCTTCTCAATCAGTGCCTTTTCATCTCAGCGCAGATAAAACTATCTTCCCGTTCAACACGAGGATTTACCTCAACTATCTCAGGGTGCCATCCTGCCTTTTTGCCCAGCGCTACATCAGCAAGTTTAACAATAATCAAGCTGACCGCCAATAGCAAAAGGCCCCAGAGCAACATAACGCTCTCCCGCCCTTGGGACAGGGCGCTGCCCAGCATCAAGCCCACAACCAAGGAAATTAATGGAAATATATAAACCAAGGCCGACAAGCCAAGGACTTTTCCCTCCGGCATACGCACGCTGACACGGTCACCGATTTCAGCTCTGCCGCCGCGCACTAAAATCTCAGTGGTCTTTTTCTCCTGCCCGCAACCGGAACAGCCCGCGCAGGCACTCAACTTATCAAAGCACACCCGCACGCCATGATCTTCTTTTTTTGTAACAGTCCCGATTCGTATCATATAACCCTCTCCTATAATAGCCTTATCATACCACAGTTAAACAGCATTGCAAATGTAAGTTTTAATAGTTAAGTTTGCCCTTGCTGACAAGAAGTATCAGAATAATTGAAAATATACCCATAAACAAGGAAAGACACTTCCTAAGTCGATCAGGAAGTGTCTTCTGTTGGAGAACCGGCAGCGA
>CAZYKQ010000034.1:0-16715 GCA_964648235.1 uncultured Christensenella sp. | reverse complement strand
GTTCGATTCCCCTCACCTCCACCAAACATGCTGACAAAAGTCAGCAAAAAAGGCTCACTGTTTATGATGGTGAGTCTTTTTCGTCTCGTCTGAACCTGAAAGCTGTATTGGTTAATCGAGTAATATACCGGATTTGGATACTTCCGGCACTGTACAGATGGACGCGTTAAAGCAACAAGGCCTTTTATCACCTTTGCTTAGCTTTGAACATGCGGTGGCAATTCGCTTTTGACGTGTCTGCGGGTTCATGGTAGCGCGAATCCAGCGAAACCAGGCCCATTTCGCGTTTGTTGTGAGGCTGTGCCACATTACAAGCAGCCCGGCTTGCGAGATAGCGTTCAGTATATCCTGGTCGATTTTGGGTTCAGGCCATTCTTTGCTTGGCTCCATTATGACAGAGACTGACTCACCGGCTGAAAGGCTTGATGCATCAAGAAGCCCGCCCGTCAGTTCAAACCAGTGACCTCCTTTTCCATCCGGTTCCACCGGGGCAATAATAGAATGGCCGTTAATGGATCCTGTTACCATCATCATGCCGCGCGATGGAAGTCCCTTGTCTTGTGCCGAGGGTATACGTATGATTCTATGCGATCCGAGATATGAAACAACAGCTTCAAAACGGATGCTCATATGGTCTCCTTTCAAAGTTTCCTGTTTGTGTATAGAAGTGGAAACCCAAATCTAAATATACCCTTGTCAAAGGTTTTTACAGCAAACATATTTTACTCTGTTCTCAGTGCAACGACGGGGTCTTTCTTTGCGGCGCTCCCAGAGGGAATAAGCCCGGCGATTAATGATAAACCGATGCTGATGATTACTAAAATTGCGGCAGCCTGCGGCGGAAGGTAGGCGCTGAGGCTTGAAATGCCGGTCACATGGTGGAGGATCAGGTTGATCGGGATACAGAGCAGATAGGTTACTCCGATACCCAGCATACCGGAGGAAAAGCCAATGATGGCCGTTTCCGCTGTGAACATGCTGGAAACATCGCCCTTAGAAGCGCCGATGGCGCGAAGAATACCGATTTCTTTGATGCGCTCCTGCACCGATATCAAGGTGATCACACCGATCATGATGGAGGATACCACAAGCGAGATGGCCACGAAGGCCAGCAACACATAGGCGATGGCGTTGATGATCGTTGTGATCGAGGACATCATGATACCCAGGTAGTCGGTATATTTGATCTGCGATAGATCCGGTACTGTTTGGTTGTAATCCGCGATGGCATCCTCAATGACTTCTTTGTTGGCGAAGGAGGAGGCATAGATATTGATGGCAGCAGGAAATTCTAAATCAACATAGCCCATCTGGCTCAGGTTTGTTTCAAAGCTTGAGTCTGAAAACGCTGTGATCTCATCATAAAATTCAGCGCCTTGTTCAGGGGACATGCCGGCCAGCAGCATGTCCAGTGCGTCGGACATTTGAGCTGGACTCATAGCAGATAACCGCTGTCGGGCTTGCGATGCGTACTGTTCCTTCATCTGCTTGCTGAGTGAAGAAATGATCAGTTCCATTAAGTCTTCATCGTTCATGGAAGCGATATAGCCTTTGACCGTCTCTTCATTCACGCCCATGCTCTGAGTCAAGGCCAGAGACATGTTGTTTTCTATGTCCGCGCGTGTCAGGTTCTGTATCGCACCCTGTACCATGGCGTCCAATTGATCGCTGCCCGGTATGCTCATGAGACGAAGGTAGGATTCCGCTCGGCTCTGTGTGCTCAAGCCGGCGAGATACGCTTTGAGTTCCTTGCCCTTTTCCTCATTGCTGAGGCTGCCTGAACTTGTCCTGAAAGGCAGGCCGGTCAGAATATCAGTATCAGGGCTGTCAAGCTGCGCTTTGACGACAGGGGAAATCAGGCCCTGTTCCACAACATACTGTGTCAAAGCCACGGTATAACCGATCGAACCGGATAGCATGGTGGTCTGAGCGCTTTCACTCGGACGGATGATGCCCGTCACCTTCAGCGCCAGCGCGTTGTCATACAGATACTTCAGGCCCGCTTCGCTCGATCGCAGATCCGCATAACTATTGGTGTGCTCATCATATACAAAGCTGTCCGCGCTTAAGATTACGCGGAAATCCCTCGTCAGAATATCCTCGTAGGACCAACTTGTCTCGTCCTTTTCAAGCGGTGCTGCCGTCAGGGCAGACCGCATGATCGCATCCACCCGATCTTTTGATTCAAGGCCCAGCGCATAAAGGCTCATATCATCCAGCTCGTTGTTTTTATCCAGCACCAGCACGACCTCGTCATAGTTTTGCGGCCAGGCGCCGTAGACAATCTCATATTGTTTTTTCAGCAGTTCGTTCACAGGCTCTCCCTGCTTGCCTGCGAGCATCTCCTGCCACAGGTTGAGGGTCACCATGCTCATACCGGACGAGCTGAAGTTTGACTGCATGGACTGCATGCCGGCCAACAAAGGGTTGCTATCGGCCATGGACGTCATGAAGGACATGTCCGCCCCCATATATTCTCCCATCAGTTCCCTCAGGAGCGTCCTGGTGTCTGAGTGTATGATGCCTCCATCGGTGCTTTTCGTATAAAGGAGCAGGCCCAGATCGTAGGCGTATCTCACGCCTGTGACTGCCTGGGCCAGGCTGCCTTCAGCATCACTCTTGCGGTATTCCCGGTCCAGATAAGCCTTAAAGCCGGCCAGGTCATTATCGCTGCTTGAAAGATTGTTCATGGCCGTCAGCATATTGTAGATGGCAGATTTTTTATAGACCGCGTCCTTTTCGTGACTGAAATTGTTCGTATGAACTTGCATGAAGGTTTCCATCAGCGCGCTCATATCCAGAACAGTTTTTTCAATCCTCAAAGGATAGGAGGACAACGCGTCCTCCTGCACGGCATCAATATACATGGTCATTCCCTGAGACACAGCGAGAATCAGGGCGATGCCCATGATGCCGATGCTGCCGGCGAAAGCGGTCAGCGTGGTACGGCCCTTTTTAGTAAACAAATTTTTCAAAGACAGCATAAAAGCCGTTCCAAATGACATGGAAGGCTTTTTGTCTTTCACAGTGCCTGCCTTGGCTTCCTTGTCTTTATGCCGCAGAGCCGCCAGCTCTTCTTTTGACAGCGGGGCGGAATCATCCGTGATCCTGCCGTCCAGCATGTTGATGATGCGGGAGGAGTAGTGCTCAGCCAAATTAGCGTTATGCGTCACCATGATGATCAAGCGGCTTCTTGATATTTCTTTGAGGAGATCCATCACCTGAACGCTTGTCTCACTATCCAGGGCACCTGTCGGCTCATCCGCCAGGATGATATCAGGATCGTTCACCAGGGCGCGCGCGATGGCTACGCGTTGCATCTGGCCGCCTGAAATCTGGTTGGGTCTCTTGTTCAGTTGGTCGCCCAGACCGACCTGTTCCAATGCTGTTTCTGCCCTGGCGCGCCGCTGTGCTTTTGAGACGCCTGATACTGTCAGGGCGAGCTCCACATTCTGAAGCACCGTTTGATGAGGGATGAGGTTATAGCTTTGGAATACAAAGCCGATGGAATGATTGCGGTAGGTATCCCAATCCCTGTCCTTATAATCTTTTGTGGAGATACCGTTGATAATCAGGTCACCGCTGGTGTATTGATCCAGCCCGCCGATAATGTTGAGCAGGGTGGTTTTACCGCAACCCGAAGGGCCGAGGACGGAAACAAACTCGCTCTCACGAAACGCCAGATCGATCCCGCGAAGCGCGTTGACCTCTCCGTCTCCAGCGGGATAGTCTTTTATAATCTTGCGAAGTTCTAACATCTATTCAGGCTCCTTGTTACATTTGCTTGCGATGAGCATGATAGACATTATATCATGGGCTTTACGATAAATTGCCTTGCTTTTCTATCTCATCTTTATCGGCTTTGATCATGATAATTTTGTCATCTTCCAGAAGGATGGTATCACCCGCGGGCACGATGGTGCCCTGGCCCTGTCGCTGGATCATGATGATCAGCCTGTCTGTGGGCAGATCTAAATCTTTAATATTTTGCTTGACCCAGCGGTGCCCCTGGGGGATCGTAAATTCAATCAGATCCTGCCCTTGCTCATCAAAATGAGTCTCACCGCCCAGGATGATCAGATCGCCTTCCTCAATTTGTACATGGCCGCGGGGAACGATGGTCTTTCCTTTGCGCTCAATTTTTGCGACGATAAAGTTAAACGTCAGGTTCAGGTCCCTGACAAAGCGCCCAACCAGATAACTCTCCGGCTGGATCCGTGTCTCCAGGAAGCCGATTTCAGCCTTGTCCTGGTAATAGTTGAATGTCTGGAGCACCGTGTCGCTTTCATCCAGCATATTCCATTTGCGGGCTGCCGGGGGCATCAATGAGCCCTGAACCAATGAAGAGAGTACGCAGATGCCAAAAACGATATGATAGATATCCACAGAAAACTCCGCTCCGCTGTTGACGGCAAGGATGGCAAAGGCAATGGCTGCCGCGCCGCGTACCCCTGCCAGAGAGATCATGTTGAGCTGATTGCGCTTGAGGCGGAAAGGAAGCATCAAACCATAGACTGACAGCGGGCGGGCGACAATGGTCATGAACAGCATAATGAAGAATGCGGTGGGAAAAGAAGCAATGAACTTCGGCAGGCTCGACAGCAGACCAAGGATGAAAAACAGGCCTATCTGCATCATTTCGCTAAGGCCGTCAAAAAAGAAAACAATATCGCGTTTGCCTCGGAAAGAGATGTTTCCAAGCTGAATGCCGAGGATGTAGAGCGCCAAATAGCCGTTGCCGCCCAACAAGCTGGTCGCGGAATAAGTGATCAGCATGGCTGCGGCCATGAAAACAGCGTGAAGCCCGTCGCCTTGAATACGCGCGCTTCTGATCAGCTTGCCGATTAAAAAAGCAAAGGCAAAGCCCATGGCCAGCCCCACGGCAACCTGGGATAACAAGAGCAGGGGAATAGAGACATCTGAGCCGACAATGACAGACAGAAATACCATTGTCATAGAATAGGCTGTCGGATCGTTTGAGCCGCTTTCCAGTTCGAGCAGCGGGGCGGAATTATACTTTAGATTCAGGTTTTTGGAACGCAGAATATTGGATACGCTGGCATAGTCGGTAGATCCGACGATGGAGCCGATCAGCATGCTTTCAAGCAGTTCAAGGCCTAACACAAAGTGGCAAAATACGCCTGTGATCAGAGCGGTGGCAACAACGCCAAGAAAACTTAGGATAATGGCCTCTTTTGCAACGGGCTTTGCCATCTTCCAGTTGGTGCCAAAGCCTCCGTAAAACATAATGACCATCAGGGAGATCGAAGCGAAACTGTCGGCTATCTCGTAATTATCGAATTCTAAGCCCAAAGCCCCGAAAGACATTCCCAAAATAATAAACAAGAGCAGAGCGGGAACACCGTGTTTATTGGAAAAGCGTATCGCAAACAAGGCCAGGATCAAAATTACGCCAATTACAAGATAGTTCATCCATATCCTCCATCTTTTCCATCAATCGTCCATAGTGTAATATGGAACATGATATTAAGCAACGATATATACAATGCCGCTTGAAAGAACCCTGAAAAGACGTATGCCTGCAGCGTTGCTGTATGAATCAAGTCGACAGCCTGTATCTTACATTGTAAATCAGACAGAGGATGCGAGGCTTTTCGAGTCGCGAATTGTTTCATTCAACAAAAGCTTGAGCTAAGTGAACCCTGCCTGTGCCGAAGATATTGCCAAACAGTTGTTTTCTTTATGCAGATAAACAAATCAATGGATTTCAGCATCCAAAAAATGTAAATGAACGAGGCCTCAATGGCAGTACGCAACAGTACAAAATAGGCTAAAAGCCCGCCACCCGGCTCTTCACCGAATGGCGGATATCGAAGGTGAAAGGTTGAATAGCGCAATCCAGTGCCCATGAAGAGTCGTCGGACAGAGAGTAAGCTTATCAAGGATGAGATGATGTAAAACACAGCACTGGCCTTTGTTTTCAAAGTGTTATACGCGCGTATACCCCTGAGGATTCCTGCTTTGCCAATGCCAGGAATCGCGGCACATATCATCCAGCGAACGCTTAGCTTCCCAGTGAAGCAAATTACGGGCCTTATCGGGGTTGGCGTATACCGCGTCCACGTCACCGGGGCGACGGGGGGCGATGATATAAGGAACCTTCACGTCTGTTACCCGCTCAAAGGCATTGACAATATCCAGCACACTGTAACCGATTCCGGTCCCGAGGTTGATGGCCTCACAACCGGTGTGATCGACAGTATAATCAAGCGCGGCAACATGGCCGTCAGCCAGATCACTGACGTGGATATAGTCGCGCACACCGGTGCCGTCATGGGTCATATAATCATTGCCGTATACATTCAAATGCTTATGCCGGCCAAGCGCGGTCTGGGTAACGTAGGGCAGAAGGTTGTTAGGAATGCCGGATGGATCTTCTCCGATGCGGCCGGAAGGATCTGCTCCGATAGGATTGAAATAACGCAGCAATACTACAGACCATGAAGGATCAGCAACCGTCAGATCCCGCAGGATCTGCTCGCACATAAACTTTGTCCAGCCATAAGGATTGGTACAGCCAAGCTCGGCTGACTCATCCGCCGGCATGGGAGATCCTGGCTTATAAACTGTGGCAGAAGAGGAGAAGATGATCCGCTTCACATGATGTTTTTCCATCACACGGCACAGCGTTATGGTGCTGTTCAAATTGTTATCATAATATCGCAGCGGAATGCCCACCGATTCACCCACGGCTTTAAGACCGGCAAAGTGGATGACGCAGTCGATCGAGTGTCGATCAAAAATGGCATCCAACGCTTGTTCATCACGGATATCCATCTCATAAAATGGAAAATTACGGCCGGCAAGCGCACTAACACGATCAACAGCTTCTTTCTGAGCGTTGACCAAGTTGTCAGCTACGATGATGTCATGCCCCTGCCGCAACAACTCCAGGCAGGTATGGGAGCCGATATAGCCGGCACCTCCCGTGACCAGAATATTCATAAATTCAGTCCTCCTCCAATTGATTGGTTACTACAATATTTTCCATCATGTCGTTTTTCAGCATATCCGGCCCGACCATGCTGTAATACAGGCCAAAGCGGTAGCTGCTGAACTTGCTGTTACGAGGCTCCACCTGATACTGATCATATTTGTGTTGAGAGAGGTGGAAGGAGGCGTAGGCCTCTGATGCCAATTCAAAACCAGTTTTTCCGCCGAAATGAGACAGCGGCTGGTCCCAATCCATCTCGATCGTGTTCTGGTCGTATAAATGCAGGTAGAGCTTTTGAATGTCAAAGCCACCATACTGTTCATAGGATGTTTTATGATAGTTTGGGTCATTGACCGTATCGATGCTGCGGATGGCCAGATCCGCGCACAGGCGATGGGCGCCGTGACCGTACTCACCGCCAATGTCATGGGTGATGATCACTTCCGGTTTATATTTTCTGATCTGCTCAACAACAAACCTGAGCGAGGTGTTTTTCCCATATTTTTCATACGCTTCTTTCAAATGCCAGGCATACATATCAGGGAAACTGCTCAGGACAGGATAATGCCTCAGGCCAAGGCTCCACAAGCAATCCAACAGTTCGCTTCGCCGCACGGCTCCCGCGTCGGTAAACAGCACGGGCAGAACCTTCAAGCCGCGCTCGGCGGCATAATAAGGCAACAGGCCGCCGAAAAACAGCACCTCATCATCGGGATGGGCAAACAACAGCATCATGTCGGCATCTTCATAGGTAGGAGCCCATTGTTGCACCCACGAAGGGAGCTCCCCGTCTGAAAGAACAAAAATCTCTTGAATGGAAAAGTGCTTGTTGCTTCCCTTTAGTGGTCTGATCCTGACCTGCCGCTGCCCTTGCAGAGGATAATACTGATGGGTACGAACATCCGCTTCATAGGTTTTGACCGTTTCCCAGGCGTTGTTGACATAGGCTTCGATGACAAAGGCTCTGGGCTCTTTGGCCCAGGATATATATAGACCGAAAAAAGGAGAGGAAGATATAATTTCAAGCGCATCTCCATTTTGCCCGCTGGTCCAGGAGCTTGAATATTTTCTGTCTGTCAGACGATGCAAGGTCCCTGTGTTGCTTTTTGCCTTGAATGTAACATCATCGCTGATATCGCGAGCTTCATCTGCTAAGGATCCGGAGGCAGACAGGATCATAGTCAGCATAAGTATGAAAAAGAAATGCTTTCTCAATCCAGTTTCCCTCCTTGCTTTAGAGAAAAGTTCAACGGGTTTCAGTATAGTGTTAGCTACTGAGGCTGTCAATCACAGCGCAGCGCAGATGATGAAAGAGACTTGCTCAATGCGTTTGCCTCATGTATTCTTAAGCCATTAAGATTCTCAGTGGTTTCATGTGGACTAGGAGGTAAACATGCGTTTTCGACTCAAGGGGTTTCTGTTTCTTGTTATGTTGATCATGTTATCTCAATGTGCTTCGGGGGAGACTGTCAGTTTATATGGGGAGCTGATGGTAAAAAGTGATATTCAGAAACTCGACCTTGATCAAAACGGTATCAAGCTTACCAATACACTGGATTTAAGAAACTATCTGGACGCGCTGACAAACTTAAAAAGCGTTGATATGTTTACAAGCAATCTCAGCTTGCAGGAGATGGAAGCGCTTATAGCTGACTATCCTTCTATTAGTTTCGGGTTCACATATAGGTATGTTAAGAAAAGCATCAGGACGGATCAGACTGCCTACTCTACCTTCAACCGAATAGGAGATAAAAAGTACACTGAGAATAGCTTTGCCCCCATCAAATACAGCCCCGGTATGCGTGCGCTTGATTTAGGGCACAACGCTATCAAGGATCTTTCTTTTTTGATTCCGCTGAAAGAGCTGAAGGTGCTGATTTTAGCAGATAACCAGATTAGCGACTTAAGCCCGATCAGCTATCTGACCGAGCTTGAATACCTGGAGCTTTTTTTCAATGATTTCATTGATATCAGTCCCTTATCCAACTTGAAAAAGCTTAAAGACCTGAACCTCTGCCGAAACAGAATATCGGATATTTCTCCACTGTTGGGCCTGTCAAATCTTGAGCGCTTGTGGATACCGGATAATTTTCTTAACGCAGACCAGAAGGCAGCTTTGGAAGCTGCTTTGCCTGATTGCAAAATTGTGTATGAGTGGAGCAAATCCACCAGCTTTGGTTGGCGAGAGCATCCAAGGTTCAAGGTGATCCGACGCATTTTTCAGACCGGTGAATACGAACCCTTTGATATGTGAACCATGGAAGTTGGCCTGCTGATGCTGTGACAAACAGATATCCTTTACAAAACATGGGCAAATGACTATACTTTACCATGTTTGTTTGAGGAGGATGCAGTATGTTTTCACAGCCTTACCAACCGGAAGTGATTGAAAAAAAATGGCAGAAGATTTGGGATGAACAACAGGCCTTCACCGCAAAGAATGATTACAGCAAGCCAAAATTTTACGGATTGATTGAATTTCCTTATCCATCTGGCGCGGGATTGCATGTCGGCCACCCGCGCAGCAATACTGCCCTTGATATTATCACCAGAAAAAGACGGATGGAAGGCTATAATGTGCTGTATCCCATCGGTTGGGATGCTTTTGGCCTTCCGACAGAGAACTATGCTATTCAGCACAAGATCCCTCCTGCCAAAGTGACTCGTGATAATGTGGACCATTTCCGCCGTCAGCTCAAGCGAATCGGCTTCAGCTTTGATTATAGCCGCGAAGTGAACACGACTGACCCTGATTATTACCGCTGGACACAGTGGATCTTCTTAAAGCTTTACGAGCATGGACTTGCATACAAGGCTGAGATGCCCATCAACTGGTGTACCAGCTGTAAGGTTGGTTTGGCCAACGAAGAAGTGGTGGATGGCGTGTGTGAGCGCTGTGGGAGCGAGGTTGTAAGAAAGGTGAAAAAACAGTGGATGCTGCGCATCACCAACTACGCTCAAAAGCTTCTGGATGGTCTTGATCATGTTGATTTTATTGAACGCGTGAAGACGCAGCAGCGCAACTGGATTGGCCGGAGTGAAGGGGCAGAGGTCAACTTCGCCATCAAAAACAGTGATATTACTCTTCGTGTATTCACGACCAGGCCCGATACGCTTTTTGGGGCCACGTATATGGTGGTATCCCCCGAGCACCCGCTGATTGAGCAGATGGCGGGCATCATTACTAACATGGACCGTTTAAAGGAGTATCGTGCCCAGGCTGCCCGAAAGAGCGACTTTGAACGTACTGAGCTGGCCAATCAAAAGACAGGCGTTGCCATCGAAGGTGTCATGGCGATCAATCCGGTAAACGGAGAGGAGATCCCCGTCTGGGTGTCAGACTATGTATTGATGAGCTATGGCACCGGAGCCATTATGGCAGTGCCCGGCCATGATACGAGGGACTGGGAGTTTGCCACAACCTTTGGCCTGCCGATCGTTGAGGTGGTTGCGGGCGGCGATATTCAAACCGCTGCTCATACAGATATCGAGGAAGGTATCCTGGTTAATTCCGGTTTTATCAATGGCATGGGCGTCAAAGAAGCGAAGGAGTCGATGATCCGATTTTTGGAAGAAAAGGGAATCGGTGAGCGCAAGGTTAACTACAAACTGCGTGACTGGGTGTTCAGCCGACAACGCTATTGGGGTGAACCCATCCCGATTGTCCATTGCCCGCATTGTGGAAGCGTACCGCTGAAGGAAAGTGAGCTGCCCCTGCTTTTACCTGAAGTGGAGAAGTATGAGGTATCAGATTCCGGAGAAAGCCCATTGGCCTTGATTGACGATTGGGTCAATGTTGCTTGCCCCGTCTGCGGCGCACCTGCTAAGCGCGAAACAGACACCATGCCCCAATGGGCTGGGTCCAGCTGGTATTTCCTGCGTTACTGTGATCCACACAACGATAAGGAATTTGCATCCCAGGAGGCGCTTGATTACTGGCTGCCGGTGGACTGGTACAACGGCGGGATGGAGCATACCACGCTGCATCTCCTGTACAGCCGCTTCTGGCATCTGTTTTTGCACGATATCGGGCTGGTTAAGGCACCCGAGCCTTATCAACGTCGCACCAGCCATGGTATGATTCTGGGCGAAAACGGTGAAAAAATGAGTAAGTCACGCGGCAATGTGATTAACCCTGACGACACCATTGACGAAATCGGGGCCGATGCTTTCCGCATGTACGAAATGTTTATGGGCGCGTTCGATCAGCCAATCCCAT
Organism: uncultured Christensenella sp.; assembly: GCA_964648235.1. GTDB lineage: Bacteria > Bacillota > Clostridia > Christensenellales > Aristaeellaceae > UBA1038. The sequence goes on along the minus strand of CAZYKQ010000034.1, from coordinate 5,541 downwards.
GGAGCACCAACGGCGCGCGCGGCTGTCGCCGTTTCCTGGACCGTGTCTGGCGTTTACAGGAAATGCTGGATGACAAAGCCAAGGGTTTGAGCCGCGATCTTGAAATCAACGTTAACAGCGCTATTAAGAAGGTCTCCGAAGACTATGAGCGTATGAAGTTCAACACGGCCATCGCGGCCATGATGAGCCTGGTCAATGATTTTTATCAAAAGGGCAGTGTAACACCCGATGAGCTCAAGACGCTGCTGTTGCTTTTAAGCCCTGTTGCTCCGCATATTTGTGAGGAGATGTGGCAGATTCAGGGCTGGGGCACGCCTTTGTATGCCCAGCCCTGGCCGTCCTATGATGAAAGCAAGCTGATCGCTGATGAGGTTGAAATTGCTTTGCAAATCAATGGTAAGGTTCGCAGCCGCCTGATGGTCGCAAGTGCCATGAGTAAAGAGGAAGGTGAAAAAACACTTCCTTATACTGAAGCGGTTGCCGGTTTTATCGAAGGAAAAACGATTGTTAAGGCGGTCTTTGTTCCTGGCAGATTACTGAATCTGGTGGTAAAGTAAGCCTGTGGAATCCTTGCGACGAACACATTCAAGAGTCAATCTATCTGCCCTGCGCGCCAACATACAATGCGCACGGAGTGTTTTATCCCCTCGCGTTCGGCTGATGGTCGTGGCTAAGGCGGACGGATACGGTCATGGCCTTGAGGCGGTGGGTCAAACCGCACAAGGCGAGGGCGCGGATTTTCTGGGGGTCGCGCTGGCTGAGGAAGGAATTGCCCTGCGCCAGGCTGGCGTTAGACTACCGGTATTGTGCTTTGGGGTGCTTAACCGGGCAGGCTTTGAGGCGGCGGTTGAACGGGGCCTGACTGTGACTGTGCCGGATGAACGCAGCGCTTGCCTAGCAGCCCAAGCAGCCCATCAAGCATGTAAGCCTCTGGATATCCATTTGAAGCTTGAGACGGGAATGAACCGCGTGGGCATGTCATCGCCGGAGGAATTGCGCAACACGCTGAATATCATTAAAAATTCGCCATGCTTGCGCCTGAAGGGGGCGTATACCCATTTTGCCGACGCTGACAGCCCCGGGAATGCGTATACTCATGATCAGGCACAACGGTTTCATGCGCTGTGCAATCTGTTGCCGAAAGGTTTGATCATTCACGCGGCGGCATCGGGCGGCGCCCTTTTTTATCCTGAATATCATTTTGACATGGTTCGCATGGGGATAGCTTTGTATGGCTATCCCCCGCAGAATAGCCCTGTTTCCTTTTTACCTTGTATGGAACTGACAGCGGAAGTTACCTTTGTGAAGGAGATTGCCGCCGGCGAATGCGTTGGGTATGGCTGCACTTATACGGCACGGCAACCCATGCGTGTAGCCACCCTGGGCATTGGTTATGGCGACGGATATCCGCGTCTGCTGAGCAACAGCGGCCGTGTTCTGATCCGCGGCGTATCCTGTCCCATCATAGGCCGGGTGTGCATGGATCAGTGCATGGTTGATGTCAGCGGGGTAGAAGATGTAATGCCCGGTGATGAGGGCGTAATGATTGGCCGTCGGGGTGAATTGTCCATCGGCGCGGATGAGCTGGCTGAAAAATGTCACACAATACCTTATGAAATACTGCTTTTGCCCGGCCGTCGCGTGCCGCACCTTTATTCCGATGACGGGAAGATATCAGAGGATTAAAATAAACGTGTACCAGGCTGGGCAGGGTATCTATTCCCGATAGAAAGCGAGAAATTTTGCGGTTCTTGTTTTTGCGACTTGTTATTCCGGATACCGCGCCGGTATGGTGGCTGTTATGCAGAACAAACAATTGAAGGGCAAGAAGAAACCAGCGCCTGTCCATAAGCCCTACCAGAAAGGGAAAGCAGCCAGTGCTCTTGCCGCCCGGCGAGGGTTAAGGCTGTTGGTGTATCAGGTCGCGCTTGTATTCATCTTTTTGTTTATAGGACAGGTGCTGTTAACAGACTCCATATTTCTTCGCATCAGCATGAATCTTCTGGTGGTGGCAGGATTCTTTATACTGATGTACAATGATGGCGCGAAAGCGGGGCTGGATGATGTGTCTTTTGCCGAGATTGCCCTTGGCAGGAGTCAGGCAGGCAAGCAGCCGGATAAAAAGGATCTTGCCCGTTGCTATCATCCTCTAAAAGGCGTATTTACCGTACTGTGCGGTATGCTTCCCCTGATATTGCTGGCAGTTGTCTTTGCTGTAATGGCCAAGGAACAGGTGTATACCCTGGGTGGGCTGCCATCATGGCTGGAGGGGTATCAAAGGCGGGCAGATATTGGCCTGGCGCTTCGCTATTACCAGGATACGCAAGGCCTTGAGTTGGAAGGGATTCTGCGCATTATAGTACGGTTGCTGCTGTTTCCCTATGTAAATTTAGTGGGAACTGAATCAGCAGCCGTTCTGTTGACCCTGGAACGGCTGAGCCCCTTGCTGATTTTGATTATTCCGATGGGCTATGCCCTTGGCTATCGACGAGGCCCTTCGTTGCGCGCTCAGGTGCACGGAGCGATCAACGCTGATACCAAGCGCCGTATGCGCCGCGAAAAAAAGGAACGGGCGCAGCGCAAAGAGCCAAAAAAACTGGTATAATAATAAATGAGGATTATTGCCGGGCGGTTTGGCTCCCGCCATATTGAAGCCCCAACAGGAACGGATACGCGCCCGACACTGGATCAGACCAGGGAGTCATTGTTTAATATACTGCAAGGCTTTATGTCAGGCGCTAAAGTGCTGGACCTGTTTGCCGGAAGCGGTGCTCTTGGAATGGAAGCCTTAAGCCGTGGAGCCGATTTTGCCGTATTTTGTGATAAGGACCGTGAAGCGGTCAAGGTGCTGCGCAGAAACATCATCACTTTGGACATTGAGCCGGAAACAAGGGTATTGTTTGAAGATTGCTTTGATGCAATCAACAGATTGGGGCGTGAAAATGAGCGTTTTGATCTGATTTTTCTGGATCCACCCTACTCCGTTGAGGGGGGGACGATCATGCAAAAGATACTGGAACATAAGCTTCTTGCTCCGCAAGGCCTGATTATTTTTGAACGCGACGCAAAAACCGCTCTGATGATGCCGGAAGGGCTTCGTGTCCGGCGCGGCAAGGTTTATGGCCGCACAGCGCTCGATTTTATTGAATTACTTGAGGAGGATGGATGTGAAAACAGCGGTATTTCCGGGGAGTTTTGATCCGGTTACCTTGGGACATATCGATTTGATCACAAGGGCCCGAAGCTTATGTGACCGGCTGATTGTCGCTGTGATGGTTAACCCTGATAAGCAAGGCATTTTCACGATGGATGAGCGTGTTTTGATGGTGAAAAATGCGCTGGGCGGCATAGAAGGAGTTGAGGTACAAGCATTCGAAGGGCTGACAGTTGATTTTATCCGGGATCAGGGGGCTGACTTTATCATACGGGGAGTGCGTGACGCGCAGGATTTGAGCGCCGAGACCTCTTTGGCCTGGGCAAATGAAAGCCTTTCACCCGGTCTTGAAACAGTATTTATTTTAACCAGACCCGGGCTTTCCTTTATAAGCTCAAGCCTTGTACGACAGGCAGCTCGATTTGGCGGAGATATCTCTGCTTTTGTTCCCAAAAGCGCAGTTGACGAAATCATGGATCGACTATACAATAAAACTACACATGGCAAGTAAAACACCAAAGGGGAGGGACGAAAAATGCCCAGAAACGAAGTATTCGCACTGATCGATGAGCTGACGCTTACCCTTCAAAACGCTAAGAAGGTGCCGTTTACTGACTCCGTGATGGTTCATCAGAGCCATATGATGGATTCACTGAAGCGCATCGTAACAAACTATGATCCTTCCCTTGAAAAGGCGGATAAGATCATCGCGAATGAAGAGAGGATCATTGCAGACGCAACAAGCGCCGCGAATAAGACCATGGAGGAGGCGCAGACCCAGGCGCAGGGCATGGTGTCCGAAGCCAACTCATATGCTCAGACAACCAAATCAAAAACAGACACCTACGCGCAGGATACCGTGCGCCAGGCTGATGAGCAGTCTCGCGCTATTCTGGCGGATGCGCACAGCCGCGCCCAGCACATGATCGAGGATGCCAAGGCCCAGGCGGATGATTTGGTCAGCCAGACGACTGTTTTGGCCAGGGCAGAGGCCCAAGCCCGCGAGCTAATCGAAAACGCCAACCAGCATGCAGAAAGCTTGCGCCGTCAGACCCAGCAGGATCTTGGCACACTGCTTGATCATGTGGATGGAACAATCTCCATGCAGCTCAATGAGTTGCGCACGCTTAAACACAATGTGGTTTCTTCTCAGGGCTTTGAAGAAGAAGGGGAAAACTGATCAACCCATCTCACTGAATTTTGCACGGGCGGCCTGTATTATCAAATTGCAGTTGACAGGCCGCCCATCATTTTGATACTATATCTGAGCGCTCCAAAATTGTCATGGCGCAATTGCGGAGAGATGGCCGAGTGGTTTAAGGCGCCAGTCTTGAAAACTGGTGATGCTGAAAGGCACCGGGGGTTCGAATCCCTCTCTCTCCGCCATCTATTCACAAACCGGCTATGGAGAAGTACCCAAGTGGCCGAAGGGGCTCCCCTGCTAAGGGAGTAGTGTGCTAACGCGCAGCCCGGGTTCAAATCCCGGCTTCTCCGCCAAAACCCAGTAGCCTCAACGGCTGTTGGGTTTTTTCTTATGCGGTCAGGTCGTGTGTAAAGTGAGGTAAATGGGACATAAATAAATTTTACTATCAACAGTGATATATTCATACTATTCAACATATGGGATAAGGTTGATAGCTTCGAGAGCGTTCTTCGTTACGGAATGGATATAATTACGCTACATGACAATAGTTTTCTACCGTAAAAACTTCCGCGATAAAACCCGGAAATGCTGGACTTGGCCGATATGAGCGGCGGGGAGATTGACACGGCGGGCAATGCCCGGTTTATTTCGCGCTTTATCAGCGAGGTGGTGCCCAAGGCTGAGCGGGGGATGATGCTGGACGGGGACGGGCGATTGAGCCGCGCGGGCGAGGCGAGGATACGCAACGCGCTGTTTCAGCTTGCCTATGGGGACGGCTATCTGACCGAACAGATGGCGGAGGCGACGGATCCGGACAGCCGGAACATGCTGCGGGCGATGACGGGGATCGCGGCGAGGCTGGCGGCGATGAACGCGGATATGAAGCGCGGGCTGCTGCATGAGCTGGATATCGGCGGGGAGATTGCCGAGGCCTACCGGACGGTGCTGCGGCAGAAGATGACGGGCAGGACGGTGGAGGAGTATCTGGCGCAGACCAGCATGCTGGGGGAGATCAAGCCCAGCCAGAAGCTGCTGCTGGCGATGTTCAGCGAGTATAAGAACAGCGCCAAGAAGATGACCGGGGCGCTGGACAGCGTGCTGGACGCGCTGGAGGAGGCGGGGGATCCCAGGCAGGTGGGGCTGCTGGACGTGGACGTGAAGCCGAGCGAGGCGGGCGTGATCAGCGAGGGGCTGCGGAATTTCCGGGCGGAGCTTGAGGAGCAGCAGGCGGCGAGTGAGCGGT
>CAZYKQ010000033.1:0-17039 GCA_964648235.1 uncultured Christensenella sp. | reverse complement strand
ATAGGTAGGCAGGAGAACAGGATCCCGCTGTCGAATGTTCAGGATATAGGAACCCTGAGGAGAGGAGCTAAGATACTATGAAGACCACGATCACAGCGAAAAACATGGTTGTAACTCCGGGGATCACCAATCGGGTACTCAAAAAGACACAGACCATGAGCCGTTACCTGACGCCGGAGACAGAAATGTACATCCGCATGCGCCGTGAAAAAGAGCAGCGAATCGTCGAGATTACGGTGCCTATGAACGGCGTTACCCTGCGTGCCGAAGCCACTAGTGAGGACAATTTGTTTCAGTCCATTGACAAAGCCCTGGCCAAGCTGGAGCGCCAGATTCTGCGCCATCGCACGAGACTGGATAAACGCTTGCGCGCGGATGTTAATCTGGACGAAGGACCCGAGTTTGTGGAACAGCTTGCACCCGAGGAGAGCGGCGAGCGTGCCATTGTACGTGAAAAGGTGTATACAGTGCGCCCGATGAGCCGCGAGGATGCCATCCTGCAGATGGAATTGCTGGGTCACAGTTTCTTTGTGTATATTGATACGGACACCCAGGAAACCCACGTGCTGTACCTGAGGAAGGACGGCAATCTGGGCATTCTGGTGCCTGAAGCATAATAAATCATTTCAAAATAACAGACAGAGCCCCCGACGCCAAGCGCCGGGGGCTCTGTCTGTTAACAGTATCACACGCTTTTGATTAGCGATTTTACCTCCTTTGGCCGGCTTGCGGGCTTGTTGCTATCTGGGTGAACACTGGCTTGTCTGAAAGAGCAGACCCGGCTTTCTTTACAGAGTTTAAAGAGAGCTGACTTGTGGTATGAAGGAACAAATCAATGCCCATTAAGCTCAGGCCTTGGAATATCCCTCGGAAAAGATGACTGGTGGAAGCAGTCCATATACAGTGAAATGACGGTTTATCAGGACAAGGTGCTCTTGATGCCTAGCATTTCACAACCTTCGGCCAGGCCATCGTGCTGAATAAGCCTGAATGCCAAAAAAAGCTGATGAGAAGTCGAATTGAGAGTTTACCATACTTCCCGCATGCGTTCCTGTGCCAGCTCAATGAGTTCTTCAGCTTCATTTACCGTACTTTCAGATAGTACCATATCCAACAAATAGTTCAGGATTTCCCCGATTGCCGGCCCCTTGGGAACGCCGGCATTGATCAGCATATCACCGTCGACAGCCAGGTCCCTGATGTTCAGACATACGCCTGCGTCGACCAGCGCTTCCGCCTGCGGGATAAGGTCCAGCGCCTTATAGGCACGTAAAGCGATGTCAGGAGCGTGGGCGGCGATATCAGCATATTGCAGCAACAAAAGCCGTTTCAGCAGATTAAGCCCAAGCTTTGAAAGCCAGCGACGTACATTGTCGGGCCCGAAGCGATCGTCATGATAAAGCACCAGTTCGTGCACATCGCGCGCCAACTGCTTTGGCTGGCGCAGTGAAGCCATGCATTCATCTGCGATCCGTGCGCTGATGAAGGAATGTCCCCGGAAGTGGGTTGTGCCGTCAGGATCAACTGTCATGGCGGCTGGTTTACCGCTGTCATGAAGCAAGGCTGACCAGCGCAGGGAAAGATCTGCGGGGGTATGACTGATGACCTGCAGGGTATGCTCCCATAGGTCATACATATGAAAGCGGGTTTTCTGCGGGGTGTCTAACATCGCAGACAAAAGGGGGAGGGCCGCAAACAAAAGCGTTGGATAGGAGCGAAGGGCGGCCGTAATGCCATCGCCAAGCAAGGCCAGGTTAAGTTCCTTCGCGACACGCTCCCGGCTGATTTTGTTCAGCGTGGGCGCAAGGCGGATGGCGGATCGGGCTGTATTCTTTTCAATTTTAAAATCCAGAACAGCGGAAAAACGAAGCGCGCGCAGAATACGCAGCGCGTCTTCGGAGAACCTCATATCGGGATCGCCCACTGCCTGAAGCAGTTTGTTATGACAGGCAATGGCACCGCTGAAAGGATCGACCATACCGCGCGTGGGGCTGTACGCCATGGCATTACAGGTAAAATCCCTCCGTTTAAGATCCTCCTCGATGCTTGTTGAGAAGAAGACGCTGTCGGGATGCCTTGCATCGCTGTAATGCCCATCACTGCGGAATGTGGTGATCTCAAGTGGCATGCCATCCAATACGACGGTCAGTGTGCCATGTCTGATGCCGGTATCAATCACCCGTTCATGGCGGAAACAATCGCGCAGCTCAGCAGGCGTGGCAGCGCTGCACAGGTCATACTCATGAGGCACCTTGCCGAGTATATAATCGCGCACGCAGCCTCCCACGGCATAGGCTTCAAAGCCTCTGTCCTCCAGACGGGAAAGGGCTGCGGTTACAGGGGGTGGCAATGGTATGTTCATTCGGCCTCCTGATAGCTTGTCAGTAGCATCATAGCCACAAGAAGCTTGCCTTGTCAAGCAAAGCAAAGCGTGCTAAACTGACAACCTGAGGAAGCGGCAAGCATAAAGGGGGAAGGGGCATGATGTGGCAGCGCGCCGTCTTTGAAAAGGAACGGGTAGACGCGCCCGGGGCCAAGGGAAAGCTGATCATGGGCGACGCGCGCGAAACGGACCTGAGCGAGTATTACGGCAAGGTTCAGTGTGTATACATCGATCCGCCTTACTTTACGGGCGAGCATTTCAGCTACCGCATGCGCATCGGGGAGGATGGCTGGCGTACCGGTAAGCGCTACATAGACCTCCCTGCTTTTAATGATTTTTCAAAAGTAGGGCGGGATGAGTACCTGGGTTTCCTGCGGGAGATGATCCATCTGGCCCGCAAGCTGCTGTGCCGCAGCGGATCCTTTTTTTTGCATGTGGACTGGCGCTCCATCGCCCATGCTCGCCTCTTGTGTGATGACATTTTCGGCGAGGAACAGTTCCGCAACGAAATTATATGGAGTTATCAGACTGGAGGCCGATCTCTGCGTTACTTCAGCCGCAAGCACGATAATATTTTGTTTTATGCGAAATCAAAGGATCATTTTTTTGATATTACAAGGGTACCCGTTGCCAAAAAAACGGATCGAAGCAATCATTTAAGGCGTCATGTGGATGAGCATGGGCGTAGCTATCGCTCCATCAAAACAGGCGGTAAAACCTATATCTACTATGATGATGAACCCAGCTACCCCGACGATGTATGGACGGATCTGAGCCACATGCAGCAAAAAGATCCGCAGAGAACAGGCTACGCTACACAAAAACCGGCTGCTTTGCTTGATCGGATTATCCTGTGTTCCACCAAGCCAGGCGATTTGGTGGCCGATCTGTGCTGCGGCTCGGGCACCACCTTGTTTTCCGCCGCAAAAAATGGCCGCCAGTTTCTGGGAGTGGATTCAAGCAAGAGTGCTTTTTCGGCCAGTCGCAAGCGCATGGCTGCTTCAGCGCTTCAGTGCAAGGCGCCCTTTACCGGCCAGGCTTTAATGCTTGACGCGTCAGTGGTACCAGGTATCGGTTACTATGATGTGATACTCAATGCCTATATGATGCATCCTGAAGCGATGAAGAAGCTTGAGCATCTGAACGCGGAAGGGCTGGAGACTGTGGATCAGTGGTATGCAGGCTTGATCAACGGCGATGAGTTTGTGGTCTACGCTTCCTCTGGGCGGCAAAAGCAGACCCCCCGGATTGACAGCAAACTGTCTATTCCTTTATTGCGCGGGACTGTCGCCATATTGGTGATCGACGTACTGGGTAATCGCAGCCTGTGGACGGCATCGGGCGGCGTCTGATAAAGCTCAAGGTGGGGATGTGGCGATAAAATGAAGGATATTTTACAGAATTAGTGGTAATTGTTTCCAAATTATGTTATTATGATCATGAAGTTGGCTGTAAGAGAGGAAGGCGAAGGAATCTTACATGGCATCAGTTGAAGATATCGGCATAGACCTTGGTTCGTCCAATGTGCTGATTTATTCCCGCAACAGGGGCATCGTGCTCAATGAGCCTGCGATGCTGGCGGTTGATCACGAATCCAGAAATGTTATTGCAATCGGCATGGAGGCATATAAGATGCTGGGGCGCGAACCCGGCAATATTGAAGTGATCCGGCCGCTGCAAAAAGGCACGATCCAGGGCTTTGATATGCTGTCTATCATGCTCAATCACTTTGTTGTGCGTGTAATCGGCAAACACATCTTTGCCCGTCCGCGCGCCGTGATGTCGGTTTCTGCGTCTGCCAATGAGATAGAAAAGCGACAGCTGATCATCGGCATGTTTGAAGCAGGCACCAGACGAACCCAGTTGATCGATAGACCCCTTGCCGCTGCGATCGGCGCGGGCATGGATATCAGCCAGCATATCGGCCACATGGTTGCGGATATAGGCGCTGCAACCACCGACATTGCCGTGATGTCCGCGGGGGATGTCAGTGCCAGAAACATCATGCCTCTGGGAGGCGACGCGTTTACTGATGCAATTATTCGCTATGTTCGCCTGAAACATAACCTGTTGATCGGTTTTCGGACTGCCGAAGATATCAAGTGCTCCATCGGTTCTGTCTGGGCAACTACCGAAAGCACAGTGACCTTACCGATCGCCGGGCGCAATCTGGTCAGCGGTTTACCCAAGCAGATAGAGGTCAGCCGTGAGGAGATAGCCGAAGCCATGGAGGAGCCCCTGCATCAAATGATGGAAGGCTTGACTGCAGTGATGGAACGTATTCAGCCGGAGCTTGCCAATGACGTCTACGAAAGTGGAATTCTATTGACGGGTGGCGGCGCTGCGATGAAGGGCCTTCAGGAAATGATCGAGGAAAATATCAAGATACCCTGTCGGGTAGCTGAAAACCCTCAGCAATGTGTTGCCTTAGGATGCGGAAAGGTGTTGGAGCATCCCGGAGATTATGAGCGCTACCTTGGGGAGAGACGCAAGAGCAAGCGCTAAAATATTTTTAAAATGTGATGTTTTTAAGGATCTGGTTTTTCTACCTGTCTGGCATTTCGTTTTCATACGCCGGGTATGATCAAAGCAAAACCCTCGCAGTCTCAGGACTGGCGAGGGTTAGCTGTTTGTGGCTGCCGCGCAGATATTAAGCTTCGGTGGAAACCGATACCTTGGGCAGAGCACGAGACACTTTGCCGCTGCGTAAGCAACTGGTGCAAACGTTCAAGCGTTTGGTCGTAGCGCCGACCACAACGCGTACATTCTGCACATTGGGAGCCCACTTTCGGTTGCTCTTGCGCTCGGAATGGCTCACCTTATGGCCGCTCATCGCGGTCTTTTCGCAAACTTGACAAAACTTTCCCATCGATAACACCTCCCTGTCGGAGACTGGCGGACTCGCAAACAGCGTATCCTTCTTGACAGCTTGACTATCTTATCATGCCTTGATGCTAAATGCAAGTGCGCAGGGTGTATTTTTTCTTATATCTAAGGCTGTAAGCTTATGATAATAGCCCAAAACTTTTTAGAAGATAAAAGGCATTCGTATTCATTTTCTTTGCTTTCTTCCATGGAGCAGAGCAGACGCTTTGATCCAGGCCTTTATTGCTGCTATAGCAAGGTGCGGCATCAGTCTGCGGGAAACACATTTAATCCATGGATAACGGTATAGTCAACTTGCAAAAAGATGAAGGCAGTGAACTTGCGTGATTGTTCAGAATTCAACCAGACAAGCAGACTGAAGCATCTGGATAAATATGTTGCATCACACCTTTTATAACCGGAAAGCTGTTGTGGATGGAGCGGACAGCCTCTTGTATGCCAGGGTTTCCATTTACTTTCCTAAGTGTTTGATTTATAATTATAGTTCACGTATTAAGTGCGAACTGTCTTACCGATCAAAAGACCAGGAAGGGAATCATTCATGCTCACGGTATCAAACCTCGGCCTCCAATTTGCTGACAGAAAGCTTTTCAATCACGTTAATCTCAAGTTTGTGCCCGGCAACTGCTATGGCATAATCGGGGCTAATGGTGCCGGGAAATCTACATTTTTAAGAATTCTCTCCGGTGAACTGGAGCCAAGTTCCGGGGAAGTATTTATGTCCAAGGGGCAGCGCATGTCCGTTCTTGGGCAGGATCACTATGCCTTTGATACACACACGGTGCTGGAAACGGTCATCCTTGGAAATCCGCGCCTGTATCAGATTGAACAAGAAAAGGAAGCGCTCTATTTAAAACCGGATTTTTCTGAAGAAGATGGTGAGCGCGCCGCATCTTTGGAAGGTGAGTTTTCAGACCTTGGCGGCTGGACCATGGAAGCGGATGCTGCAACTCTGCTCAATTCCCTGGGCCTGGCAGAGGAATTGCATGACAAAAAGATGAGCACTCTTGCAGGCCGTGAAAAGGTAAAGGTCATCCTGGCTCAGGCCTTGTTTGGTAATCCGGATGTATTGATACTGGACGAGCCTACCAATGACCTGGACATTGCTGCCATCGCTTGGTTTGAAGAATTCCTGATCAATTATGAGGGAGTGGTCATTGTGGTCTCGCATGACCGGCATTTCCTCAACAATGTGTGCACCTACATTGCGGATGTGGATTTTGGACGTATAAAACTATACACAGGAAACTATGATTTCTGGTACCAGTCTAGCCAGTTGGCTGCACAAATGCTCAAGGAACAAAACAAGAAAAAGGAAGATCAGCGCAAAGCCCTGCAAACCTTCATCGATCGCTTTTCGGCCAACGCATCCAAGTCCAGGCAAGCTACATCACGCAAAAAGTTGCTGGAGAAGATATCATTGGATGAGATTGAACCTTCCAACAGACGCTACCCGTTTATTACCTTCCTGAAGAACCGGGACGTGGGCAACGAGATTCTTCGTGTGGATGAACTCAGCAAGTCCATCGATGGCGTGAAGGCCTTTGACCGGGTAAGCTTCACCGTAGAAAAAGGAGAAAAGATTGCCTTTATTGGTGATGAAAACAGCATCACGGCGCTTTTTGAGATATTGGCGGGAGAAGGTGAGGCGGATACCGGCGAGGCGAAATGGGGCATTACCATTACTTCTTCCTATTTTCCCAAGGACAATACCGCTTTTTTCCCAAAGGAGAAACCCTTGAGCATTCTCGACTGGCTGCGTCAGTTCTCCCTGGAGGATACGACAGACAGTCACATGCGGGGCTTTCTGGGGAAAATGCTGTTTTCAGGCGATGAGGTGTTCAAAAGCTCCGCTGTTTTATCGGGCGGAGAGAAGGTCCGCTGTATGTTAGCCCGAATGATGCTGAAAGAAGCCAATGTATTGCTGATGGATCAGCCGACCAACCACCTTGACCTGGAGACGATCACTGCGCTTAATAACGGCATGAGCGACTTTAACAGCAACATCCTGTTCACATCCCACGACCATGAGCTGATCAGCTCCGTTGCCAATCGAGTCATTGAGCTACAGCCCAACGGCATGGTTGATTTTCGAGGAAGTTACGATGAGTATCTGGAGAAGAAACTGGGGATTAATGTTTAGTTTTTATTTGATTCGACTAAAGCAGGCGGGGATGCCTGCTTTTGCTGTTATTTGACCACATCTTCCATTTGAAATAAAACTAAGAATAAAAAACCGCAGAAATGCAATTTTATGCTTTTCATCTTTCATAAACTGTGATATGATGCCCGCAATCCCAAGGCGAAAGCCGGGAAAATGGTTGAAGGAGGGTATACGCGATGTTCAAGAAGTTTCTGTCTCTGTCCCTGGTCCTTGCGATGTTTGCCGTGCCGGTAATGGCGGCTGAGGAGAGCGATCTGCATCATGTGCAGGAAAAAGGCACGCTTGTCATCGGCTATACCGTCTACGCCCCCATGAACTATACGGATGAAAATGGCGTATTTACCGGTTTTGATACCGAGCTGTCAACGGCAGTCGCTGAGCTATTGGGTTTAAAGCCAGAGTATGTGGAGATCGTCTGGGAAACAAAAGAGGTCGAATTGAAGGCCAAAAGCATCGACTGCATCTGGAACGGTTTAACCATCACGGATGAGCGCAAAGAAACCATGAACATTACCATGGCCTATCTGCTTAATGCGCAGGCTGTTGTGGTAAAAGAAGGTACTGACTACGAATCTACAGCTTCCTTGATTGGGAAAACTGTTGCCGCCGAAGCCGGGAGTGCCGGTGAAACGACGGTGCGGGAGGATGAAAACTTATCCCAGGCAGAATTCATCGCCAAAGAAGTGCAGACTGCCTGTCTGATGGAAGTTGCCGCCGGCACAGCAGATGCTGCCGTTCTGGATATCACGCTGGCCAGCGCTATGATCGGCGAGGGAACGGATTATGCCGGACTCAAGATCGTTGATAAGCTTGGCGTGGAAGAATATGGTGTCGCCTTCCGCAAGGGATCGGACATCACGGAACAGGTCAATCAGGCTTTCCTTACACTGAAGGAACAGGGATTTATGCAGGAGCTGGCTGACAAGTACGAGTTGACTTTGGCTTTCTAAGATATTTAACAAGGTATTACGGGGGCAGAACATCGGTTTCTGCCCCCGTATGACTATGATTAGGGATAAAAAATGACTGAATCATATATCATTATTGGGCGACTGTTTGAAGGGTTCTGGCTCAATGTTCAACTGTTTGTCATCACTTTGCTGCTTTCATTGCCGTTGGGCCTGATCATTGCCTTTGGATCAATGAGCCGCTTTAAGCCGCTGTCCTGGCTGACGGCCGGTGTGGTCTGGGTTATCCGCGGGACTCCACTGATGCTTCAGGTTCTTATCATTTTCTTCGCCCCTGGTCTGCTGGGGTGGGGAGCGCCATGGGGCTCAGGCAGCGGGGCGCGATTCACGGCGGCTTCAGTGGCTTTTATCATTAACTACGCTTGCTACTTTTCTGAGATCTACAGAGGCGGAATCCAGGGGATTCCCAGGGGGCAGACGGAGGCAGGGCAGGTGCTTGGCATGACCAGGACCCAGATTTTTCTGCGTGTGACGCTTTTGCAGGTTATCAAGCGCATCCTGCCTGCCATGGGCAACGAGGTGATTACACTGGTCAAAGACACCTCCCTTGCGCGCATTATCTCCATCAAAGAGATCATCATGATGGCCCAGGAGTATACCTCAAAGGGATTGATTTGGCCGCTGTTCTCAACAGGACTGTTTTTTCTGGTATTCATTGGCCTGGTGACGATTCTGTTCAGCAAACTGGAAAAGAAGCTGGATTATTTTAAAGCATAAGGATGTATACATGGCAATATTGGAAGTAGAAGGTATCAACAAGAGCTTCGGCAACGTGCAGGTGCTGCGGGATATCAGCTTTACGCTGGAAGAAGGGCGGGCGCTTGCGATTATAGGTTCCTCGGGTTCGGGTAAAACCACGCTGCTACGCTGCTTGAACTTCCTGGAAAGGCCCGATGGGGGCCTTATCCGCCTTAAAGGAAAAGTCCTTTTTGACGCGCGGGATGCCGCCATGCGAAGCGAGCAGGAGATCAGGAAGCGCAGGCTCAACTTTGGCCTGGTATTTCAGTCCTTTAATCTTTTTCCGCAGTATACAGCGCTTAAGAACATTACACTGGCCAGCGAAATTCTGGCAAAGGAGCAGGAGGGGCATATTTCTTCTTCCCGCAACAAGGAGATAGAGGCGAAGGGACGCGCGCTATTGGAGCGCATGGGCCTGTCTCAGAAGGCGGAGGCCTACCCGCACCAACTGTCGGGCGGGCAGCAGCAGCGTGTGGCCATCGCGCGTGCCTTGGCGCTCAACCCCAGCATTCTCTGCTTTGACGAGCCGACATCCGCCCTTGATCCGGAACTGACCGGGGAAGTGCTGCGGGTGGTACGCGGCTTGGCCGAGCAAAAGACCACCATGATTATCGTAACGCATGAGATGACCTTTGCAAGAGACGTAGCGGATCATGTGATCTTTATGGACGAAGGAATGATCATCGAAGAAGGTTTGCCGCAGGATGTCATCAGTGCCCCCAAAGAAGAAAGAACACGTCAGTTTCTGGCGAGGTTTTCAAACGAGGCTTAGACTTGTGGGTACGGGCGTGTTAAAATTGTTTGACAACACGCCTTGATGGGGGGGGCATCGTGCAAAGCAACCTGGTTATCGGTATTCTGGCTCATGTGGACGCTGGCAAAACCACTTTGTCTGAGGCCCTGCTGTATACAAGCGGGGTTTTGCGGCGTATGGGGCGCGTGGATCATCAAGATTCTTATTTGGATACAGACAGCATAGAGCGCAAACGCGGCATCACCATTTTTTCTAAGCAGGCGGTGATGCCGCTGGGGGAAAGCAGCATGACCCTGATGGACACACCGGGTCATGTGGATTTTTCATCCGAAACCGAGCGGGTTTTAGGGATACTTGACTACGCTATTCTTGTCATTAACGGGGCGGACGGTGTACAAAGCCATAGTTTAACGTTGTGGCAGCTATTAAAGCGTTATCGTATTCCCGTTTTTATATTTATAAATAAAATGGATCTGCCAGCCGCTGATCCACTCCGCATTATGCGGGAGTTGAAGCGGCACTTTGGGGATGGCTGCCTGTCTTTTGAAAACACCAAGGATAGAGCGTTTTATGAGGAAGCAGCCTTGTGCGACGAAAAGGCGCTCGCAGAGTTTTTGGAGCAAGGAGAAATCAAGCAAGAAAGCATCGCGGCGATGATCGTCCGGCGGTCACTGTTTCCGTGCTACCTCGGTTCCGCGTTGAAAATGAATGGTGTGAGAGAGCTTCTGGAAGGCATTGCGCGGTATGCCGTGCCTCCCTTATGGGGAGAGGCGTTTGGAGCAAAGGTATTCAAGATTATGCGGGACGATCAAGGCACACGCCTGACCAACATGAAGATTACCGGCGGCAGGCTGAAGGTGCGCGATATCCTGAAAGGCGTTGACGGCCGGGGAGAAGAATGGGAAGAAAAGGTCAATCAGATCCGCGTTTATTCCGGTGAAAAATTCCAGGCTGTGGAAGAAGCGCTGCCGGGGATGGTCTGCGCTGTGACGGGTTTGTCCGCGACACATCCGGGAGAGGGGCTTGGTATGGAGCCCGCAGGATACGCGCCGCAACTGACGCCTGTACTTAGCTACCGGCTGATTCTGCCGGCAGGAACCGATCCCGGAGCGGCCCTTCGGCAACTGCGTGAGCTTCAGGAGGAAGATCCGCAGCTGTATCTCACCTGGATAGAAAAAACGCGTGAGATCCGTTTGCAACTGATGGGAGAAGTACAGCTTGAGGTAATCACGGCGCGCATTCTTGAGCGTTTTGGCCTTGCGGTTGGCTTTGATACAGGAGATGTGGTTTATAAAGAAACCATCACGGCTCCTGTAATTGGAATGGGCCATTTTGAGCCGCTGCGCCATTATGCGGAGGTGCACCTGCTGTTGGAACCGCTTGCTCGCGGCAGCGGGCTTGTGTTTGAAAGCGCCTGCCGGGATGACATTCTGTCTCAAAGCTGGCAGCGCCTGGTGCTGAGCTATCTGGAGGAAGCGGATCTGCGCGGTGTGCTGACGGGTTCGTCCTTGACGGATGCGAAGATCACCCTGCTGGCGGGCCGTGCGCACAACAAGCATACCCAGGGGGGAGATTTCAGGGAGGCTGCCTTACGCGCTTTACGCCAGGGCTTGATGAAGGCAGAAAGCTTGCTGTTGGAGCCTTGGTACAGCTTTCATCTGGATCTGCCCTCGAGTGCCGTCGGCCGCGCGATGCATGATCTGCAGCGAGCTGGGGAGAATATCAGCCTTGAAGCCAATGATGGGGAAATGGCCCTGATCACAGGCGGTGTGCCCGTTTCTTTCATGCGCGGCTATGCGGCTGATATTCGTGAGTATACGCACGGCTCAGGAAATCTAAGCTTCTGCTTTTCAGGTTTCGCGCCTTGCCTGGAGCAAAAAGAGATCATTGACGCACAGGGCTATCTTCCCGAACAGGATACAGAATATCCGCCGGACTCTGTTTTTTTCTCACAGGGCGCGAGCGTCATTGTCAAATGGCATCAGGCGGAAAGCTTTATGCATCTTGATCAAGACAGCTATGCGCAGCACATTATTAGAAAAAGAGACTCATCCGGTTCTGCCGGTAAAGCCAGAGGATATCATGCCTCCGCGGAGGAGGTACAGGCAATTTTTGAGCGTACCTACGGCAAAGTGCGCCAGCGCGGTTTTGAACCGGTAAAGAAAATACCGCTAAAAAAGGAAACAGAGCCGCCCCCTGTCCGCGCTGCGCGCTATGACAAACCGGATTATCTCCTGGTGGATGGTTATAACATTATCCATGCATGGAAGGAACTGAGCGCCATGGCACAGGATGACAATATGGATGCCGCCCGCCAGGCCCTGATGAACCGCCTGAGCAGCTTCAAAGGCATGGACGAGCGGGAGATCATCCTGGTGTTCGATGCTTACCGCGTGCAAGGCGAAGCTCAGCGTGTCACCCGCTTTCACAACATCAGCGTGGTGTATACCAAGGAGGCGGAAACGGCGGACGAGTATATCGAAAAGGTCAGCTATGAGATCGGCAAAAAGCACCGGGTCACTGTAGCGACAGGGGACAGCGTGATTCAGCTGATCGCCCTGGGGCATGGCGCGCTTCGCATATCACCCGACATGCTGCGCGAGGAAGTGGAACGCGCAGAGGGCCGGATGAAGGATATGCTTGATCAAAATAACCGCCCCATGACAGGGCGGATAGCTTTTCCGGAAGGCTTCAAGCTGCCGGAATGATGTTCAATAAAAGCCCAGGGTCAGGCGTAGCCGGCCCTTTTTTGTTTCGTTCATTACGGCTATCAGTTTCACCCGTCCCTTGCCTTGCAGGGAAAGGATGGCGCCTTCATCCACAGCCTTGGAGGTGCTCAGGCACTGCTGGTGATCCAGACGTACAAGCCCGGCCTCGATCAGCTGCGCCGCGTCCCCGCGTGAGAGGTGAAAGGCCGCCGCGGTCAGCGCGTCCAAGCGCAGGGAGGCGACGGTCAGCTGCTTTTCGGTGACCTTGCCTCCAAGGTCCGGCAGGCCGGACAGGGGGAGGCGCTGCGGGCTGACACCCACGCGCCCCAGCTTGTCGATGCGTTCGATGATGTATTCGGCCATCCCGGCCAGGCAGACGAACACGGCGCGCCCCTCTTCAATGGCGATATCGCCCATCACCTCGCGCGAAAGCCCCAGCCCAAGCACGGAGCCGAGTACGTCCTGATGGCGCACCGTATCCTGCCTTCGGTGCCGCAGCTCAATGGCGGCCAGTAGCTCCTCGCGCTCAAAGCCGCCCCAATCGGGCTGCACAAACAGCGCGCACATGCGCTCCGCGCCCTCAAAGCCGCCATCCGTCATGAAGCGGATATCGCGCCTGCCTGAATAAGCGCGGCTGACCTCCGCGGCCTCCGCTGGGCTCAGGAACTTGCTGGAGGCAAAGCCTGTTTTCATCGCCCGTTTGACCAGGTCCTCCATCTTTGTGAGCAGAAGATCCCTGCTTTGCGCGTCCATACAAACCCGCCCTTCTTTGATGCTTATATTGTATCAAGCAAGGTACAATATGAGAAGGCCATTACACAAGGAGAAAAATCATGAGAAGGATCACGCACCCCGTATATAAAGATTATCCCGAGCAACCCTACATTTCAAAGGACAGGGATCTTGAGGCCTGGATCAATACGCCGGAACGTTTTCCATACAGTCGCGTCAGCCGCGCCAGCATGCTGCGCACCGAGGAGGGTCTTTTGCCCGGCCATATCGTGATGCTATGGCTGATTGACGTATCCAGCATTACCAACGAATTCATCGCCCCCCAGTATTTTGAGTATCGCTACGGCGTGGAGGCGGAAGAAAGCAAGCAGATCCTTCTGGATAAGGGTTATGTTGTTCTCTGTGAGGCGAAAGACAGCCTGCCTTTGCTCCATACTGCGGCAATCAAACGCATACTGAAACAAAAAAACCTTCCATTGCAGGGGAAAAAGAAGGAGCTGCTTGCACGCGTGTCGGACAACTTCTCAGATGAAGAGTTATCCGGGCTGATCAGCCTGCGCCGCTATCGAATTACACCCATAGGGAAGAAGATACTTGAAAAGCACATGGATGTTATCCAACGGCATGGAAAAAAGATGCAGGCCATTCGTAATTGTTTAGAATAAATGCTTGCCAGAGGATAAAGTTATGTGATAGAATCTTCTTTGTGACAACGGGCGGTCCTCTGCAAGCATATGGCTTGGCACGAACGTCTGCGATGGAAGGAGGAAACCCCTATGAGTGAATTGATTCGTTCGATTGAACAGGCTCAGCTGCGGACCGACAGGCCCCAGTTTGGCGTCGGTGATACCGTTCGTGTGTTCGTTAAGGTCGTTGAAGGCAGCCGTGAGCGCCTGCAGGCCTTTGAAGGTACCGTGATCGCAAAGCGCAATGGCTCTTGCCGCGAGACCTTTACCGTTCGCCGCATGTCCTACGGCATTGGTGTCGAGCGCACCTTTCCGCTGCATTCCCCGCGTGTAGACCGCATTGAAGTGGTCCGCAAGGGTAAGGTACGCCGGGCGAAACTGTATTACCTGCGCAATCTGCAGGGCAAGGCCGCAAAGATTAAAGAGGCTTCCAACCGCACCTGACCATAACGGGCAAGGGCATATAAAAAGGCTTTCACAAAGCATAAGGTGAGAGCCTTTTTATTTGTTACTTTTTCCAATATTCCTTTTTCAGGTTCTGCGCCTGTTTTTTCATGCGCCGGCTTGGATTGACACAGACGGGATGACCGGTCAACCGCATGATCGGAAGGTCGTTTGAACTGTTTCCATAGGAGAAGCTGCCGGGCCAGTCGATATCAATGCCTTCTCTTTGTGCCCAGGCTTTCACGCGCCGGGCCTTTTCCTGCCCTCTGGTGGAGGAAGATACTTCACCATTGTCATTGGTAGGAGAAGCAATGACCGTATCGACGGGCAAATATTCCTTTAGATAATTGATATAGGTTTCAGGTGAGGCAGAGACAAGAAGTATGCATAAACCCTGCTGCCTGTGCTGCTCCATGCGCTGAACAGCCGCGCGGTGGACGCGCGGCATAAGGATATCCCGGCAGAAAGAACGGTTGAATGCTTCCTGCTTGTCAGCCTCCATCCTTGACAAAAAAGAAAGGGCGAGGCTTTTTCCTCTTTCCGCGCTTATCAAACCGCTGACAGCCAGCAGACCTTGAAACAGACGCGCTGGGATCTTTAAGCGTGACTCATACCCATGTGCCATGGCATAGACCACATATCGAATAATGCTGTCGCCGTTTATCATGGTGCCGTCAAAATCAAAAATAGCAAGCGCTTTTATGGGCATAAGCATTTCCTTTCGTCTTTATGCACGCATTGTATCAGATTTGTGCTGTCCATGCTATAATTGTAAAAGAATAGGAGGAAGCCATGGAGTTACAAGCTTTGGTAAAAGATCTGAAAGACCTGCAGTGCAAATTGCATGGATATAATCACGCGATGGGCGTGCTGAATTACGATTCTGAAACCGTAGCCCCGCGTCTGTCAGGCGAGGGCAGGGGGGAAACCATGGGGATGCTGTCACAGGTCAGCTATGAGTTGCTGATCAATGACAAAGTGCGTGATATGCTGGAGGAACTGAAGGAGCGCAGCGCTGAACTGGATGGTCAAACAAGGCGCGAGGCAGAGGAAATGTACCGCCGGTACAGGAACAATACCTGTGTGCCTGTAGAGGAGGTGGTTGCTTATACCAAGCTGGTTAACAAAGCGACTGTTGTATGGCATGATGCCAAGGAGAAAGACGATTACGGCTCCTTCCGCCCCTGCCTAGAGAACTTGGTGGAGACAAACAAGCGTTTTGCCGGTTACCGGGATAGCTCAAAGAAACCCTACGACGTACTGTTGGATGATTTTGAGCCGGGCATTGACCAGCTTTATTTGGATGATTACTTTGCCCGTCTGCGCGGCGAGCTGGTGCCTGTTGTCCGTGCCGTCGGTGAAGCCGTTCAGCCTGATATATCATGGCTGAAGGGATATTTCCCGGCAAACCGGCAAGAGGAACTGGCGAAGCGCGTAATGCTGATGCTGAAGGTGGACACCGATCGCTGCGTGCTGGGCCAGAGTGAACATCCTTTCACCACTAACTTTAACAACAAGGATGTGCGCATCACCACTCACTATCATGAGCATAATCTTCTGTCCTCTCTTTACAGTGTTATTCACGAGGCAGGGCATGGCCTGTATGAACTGGGCATCGCTGATGAGCTTCAGTATGGGTGCCTGGCCGGTGGTGTATCCATGGGCATTCATGAGAGCCAATCCCGCCTGTACGAAAATATACTTGGCCGCAGTAAACCCTTTACGGAGGCCCTGCTTCCGGTGTTGCGGGAGATTTTTCCTGAGACCTTTCACAGCGTCTCCTCTGAGCAGCTTCACCGGGTGCTCAACATTTCGATGCCCAGCCTGATTCGCACAGAGTCGGATGAGCTGACCTACTCCATGCACATTATGGTTCGTTACGAATTGGAGAAGGCGCTGTTTGACGGCTCCCTCAAGGTGGTTGATTTGCCTGAAGCGTGGAGGAACTTGTATAAAGAGTACCTGGGGGTTGTTCCATCAAGCGATACGGAGGGAGTTTTGCAGGATGTGCATTGGTCGGGCGGCATGTTCGGCTATTTTCCAAGCTACTCCATCGGGTCTGCCTACTCGGCACAAATCTACACCGCGATGGTCAAGGATACGGATGTCGACGCCGCCCTTCGCGCGGGGGATTTCACTCCCATCAATGCCTGGTTAGGGGAGAAGATCCACCGTCACGGCGGTATGATGAAGCCCGGCGAGCTTATCTTGTCTGCAACAGGTCAGGCCTTTGACGCGGGACACTATATCGATTATCTCAAGGATAAATACAGCGGATTATACGGGCTGAAAGCATAGGGTAACTGACGAATGAAAAGCCTCCCTGCCGGATTTGTCGGGGAGGTTTTGACTACTCGTTCCTGACAATGGTTGCGCTGTTTTCTTCGCTTATTCAGAATATCTTCATTTGAAGTGAGCCATGTAATCGCCGAAAAAAACAGAGGCGGGAGCAACTTGCTCCCGCCTCTGTGCATCAACATTATCAGTTAGTTATTTCGCGTCGACCTTTGCCATGTGGCGAATCAGCTCGACGACCTTGCAGGAATAGCCCCACTCGTTGTCATACCAGGCGACCA
>CAZYKQ010000032.1:0-17066 GCA_964648235.1 uncultured Christensenella sp. | reverse complement strand
AGAGAAGGAGGCCTTAAAGATTGAATTACTTACCAGGTGGATTTCATGGCAGCACTCACTGCGTTCTGGTGGGTTTTGTCCACCCGGTTAGTGTCGTGCGTGCGGCTATTATAGAAATGGATGCAGAAGTGACCTGAAAAATTATTTTTGTCAACGGTCGTTGTACCATGTGGCATACCGTTCATAGAAGCGGCATAAACATGTCCATTATATTTCACCAGGATGGCGCGGCGAGCCCAGGACCAATCGCCGCCAAATATGGCTTTGATAGTTTTTGTATCTTCAGCACTGGCAGGCTCCGCATCCAAATGGTTGGCTCCACTCCAGCGCTTAGCATTGAAGGTTTTTCCGGTGGACACATCTTTTACAGTAAATGTAGCCCCCTTGGGAATAGTTGAACTACCGTTTTTAAACCAGTCGAGACGTTCTGTGAGCAGGGTATAATTGGCTGCGTTTTGCCCGAAGAGCTTTTTGATGGTGGCAAACCCTGCGACACCGTCATCCGTGAGACGGGAAGCTTTTTGAAAAGCTTTGACGGCCTCCGTTGTTTTATCGCCATAGCTGGAATCGATAGCGGACTTATAATAGCCTTTGATCTTTAAAGCTTGCTGCAAAGCTTTAACGTGATTGCCTCGATCACCCTGATCACTGGTTTTGGGTACTGTGATTTGAGAGATTCTGGTAATACCCTTCATCTGTGGATCGTTATCGACAGTTGTCTCTGACACCTTGCCGAAAAGCTTCATGATAGTGTCGTAATCTGCCTGCCCGGTTTCCTTAAGCTTATTCGCCTTCTGATAATTTTTCAACGCTTCTTGAGTAATCTTTCCAAAGGATCCATCCACAGTGCCGCTGTACACTTTCTTCAACTGAAGAGCAGCCTGCAGCTTTTCTACATGTTCGCCGCTGTCGCCAATTTTACTCTGCTTAGGCGCATCCCCAAGCGCTTTGATACTTGACGCGTTGGCATATTTGCTTGTGCTCTTTGACTGGGTTGAGTTGTCAAGCTTTTTAACTACTGAGCTTGATACACTGACATATTTTTTCATTATGTAGCCTGTTTTGCTGTCAAAGCGTATCTTATAGAAATCACCCGAATTATAAAGAAGAGCAACTTTTGTCCCCTTGCTAAGCTTATCATAGTATTCACTGTCTGTCTTAGGCTTCATGCGGAAAAATACTTTGTCCGCGTTGACCGTTCCTGTCATTACATCCGAGGCAAGGGCAGGTAAACTCAGGCTAAAGATTAAAATGAGGCAGAGTGCAATCACGATTTTTTTGAAATAATTGTATGAACTATTCATCCATGAATCCTCCTAAGTGGTTGCGGAAGCTTCGTTACTATTCCCTAACAGAAGGGTTGCTCGAATTATATTACAAAATTATTACAAAATCAAGCAGAAAATTATTATTTTTGTAAATAATGTTGATCGTAGGCAATGCAGAAGAGCAGAACAGGATGTAAAATATGATAGACTTTCGCATATATTTGTGATAGTATATCCAAGGTTTTTATATGAATTCATGTAAGGGGCAACAGCATGTACGATGTTATAATAATCGGTGCAGGTGTTATCGGCTGCGCGATAGCGGAGCATTTATCCGGCTACGAAGGCAAGGTAGCTGTTCTTGATCAGGCCGACGATGTTTCCGAAGGAGCCAGCAAGGCCAACAGTGGAATTGTTCACGCGGGATATGATGCCAAGCCTGGTACAGATAAGGCACGCCTGAACATTAAAGGCGCTCAGATGATGAAGAGCCTTTGTAATCGCCTTGGTGTACCCTACGGCCAGCCGGGAGCCATGGTGTTGGCTTTCAATGAGGACGACAGGAGCGCTATCCAGGCCTTGTATGAGCAATCATTGATCAATAAGGTGGAAGGCTGCCGGGTCATCGAACGTGATGAAGCGCTGAGAATGGAGCCTAACCTGAACCCTGACATTATTTGTGCCCTGTATATACCTGCTTCCGGTTTGGTAAGCCCTTATGAGTTAACGCACGCCCTGGCCAATGCGGCGGGAGGCAATGGGGTCGAATTTAAGCTGGAAACTGAAGTCCAAAGAATCGAGCCTATTGAAGCGGGATGGGGAATCCATACAAACAATGGTGTGTACGAGACTCGAACTTTTGTCAACTGCGCGGGGGTCAACGGCGCTCGGCTTCACAATCAGATTTCCACCAGGGAGCTAAATATTGTGGCACGCCGTGGTCAGTATTATTTGCTGGATCATGAAACTCCGTTACGCTTTTCTATGACTATGTTTCAAGTACCGACCAAGATGGGTAAGGGGGTATTAATCAGCCCTACTACACATGGGAACCTGATTATCGGCCCGACGGCTGAAGATATAAAAGACGGGTTGGATACATCCACCACCGCCGATGGCCTGGCGGATGCTCTGTCCAAGGCCAAGCTTACATATCCAGGCTTGACAGTACGTAATGTTATTACCACATTCTCCGGGATTCGCGCCCATGAAACGGGCGGAGATTTTGTTATAGGAGCCGTGGAGGGGGCCAAGGATGGCGCCTTTGAGGCTATTGGCATTGAAAGCCCCGGTTTGTCCGCCGCTCCTGCCGTTGGGGAGGAAATGGGTACATGGGTGGCTTATTATCTGCAGTTGCCTAAGAAAAAGACGATGAACCTGGTGAAGCCCATGCCTAAATCTTTCAGCTATATGAACCATGCAGAGCGAAAGGAAGCCTATAAACGCGACCATGATTATGGCCGTATTGTTTGTCGTTGTGAGATGGTCACAGAAGCCGAGATCCGCATGTCGATCAGAGAGCCTGTTGGCGCGCGCAACATTGATGGCGTTAAGCGGCGGACCCGGGCGGGCATGGGCAGGTGTCAGGGAGGGTTCTGCAGCCCCCGAATCTTGCAGATTCTGTGTGAGGAACTGGGAATGAAACCCGAAGAAGTAACCAAGTTCGGTGGGGAAAGCCGTCTCCTGGTTGGTAAGCTAAATGAGATGAACCCGGAGGACAAGTGCTGTGAATAATGAAAGAATTCCGGTTGACCTGTTGATCATCGGAGCCGGTCCCGCGGGGTTGGCGGCTGCTATTTCGGCACATGATGCCGGCATTGATAATATCATTGTATTAGAACGTGAGGATTTTCAAGGCGGTATCCTTCGCCAGTGTATTCATAACGGGTTTGGCTTGCATCGATTCAAGATGGAGTTGACTGGCCCCGAATACGCGCAGCGTGATATCGATAAGGCACAGGAACTGAAGATTGATGTTCGTATTGGTGTCACCGTACTTGATGTAACAAATGATAAAGTAGTGACCGCGATCAGCCGTGAATGGGGCTTGCAGGAGTTCGAGGCCAAGGCGGTGATTCTTGCGATGGGTTGCCGGGAGCGCCCGCGCGGTGCTCTCGCGATACCAGGAACCCGCTGTGCCGGTATATATAGTGCAGGGACTGCCCAGCGGTTTGTAAATCTGGAGGGTTATATGCCAGGCAAGCGAGTGGTCATCCTGGGCTCGGGCGATATCGGCCTGATTATGGCCCGGCGCATGACTTTGCAGGGCGCGGAAGTCCTTGCCTGTGTGGAACTGATGCCCTATTCCAGCGGCCTGAACCGGAATATTGTACAGTGCCTTGAGGATTATAGTATTCCGCTGCTTTTGAGTCATACTGTTACCAACATACACGGTCGCGAGCGCCTGACAGGCGTGACTGTATCACAGGTGGATGAGAACCGCAGGCCAATTCCAGGGACCGAGCGTGATTTTGAGTGTGATACTCTGCTATTATCGGTTGGATTAATTCCGGAGAATGAACTTTCCTTGAGTGCAGGCGTAGAGCTGAGCACGACTACGTCCGGAGCTGTAGTGGATAACACGCTTCAAACAAATGTGCCCGGCATTTTTGCCTGCGGCAATGTTTTGCACGTGCATGACCTGGTAGATCATGTTTCCGATGAGAGCGCTGTAGCGGGACGCGCAGCGGCGGCCTATATCAAGGGCAAGGGATGGCAGGGAACCATTATCCCGGTGAAAGACGGATCGGGTGTACGAGGTTCAGTACCCCAGCGCATCAATCTTCCTGAGGTACCTGTAGACTTTTCGATCAACTTGATGTTCAGACCTGTCGATGTATTTCGCAACCATTATGTAGTTGTTAAAGCAGATGACCGCGTGTTGTCCAGCCGCAAGCACATGATTTTGACACCCGGTGAGATGGCAGTTATTCCTATGAACGCCGCCACGCTTGAGAAGTGCCGGGTGGCCAAGGCAATCACTGTTGAAATATCGTCAGAGAATCCACCAAAGCAATAAAGAAGATAACACTATTTTAGGGAGGGCGGCGTGACCGCCCTCCCTTTATGAATAAAAGTGACTACAAACAAAAAGCTTGACAGACAAAAGACTGTTCTTTATTATTAACACCGTTAATTGTTAACAGAGTTAATGTCGGGAGGAAGGATGGAAAATAAAGAAAAAAAGAGCTATCCAGGCTATGTGAATGAAGCGCTGCATGCCTTCAAGAAAATCATGGGCAGCAACAAGCGCAATTTTATGGATGACCTGAACCGCGCCAATAAGGGAGAAATGTTTGTGCTGCACTTCCTGCACATGAGTGAGAAGCCTGTGATGCCTTCTGAACTGAGAATCGCTCTGGGCAGCAGCATGGCGCGGGTATCCGCCTTGCTGGGATCGCTTGAAAAGAAGGGACAGATCAAACGTGAGGTCAATTTATGCGACCGTCGCAATATATTGGTGACACTCACCGAGGCAGGCAAACGACGCGCGCTCATGGAGATGGCACATATGCAGGCTTGTATGGCAGGTATCTTTGAAGAGATGGGTGAGGAGGATACAAGGGAGTTTATCCGCCTTGCCGCGCGCTTTTCAATAATTTCAAAAAAACACATGCGGTTGTCCGAAGAAGATGAAACGAGATCAGCCGGTTCAGACTTCTATTTTTCAATGGAGGATTCACCCTGATGTATTTGTTACTCAAAAAGTTTAAGCCGATTGAATGGCTGATCGTATTGGTCAGCCTGGTTTTTATCGCCTTCCAGGTTTGGTTGGATTTGAAGCTTCCCGATTACATGTCTGAGATCACGCGGCTGACACAGAGCCCAGGGAGCGAAATGAAGGATATATGGCTGGCCGGCGGTAAGATGTTACTGTGCGCGCTTGGAAGCCTGGCAGCCGCTGTGATCGTTGGTTATTTTGCCGCGGTGCTTGCGGCAGGGTTTTCAAGACGGGTGCGCGGCGAGTTGTTTAGCAAAGTGGAATCCTTCTCAAACGAAGAGATCAACCGATTTTCCACCGGCAGCCTGATCACCCGATCGACAAATGACGTGACGCAGGTGCAGATGCTGATTACGATGGGCTTGATGATGATCCTCAAGGCACCCATTATGGCGGTCTGGGCAGTGACTAAAATTGCGGGCAAGGGTTTTGAATGGTCGCTGGTGACAGCGGTGGCTGTGGTGATCATGGTGGTGATAGTGGGCCTTATGATGATCTTTGTGTTGCCTAAGTTCAAAAAGATGCAGATACTGACCGACAATATGAACCGCGTGACCAGAGAAAACCTTACCGGCCTTCGCGTTGTGCGTGCTTATAACGCTGAACAATATCAGGAAGATAAATTTGAACAGGCAAACACCGAGCTGACCGAAACGCATTTATTCACTGGGCGGGCAATGGCTATCATGATGCCGGTTATGTCCATGATGATGAGCGGTTTATCGCTTGCCATCTATTGGATCGGCGCATACATGATCAATGCGGCAGGCGCTATGGAGAGGCTGACTCTGTTTTCCGATATGGTCGTCTTTTCAAGCTATGCCATGCAGGTGGTCATGTCCTTCTTGATGCTTGTGATGATCTTTGTGATGTATCCGCGCGCCAGTGTTTCGGCCCGCCGGATCAATGAGGTGCTTCAAACGCGGCCGACCATTATCGACGGGACCAGAACGGAGGGCCTGGCGAGCCAGAGAGGGGAAGTGGAGTTCCGCAAGGTCGGTTTTAAATATCCTGACGCGGCGGAGCATGTCTTGCAGGACATCAGCTTTACTGTCAGGCAGGGAGAAACCGTCGCCTTCATTGGCTCAACCGGAAGCGGAAAATCCACCCTGATTAACCTTGTGCCTCGTTTTTTTGACGTGACCGAAGGGGAGATCCTGATCGACGGTGTTGATATCCGCAATTATACGCAGGAAACTTTGCGCAATAAAATCGGATACGTGCCGCAGAGCGCTGTCCTGTTCAAAGGTACTGTCGCCTCAAACATTGCCTACGGTGATAGGGGAGAAGGAGATTTTCTTGAAGAAGAAATCAAAAAGGCTGTCGCCATTGCGCAAGGAACTGACTTTGTGGAGGCGATGGAAGGCAAATATGAGGCGCAGATTGCTCAAGCAGGCTCAAATCTCTCAGGCGGCCAGAAACAACGCCTGGCGATTGCCAGAGCCATTTGCCGAAAACCTGAAATTTATATATTCGACGATTCATTTTCAGCGCTTGATTACAGAACGGACAGGCTGCTGCGCAACGCTTTAAAGAATGAAACCAGGGATGTCACCAGCTTGATCGTTGCTCAGCGCATTGGAACCATCATGGATGCCGATCTGATTATTGTTTTGGACGAAGGACGCATCGTCGGCAGCGGAAAACATGAGCAGTTGCTGCGCAGTTGCACTGTATACAGGGAGATTGCCATGAGCCAGTTGAGTGAGGAGGAGCTTGCGAAATGAGTGAGCATAGAAAACAGAATGGGTCCTCAAGGGGTGGCCCAATGGGGGGCGGCCCGATGAGGGGTCCCGTTGAAAAGCCTAAGGACTTCAAGAAAACCTGGGTCAGGCTGATTTCCTACAGCAAGCAATATGCTCCGGCTGTCATCGTAGCTCTTTTGCTGGCGGCCGTCGGCACTATCATGCAGATCATTGGCCCAGATAAGCTTAAGGAGATGACCAACGAGATCATGAAGGGCCTGCCGTATTTGGCGAATGGAATCCCCGCCATGGGTGCCATTGACATGCAGGCAGTGAAAGGCATTGGGTTTGCGCTGGTGGTGTTTTATGCGAGCGGGGCGCTGCTGAGCTTCATTCAAGGTTATATTATGGCGACTGTAACCCAGAGAGTCAGCAAGAATTTGCGCACAGGAATATCCATGAAGATTAACCGTCTGCCGCTCAAATATTTCGATGGAACCAGTTATGGCGATGTGCTGAGCCGAGTAACTAATGATGTGGACGCGATTAGCCAGACGATGAATCAAAGCATAGGGACCCTTGTGACCGCTGTGACCATGCTGATTGGGTCCTTAATTATGATGTTTTATAACAGCTGGATATTGGCTCTGACCGCGATATGTTCAAGCGTGTTTGGTTTTTTATTCATGATGCTGATTATGAGAAGGTCTCAAAAATACTTCGTTAGCCAGCAGGAGGGGCTGGGAGAAGCTAACGGGCATGTGGAAGAAATCTATTCGAACCATAATATCGTCAAAGCCTATAACGGCGGAAAAGAAGCGGTCCGTGTCTTTGAACGAATCAATATGAAGCTTTACGAAAGTGGATGGAAAAGCCAGTTCATGTCCGGCCTTATGATGCCTGTAATGACATTTATCGGTAATTTTGGCTATGTGGCAGTTTGTGTTGTCGGCGCTGCGCTTGCAATGAATGGCAGTATCAGCTTCGGTGTGATCGTTGCTTTCATGCTGTACATCCGCTTGTTTACACAGCCTCTGTCCCAGATGGCACAAGCTTTCCAAAATCTGCAAAGAGCTGCAGCTGCGGGAGAGCGTGTGTTTGAACTGTTTGATGAGGAAGAATTAGGCGATGAAAGCAAGCTGCCTATTACACTTTCAAATGTGAAGGGCCATGTGGAGTTCCGCCACGTTCGCTTTGGCTACACAGAAGACAAAATAGTGATTCATGACTTTTCGGCTAAAATCAGGGCAGGGCAAAAGGTGGCCATCGTAGGTCCTACGGGTGCCGGCAAAACGACCATGGTCAACCTGCTGATGCGCTTTTATGAACTGGGCGCCGGAGAAATATTGATAGATGGCACGCCGATCAGCCAGGTGAAACGGGAGAATGTGCACGATCAATTCGGGATGGTGCTTCAGGACACCTGGATATTCAAGGGAACCATTAAAGAAAACATCATCTATTGTAAAGAAAACATCAGTGATGAGCAGGTGATCGATGCCTGCAGGACAGTCGGCCTGCATCACTTCATCAAGACGCTTCCTCAAGGGTATGACACCAGGCTTGATGACAAAGCATCCTTGTCACAGGGGCAAAAACAGTTGCTCACGATCGCGCGGGCTATGATACAAAACGCTCCGATGCTGATCCTTGATGAGGCAACAAGCTCCGTAGATACCCGCACCGAAGTGCTGATACAATCAGCTATGGATAAGCTGACACAGGGTCGAACCTCCTTTGTGATCGCTCACCGCCTGTCAACAATCAAGAACGCTGATCTGATCCTGGTGATGAAAAACGGTGATATCATTGAAAGCGGTCAGCATGATGAACTACTGTCAAAAAACGGCTATTATGCTGAGCTGTATCAAAGCCAGTTTGAGTCGGCTGCGTAAGAGATCCTGAAGATAAGCGTGAGCACGCCTTATGATGGCTTTACATCGTTGTTGCCACCGTATAGAATGGCATGAAGCCTGTTGACAGGCGATTGATGATTTACTAAGGAGGCCAAATTATGCCGACACCGCATAATCAAGCTGAGAAGGGCCAAATTGCCCAGACCGTTCTGATGCCGGGAGATCCCTTACGGGCGAAAATGATCGCGGAGACCTTTTTGGAAAATACCGTGACCTTCAACCAGGTAAGGGGCATGCTCGGTTTCACGGGTACTTATAAAGGCAGAGATGTATCTGTCATGGGCAGTGGGATGGGGATGCCTTCCATTGGTATCTATTCCTATGAGCTGTTTGAAAACTATGGGGTTGAAAACATTATCCGCGTCGGATCGGCGGGAGCCTATGCATCCGAGCTTCAGCTGTTTGATGTGCTGCTGGCAGACGCGGCATGGAGCGAATCAAGCTTCGCCCATACCATGACCGGATGTGGGGACAAGCTGACCTACCCCAGCAAGGCGCTCAACGACAGGCTGGTTAAAAGCGCCAAAGTGTTGGGAATTCCCCTTCATCAGGGCACCATCCATTCGAGCGATGTGTTCTATCGCAAACCGTGGCAGGGCGAAAACTATTGGATGGATATCCGGGACCGTGAGGGCTGTCTGGCCGTGGAGATGGAGAGCTTCGCGTTATTTCATAACGCCGCAGTGACTGGGAAAAATGCTGCCTGTCTCCTGACGATTTCCGATTCATTTACAAGCGGCAGGGAGACAACGGCTGAGGAGAGGCAAAAGAGTTTCACCCGAATGATGGAAATTGCCTTGGGCATACTGTAGGCGAGAGGCTGATAGATGAATCAATTTGCGCGTTTTCAGATGCTTACGGGCAGAGAGGGAATGGAGCGTTTGTCGCACGCGCGGGTAGCGGTGTTCGGCATAGGGGGTGTCGGCGGATACACGGCGGAGGCGTTGGCCCGCAGCGGTGTCGGTTCCATCGACATCTTTGATGATGATCGGGTTTGTTTGACTAACTTGAACCGTCAGATCATTGCTGTTCACTCTACCATCGGACGTGATAAGACACAGGTGATGAAGGAAAGGCTTCTGGACATCAATCCCAAGCTGAAGGTTGAGTCGAAGAACATTTTTTATTTGCCTGAAACTGCGAATTGCGTTGATTTGTCCGTATATGACTATATCGCGGACGCGGTGGATACAATAAAAGCCAAACTGGAGCTGGTCTGCCGGTCGCATGCCTTGGGTGTAAAGATCATCAGCGCGATGGGGGCGGGAAATAAGATGGACCCAACAAGGTTGCAGGTCGCGGATATCTATAAAACCAGCATCTGCCCCTTGGCACGCGTGATGCGAACTGAACTGCGCAAGCGGAGCATTCCTGCGCTCAAAGTGGTTTACTCTACTGAAGAAGCGTTGGAGCCCAAAGAGGTCGGGGATTTTTGCTGTCAAAAACAATGTGCCTGCCCGACTGACATCAATGGTACTCATTCTGCTCGCAGGTCCATTCCCGGCAGCACTGCTTTTGTGCCACCGGTCATGGGGCTGATTATGGCCGGAGAGATTGTACGGGATATAGTAAAGAGCTGAAAGTAACTAAGATCAATATGTTGACAGGAGATATATATGCTGTTTATTGAGTACCCCACATGCACCACCTGTATTAAGGCTAAAAAATGGTTGGACGGCCAGGATGCGCCCTATACAGCTCGTCATATCAAGGAGAATAACCCGAGTTATGAGGAGTTGAAAACGTGGCATCCTCGAAGCGGACTGCCGCTCAAGCGTCTTTTTAATACCAGCGGCCTTGTATACAGAGAACTAAGATTGAAAGAAAGGCTTAAAACGATGCCGGAGGATGAGCAGCTTCGCCTGCTTTCAAGTGACGGTATGTTAGTAAAGCGTCCCATTTTGGTTACCAAAGATCAGGTACTGTTTGGCTTTGATGAGACAAAATGGGCAGATGCCTTGCGTAAATAACCGAGCACAGCTAAAACACTTCAACTTATGTTTGTTGTTATCAATACTGCGAAAAGCGACCTTTGTCCGGAACTAGAAGAAGTGTTCAAACAGGAAGCGACATTGAATTAAACTTTCTGTTTGGCCAAGGCCATCATTGCCGCGCCTTGCGAAGCGTCTTTCTTTGGAGAGATAATGACAAGTGATGGATACTTCAGCTGTATACGCTCAACCGTCATCGGCCTTAGCGGACTTGACTCAGACATCAGCCCACCAGACAATGCCAGCACCCCTTTATCGAGACCTAAGGGCATTATAACGCTTCCAGCCAGAATGCACAGCTCTTCTGTCGCGGCGCGAGAAATTTCAAGCGCTGTCGCATCGTTTTTTTGAATCGCTACCATCAGCAAGGAAGAGAGAGAAGCAATTTGGAGCTTATCAATTTTGCCTCCATATACCTGGGATAGTATTTCCTGTAAATTGTTGCATCCCAGCGTATCAATCAGAAGTTCCGTCAGCAGCGTAGCAGCTGCGCGTCCATCCAGGGCACGCGTGACTATGCGAAGAATTTGCAGCCCTATCCAGTATCCGCTGCCCTCATCTCCTAATAAATAGCCCAGGCCCCCTGCGCGGCGCGTTTCTCCTCCTGCTTTTTTCCCGATGCAGATGGAGCCGGTGCCTGCGATCAGCACAGCGCCTTCCTCACCGACAGCACCGTACAATAGAATTTCATGATCGCCGACTATGCTCAATGGTCCCGGATAGCCGGAGGATCTGATCAGATGGCTAAGAATCTCTTTCACATTGGGGTTGCTGACACCGGCTGAGCCGACTGTCATATAGCGACATGCACTTAGCCCGCCGGGAAGCTTGGCCATCATACCCAGAGCGGACCGAATGGTTTCTTTTACCTCTGATAAAACAGCACCGTTAGGATTGAGCGGACCGAAACTTTCACGTGCCAACAGATGGCCGTTCAGATCAAGGCACACAAGATCTGTTTTGCTCCCGCCTCCATCCCATCCCGCAACGTAGGGCATTCGCTTCCTCCTTTATAGCTGTACCGGCATTTTGCCTGAAGGTTTCAACAGACCTGTAAAGGCCAGAGAAAGAACCTCAAGACTATCCTGGCTGTAATCAAACGCAGCCAAACCGATTACCCCCTCCGGCAATTGATAAAGGGGATAGGGAGTGCGGAGTGTAACGCAGATTATAGGCTTCGACTGTTTGCATAGTTTTTTTAGCAAAGTTTGCTCCTCTTGACCCAAACAGTTTTCCTGCACCCCCAGGATAAAAGCGCTGGACGTTTTCCCTGCAAGGCAGATGGCAGAGATATCTTCTTCGGACAATTTGTGATGCAGCACATAAGCCTGTCCGCTGGTTGCGCTGGAAAGCTGATCGGGAAAGCTGAGGTATGCAGCATCAGCGTCAGACGCATAACCGGCTCTGGCGAGTGGGCTGCCGATAAACAAGGGATTGCTGCCTATATCAGGCAAGATGTCCGTTCCCCATAGGCTTAAAGCCTCCCTTGCGATAGCAAAAGATTTATTGCGCATAGTGCCTATCTCCCGCGCGCTGACAGGAGATCGGTTTGCTTTTAAGGTTTCGCGTTTAGCATCCAATACTTTGTGTTCTGAGCGGAGAAATTCGCTTTCGCTGATGGACCCAGACAGAATCATATCCCGGACACCTTCGGCAGCTTTAGCAGCCAAGTCTGGGCTGTGCGACACGAAGATCAGATCCATTCCTGCCATTGCGGAAGCGACACAGCCGTCAACCACGCCATAGTACTTCATAATGGCATCCATCATCATGCAGTCGCTGATGGCAAGGCCTGAAAAATTCATTTCGCCTTTCAGCAACCCGGTAACGATATCCCGTGACATCGTTGCGGGCAATGGATCTTTTTGTAGTTTAGGGTAAAGAATATGTGAGATCATAATCGCAGGGACACCCGCATTGATGGCGGCGGCAAAGCTAAGGAGTTCTGTTTCCCACATCTCATTCAGTGTCTTATTGACGATGGGAAGCCCTACGTGAGAGTCGACCGCTGTATCACCGTGGCCGGGGAAGTGCTTTGCTGCGGCAAACACTCCTGATTCACGATATCCCCTGATTGCTTCGGCGCCGAAGTCTGCTGCGGTCTTTGGCAAATCACCATAGCTACGGCTTCCAATCACAGGATTATTCCGGTTTATATTCAGATCCATCACCGGCGCAAGGTTAAAATTGATACCTAATTCCAGCAGCTGGCGGCTTGTCATGCGCGCGGCATCATAAGCGTTCTGAGGATGGCCGCTTGCTGCGATGGCCATTTGAGAGGGAAAAACAGTATACTCCTGCGGCAAACGGCTGACAGCGCCTCCTTCCTGATCAATGGTGATCAGAGCCGGAGCGCCCGTCTCCTGTTGAACCAGTGTCTGTATGTTTTCACACAAGTCTCTAAGTTGCTTACGGCTTTCAACGTTACGGCGGAAAAGGATCACATTGCTGACCTTGTGCTCCCTAACAAGATGAATCATACTGCTGGGCAGCGTTGTTCCTTCAAACCCTGCTACCAGCTTATGCCCTGCCATGCGAACCGCATCCTTATAACTGATCATATGCCTTCCCTGATGCTTTGCACCGCGCGGCGGACAAAGCCTTCTTCATTTTCCAGAGATTTCTGAGCCTGTTCAAAGCTTGCATCGGACAGGCCCATGACAATGGCAACCTTAACCTGCCCGTGTGCAGATTTTAGCAAGCTTTCTGCCGCCTCTTTGCTATCCAGATGAAGGGCATTCTTAATAATGCGTACTGCACGGTCTTTTAGTTTGTTGTTGCTGGGGGACAAATCAACCATCAGATTCTTATACACCTTACCCATCTGTATCATGGACAGCGTTGTCAGCATATTCAAAGCCATCTTGGTGGCCGTTCCTGCCTTTAGCCTTGTGGATCCGGACAGTATCTCCGGGCCGGTGGGCATCTCAATCGCAAGATCCGCGTGGTTTGACATCAGAGCCCTGCTATTGCAGGTGAGCGCAATAGCAAAAGCACCGATATCCCTGGCATGATCCAGTGCTCCGATGCAGTATGGCGCATAGCCGCTGGCACTGATGGCGACAAGCACATCTTTTTCACAGAGCTTTGCATTAATCATTTCCTTCCGGCCAAGTTCCGGCTGATCCTCAGCGCCTTCGATCGCGCGACGCAGGGCTTGGTCTCCGCCGGCGATTAAGCCGACGACCAGCTCCTTGGGGACACCAAAGGTAGGAGGGCATTCAGAGGCGTCCAGCACACCCAGCCTGCCGCTTGTACCGGCCCCGGCATATAATAACCGTCCCCCGGTTTTAAGCCGGCAGGAAATTTCCTCAACTGCCCGGGCAATTTGGGGAAGAGCTGACTCAACCGCAAAGGCAGCCTGAGAATCGATTTTGTTCATTAGACGGGCTGCTTCAAACGGAGACAGTTCATCAAGCATCATACTCTGTTCATTTATTTGCTCGGTGGATAATTCTTCAAAGTTCATGGCCTTTTCCTTTCACTTCCTCAGGTAGATGGCCTTTATGGTTTAGAATGTCTTGATTGTAGCACAGCTCTGGTAGTATGACCATGTATATGCTTGCCTTTTTTCGTGCCTATGTTTGTTTTGATTGTTTTTTCTGGTATAATCCCTACTAAGGATTTAAATAATTAGCTTTGTAAATGAAGGGGAAAAACATGGATAGTAAGATTTCTATCCGACAGTATACGGCAGAGGATCTTCAGGCAATCATTATGATATGGAACGCCGCGCAGAAAGCCGGGGAAATTCCCTATAAGCCCCTGATAAAGGAGCGTTTCAAACAACAATTCATAGAATCTCCTGCTTATGATTCTGCTTTTTTGCTGGTGGCTGAGTTTGGTGACGAGGTGGTCGGCTTTATCAGCGGCGCGGTGAAGAAGGATTTTTGCCTAAAGAAAACAATGAAAATACGCCGGGATATATCAACATTATACTGGTCAGAGAGGATATGCGTGGACGGGGGATAGGCCGGGCTTTGCATACATCATTGGAAGGAGCTTTTCACAGGATAGGAAAATCGCGGGTTATTGTGTCTGAAAGCAGCCCCATTCAGATGTCCTGGCTGATCCCCGGAACGCCAGAACATGATCATAACAAAGCACCCGGTGTCGATATACAGTCGCCCGGCTTTTCCTTTTTAATGCATATGGGCTATCAGGAGGGACCGCGGGAAGTGGCCATGTATTTGAATTTGATGGACTATCAACCGCTTCCTGATCTGGAAGAGAAGCGCCAGCTGCTCTGGAGACAGGGCATTTATACAGGCCGCTGGGATACGATGCAGACGTATGATTATGACCGTATGTGTGATCGTGTAGGCAGTGAATATTGGCGACACGTTATCAAGGAAGAGCTTGCAAGACCTGTTTCACGGCCTATGCCTGTGGCTGTATCGGAGGGCTATATTGTCGGCTTTACGGGGCCGGTTGACAAGGAGCCCAGCGGACGAGGATGGTTTTCGGGGATATGTACAGACCCTGAATTTGAGCGGCGAGGCATTGCTACTGTGTTGTTTAATATGTTGATGCAGGAATTCATATTGATTGGAGCTGGATTCAGCACACTGTTTACAGGGGATACCAACCATGCCCAGCGAATTTATCTGCGGGCTGGGTTCCGGGTTGCCAAGCGATTCGTTGTGGTAGGGAAAAGAATCTGATGTTTTTTTGAGGGGGATAAACAAATGGGAAAGACCATTGTAGCCATCGGTGCGCATACGGGTGACGCACAGTTAACAGCCGGTATGCTGCTTGCTAAGCATGCCTTCATGGGAGATCGTGTGATTACCATTGATCTTACAGCAGGGGAACGCGGTGCGCCAGACGGGGTATCCAGCGCTGAGTTCAGGGAAAAATTATTGCTTCAGCTGCTGCGTTTATGAAAGAGTTGGGTGGGGAGAGCATTGTACTTGATTATCAGGACGGCGAGCTGATGCCCGGACAGGCTCTTGAGATGCGTTTGGCGCGTATCCTTCGGGCTAAGAAAGCAACAGCTGTTCTCAGCCATTGGAGAAACAGCCTCCATAAGGATCATGTTGCAGCTCATGAAATAACGAAGAACGCTGTATTTTTTGCTTCTTTGCCTACGTTTGAACTAGACGGAGAACCACCCGCGCCAATATCAAAAACACTGTACTGTGAAAACTGGGAAGATGCCGAGGAGTTCAGCCCCTATTTTTATATTGACGTGACGGAAACCTTTCCATTATGGGAGAAGGCGATCAAACATCTTTGGCTTGCTGAAAACTCCATCAGCTTCAAGTATTTTCGCTATTACAGTGCGTTGAGCATAGTTCGCGGAGCGGTGATTAAAAAGGACCACGCTTCCTGCTTTGGGACAACGGCCTTTGGTATGCGACAAATCATAGAAAGTATATGAGCAAAAGAATGAAGAATTATAATGCGATTGATACCTTTTTGGATGAATGCTTACAGCTCAAAGCTTTTTCCTGTGTATCAGCCGGTATCGGTGTGTATGGAGAGACTCTTCATACTTGCGTTAAAGGCAGGCTGTCTCAAATGGGGAATGAAATGGCTGATATCAATACCCGATTTGATATGGCTTCATTGACCAAGATACTCTCGCCGACAATGCTTGCGTTGCTGGCGCTTGAGGATGGAAAGATAACACTCAATGACAACTTATCCATGTATTTTGAAGCGCCTGAAGATAAAAAAGATATCACAGTCTTTCAGCTTATGACACATACTGCAGGCTTTCATCCCAGCTTTAGGCTTGACGAATGCTGTGAAACGGCACATGATGCCCAGTCAGCCATCCTGAAGCATCCGCTGGAGCATTGTCCGGGCAGCGTGGTCGATTACTCCTGCATGGGCTATATATTGCTTGGGATGATCCTGGAAAAAATAGATGGGAAGTCGCTCTGCCAATTAGCGGAGGAAAAGATTTTTGTCCCCCTTGGTATGGGCTCGACCGGCTATCTGCCGCGAGGCATAAACTTTGCGGCGACAGAATGCATCATGCCTGAAGGATTGCCGCTTTCAGGTGTAGTTCATGATGAGAATGCGCGCTTTTTGAACGGTGTATCGGCTAACGCAGGTGTGTTTTCCTCCCTGCATGATTGTTTGCGCTTTGCGGCAATGCTGTCGCATGAAGGAACCCCTTTGATCAGCAAGGGAACATTCCGTCTGGCTGTACAAAACCATACACCGTTTCACAAACTGCATCGAGGTCTTGGATTCAATTTACCTTCAGCGATTGGAAGCTTTGCGGGGGATCTCTTTCCTCAAGGCTCTTTTGGACATACAGGCTTTACAGGGACCAGTCTGCTTGTCGATCCTGAAACTGGTTTTTACGCAGTGCTTCTTACCAATGCAATCCACCCTTTGCGCGGGCAGACAGATATGCTCAGGCTGCGAGCATGTTTTCATAACATCGCTTATGCTATATTTTCAAAGTAAAATAGATGATGGATTTTTCTGGAAGCCTCCATCCTATGTAAGTCAAAAAGGGTGATTTC